>JACOXO010000026.1 GCA_016182365.1 Candidatus Gottesmanbacteria bacterium | reverse complement strand
GATCAGTTTGAAAGTAATAATGTTGACGGAAAAAATACACAGACTACTCCTAGATGGTCAGGATTTAATGGATCACCTTTAATTGGAGGAAACTATAGAGGAGCATTCACAAGAAGCACAGGACCCGGAAGTGTAATGGCATTCAAGGGAGTTGCGGATAATAACAATAACTATTTTATTTCCGGCGGGCCTCATAGTGTTGATCTTACAATATCTTATCTTGATAATAGTAATGACTCCTTATCACTTTATTACAATTCACCATCTGGTGTAAAAGAAGCCTGGAGAATAAATAAGACAAATACTGCTGTCTGGACAGACAAAACTGTAAGAATAGATAACGCAATGTTTAATCAGGGAATATCAGGAGGAGCAGATTTTTATATTGATGATAATAATGATGGAGTTGAAACAATCCACTGGGCATCAGTTGCATACGCAAACGCAAATCCTAACCCAACCCCAACTCTACCTCCTCCGTTCACTCCCCAGCCCACCCAACCAGGAAGTACACCAATTGCAACTCCTTTTCCAACCCCTCAATTAACAACAATTGTGGTAACCGATAATACTCCACCTATTTCTTTAGCAGACCAGTCAATTCTCTATGTATCAAACGCATATAATGTAAAACTTACTTTTCAGCCGCAACAAACAAATACGTCTTTTATTATTGCTACAGGAGGAGGTGGGCAATATTCCGGAAATGTAGCTAACAATTATACAGTAACTTTTCAAAACGTTTCAAATGAGACTTTTCAAGTTTTAGGAAAAAGTGTTAACTTGAAATTTGAATCTACAACAGGAACACAGCAGACAGTAACTATAGGAATTACTACACCAAGCATAACTCCATCCCCAGGCGGATTCGTCCAAAACTTTATCCCAACAATAACTAGTCCCGCTGGACTATTTTTAATTGTGATATTTTTATTTATTCTAGATTTCTTCGTCAAACCGGAGAAGATATTGTAGTGACAGGTCGTTGCGTGCCAAAAAGCAAAATATGTCCCGCTTGTCCTTTAGGCGGAGTGTAACGTATAGTTAAAGGTACAATATTTCTATCTAGACCTTTCATCTGTACACTTCCAACTGTTAGAATGTCCTTCAACATATTAATTCTCTCTATCTGATCAGGGTAAGTATTTTTATGTTGATCAGCTATATCTATTGGATAAATAGTATCCCCTGCTACAACCACGAGATCAAAACCTTTGGAATTGTCATTATTTAATCTAATATTTGGAAAAAATACAGGGTTATGATCTGCAATTTTTTTCATACCAAAAATTCCAGATAGTTGTTCGCTATTTGATAAGATAAATTGTCTTGCTGGTTCAACTGAAATGTCCCTCGAATCATTTCTTGGCTCCTCGTCCATTCGTCTAGTTAATTCCCAGAGTATTCCAGCCAATTGTCTTGGATCTATTACCTCCTTACTTGACAAACCTCCTGGCTGAATTGCTAATCTCCATAAGCCAGACATTGTTTCAGAAACATAATCATTCATTTCAGTCCTTAGTGTTGTAGATTCACTTTTAGCTGATAGTGGTTGGTATTTTTTTATTTCTCCGTGATAATTTGAATCTTGTTGGTTAAGAGATTTCGAGTGTTCTAAAAATGTACCATTTTCATTAAACCAAGATAAAATAGTTTGGTTTTTTGATTTAGCTTCTCCTGGCTGAATTTGTTCTTGTGCGGTATTAGTACTCATATTGTTAAAACCGTACTATAGATAAAATTATTTGTCAAAGGTGGTGTGAAAACCCATCTGTAAAATGCCAGTCAATTACATCATTAATACTAGCCGAATCATTGATAGAATCAGAAGTAATATCATTATTAATATGAACACCTTGCAAAAAATCCAGATAACGAACTAATTCATTAAATGATTGTGGTAGCTTTAAGCAGTGTAAAGAACCTGAAAGAACCCTGTCTTCAGGTATAACGAAAAATATTCTAGCGTCTTGAAACCATCTGTGTATTTTTGTTTTTTTAAAAATCTCATTCTTTTTTCTAGTAAGTTTATAATCAGTTGGTTCCAATTCGTATTCTCCAACTAAAACAATATGTCTATCCCGTGGATCGTAAACCAAGCAATCGGGGGTGGATATAATTTTATCAGTATATTCCCAAGGAAACTTATCAGTTGGCTCATCTCTAAAATTCCTTCCCCAGGCCTTTTTAGCTGAATCCGGATCATATATCTGATACTGTCCGCTAGAAAAACGGTGGAGATATAAAGATACAAAATAATGAAATGAAGTATTACGAAAGAAATTCACTGCATCTTCTAATTGTTCATAGTTACTTAACCCCAAAATTCTATTAACAGATTGTGTATGAATACTTTGAAAAGTCTTGCTTTCAGCAAACCATTTCTTGTGTGGACCAATTCTTCCGAAATCAAAGAAACCTTCATAACTAATTGGTAACTCTGGTTTCTGCTCTGTCATATACGTATTTTATTTAGCAACAATAATAAGTCTTTTACTGTCTGCAAAGCCGGAGCACGTAAATAAAGTTAGGGTTTTTTCGTTAGTGGGAGCAATTACTTCCATATCATATGGTTTAACTTCTTTCATTTCCACAACTTTATATGTATACCATAAACTATTTTTAGTCTGAACAGAAACCTCGAAACCTTTCTTAACTGCTCTTAAAGGACCAAACTGTTTTTTCTTGGCGTGGGCAAATATAACTGTATTGCCATTTTCAGAAGGTAAAGAAGAACCTACTCCGAAATTAGCAACATTGGGATGTATTTCCCAAACTCCATCAACTATTTTTGATGGTTTAACTTCTAAATCAATTCTTAACTGTGGAATAATTATTTTGACTGGATAATCTCCTACAACTTCGACCAGGTCCTGATCTGTAAATTGTGAAGTAATAATATTGTTTCTTGCGTATAATGCTGTTTCAAAACTGCTAGCAATTTTTGATAGAAAAGGAAGGAAAAATATTAAAAGACCGAGTATTAATAGTGTTTTCCCCTCAAAAAAAGAGCGTTTGAACTTTGAAACGCTCTTTTTAAGTCTTTTAAATAGTTTTTTACTTTTAAATTTTGAGTTTTTTACTAATAACTTTTTTAAAATCATAGGCTACAATCAATAATCCGATCGTCATGAGAATTATTTCATCAGTATTTTCACCTGATGCAGCAGGTAGGGCTTGAACCCCAGCCCCGCCATTGCCACTTACTCCACCAGCGCCACCATCTCCCGATGGACCTCCAATTCCACCTCCACCGTTTCCTCCACCCATTTCACCATCACCAGGTTTTGTTGTTGGAGTTGAACTTGCTTTTCCATCTGGTGAAGTTGTAATTGGTGGAACTGTAGGAACAGAAGGAGGTGATGTTGGATGTGGTTTGTCTGGTGCAGTAGGCGGGGAGGTAGGGTGCGGTTTGTCAGGAACAGTTGGGGCTGTTGGAACATCAATGGCCAACGAGACATTTGTTAGTACAAAAAGGGAAATAAGACCTATAATGATTGTGGGCAGGATATATTTTGTTAATTTATTCATAGGAAAGCCTTTTTAGCATGTGAAAATTAGACTGTCAAGGGAGGAAAATTAATTATAGGTTTTTCTGAAAGCTATTAGACGAAGTGCTATAAGATAACTAATTAGAGCAACAAGGATTAATATTTGTGATGTAGTATTTGAATTGTCAACAGATATTCCTAGGATTTTAGTTTCACTTGCTGTTGCGTTATCATTACTTTCATTATTTGAATCTTTCGTATTTGCTGCAAACGATTCAATCTCAGTAATTTTTTCTTCCGGCTCAGTTGAAGTCTGGTTTACATAAGCTATTGTTTGTATTTTGGAAACAGTGGGGGTAACAATAATCTGTTCATTACTATCTACAGAACCTACAGCAACTAATTCTTGTACTAATTCTCCTTCTGCTTTAAATTCAGGAGCAGCTTCTTTTTTAACTCCTGGGAAGGTAATGTCTCCAAAAAAATCTCCGAAAACATTAACCATCACAAGCATCCATTTCTTCCCTGTAACATTCATATTTACTATGTTAAGAAGATCAGTTGTTATATCAACCCATCCGGTTGTAACAAATACCGGGTCTTCGTTGTTGTTTGTAGTGTTTTGACCTGATATACCTTTAATATTGACATTATTTTCAATTTTTGCAGTATTATTATTTTGTACATCTGTATTTTCACTACTTTTTGAAGTCGTATCTGATCCTGATGTAATATTCGGACCAGTATTATTTGTTCCACCTGCTGATAAAACAAGTGTACCAGACTGGGGAGAATTTATTGGATCCTGTCCAGGAAAACCTAAGATCTGACCATACCATGTACCAAAAACGTTAATTACAAGAAGAACCCAATTATTTCCAAGTATATTAATATTCAACCAGTTAGTTAAATTTGATTCAGTTGTAACACTTCCTGTATTCTGCTTAACAAAATTTTCATTAGCATAGGCAAGATTTGTCCCAGAATCACCTGTAACAGAGATATTATTTTCTATTTCAACATTATTATTATTTGTAACAGTTGTATTTTGCTCCCTAACCTGTGTTAAATCACCAACTTGTGAATCTATAGCTACATTGCCTTCAGTTGATAGAAAATAGTTGGGATCAGGTAAAATCAAATCTCCGTTAAGACTACCAAATACATTTATCATGGCAAAATACCAATCTGATCCTGAATAATTTGTATTGATAAAATTTATAAGAGCAACAAGGATTTTTATTCTTCCTGTCATTAAAGCTGTTTTATCTTCATTACCTGATAATGTATTGAGGCCAGAAACACCTGTGACATTTACATTGTTAACAACTTGAGCATCATTATTATTTTTAATTTTTGCCTCTTTTTCCTGCTTTTCTAGCAACTGTTCTTGTTTTTCAGCCATATGCTCTTCATTCTCAAGAAGGATTTCGAATTCATCCTCAGTCATACCTAGTTTACCGGCAATAGTATTCAAATCTACATCACCCGATAAATCTCCAAATATATTTACAATAAGATGTGTGAAATCCTCACCAGTTATATTCATATTTAATATATTCATCAAAGTAACCATCATGTCCACATCACCTGTGGTTAACAGCGCTCTACCATCATTGTCATTAACACTGTTAGCACCGCTAGTTGATTCTACGTTTACATCATTGGTTACATAGATTTGATTATTATTATCAGCACCTAAACTATCGAGTTCTTGTGTTGATGAAGATTGGCCTTGTACTTCTTCATCTGCTGTTGAAGATGTTGTATTGGTATTACCTTTATTTGTCATTGTGGAATCAGCTGACGCACCACCAGTTGCAGCCTTAACACTGCCATTATCTGAAACATCATTACCCCCGGTGTTGCTATTTACATCCTGTTCATTGGTTAATGAAGCGCAATTGCTGTTTTCAACTTCAACAGAATCGTTGTCTTGTAATTGACTTTCGTTTGAATTAGTCTCTGCTACGGTTTCTGATTCAACTGGCGCTACCTCGCTCGAATCGTACAGTAATGTATTTTCTTCACCGGCAACGTCTGCGCTTGTATTTGCCTCATTCTCACAAACTGGTAACGGATCACTGGTAGAAACTGGTATTGTGGTAATTGTTGGTGTTGGCGCTGAATCAGAGGAAACAACATTGTCTCCAGTATTAGATAAGGTTGAATTATTATTTTCAACAGTTGCGGAATTTTCATTGGAAACATCTGCTTGTTGATCAGCAGTAGTTTCAGAATCGCTTCCAGTGGTATCCGAAACTTGAGTTTCCTCAACTACTGGGGTAGGAACTTCTGTTGGCACAGCTGTAGGAGTTGGAGTAATATCTCCTCTTCTTATGGCTCTTTCAGTTTCACTCTGTGCTTCTCTTTCAGCAATTGCAGCCTGTTTCTCTACTTCTCTTCTTGCTTTTTCCTCCTCTCTAATCTGTTCGCTAGAAGGTTCTGTTGTTGGAGTTGCCTCCTGAGCAAAAGACCTCAAGGGAATAATATTTCCTAAAATAAGTAAAAATATAAGTGTGGTAGAAATTATCTTTTTATTCATAATTTTTTGTCCCTTACCTAGGGGACGCCTAAGTGGGTCCCCTGGGTAAGGTAACGGTTACCAGTTTACCTGATTTGCGTTAACAACATTGGTCGTTTGACCTGTTGCTGAAGCATCTCCGGTTGTCATGGTGTTTCCGTCTTCATTTCCGCTTTGGGTGTTATCACCTGAGTTGGAAACTGAAACGGTTACGTTTGTAACAGTTGTGTCTTTATTCTCGTTTTTAACTTTAATGTAATCATTATCTGAGGCTTTACTATCACCAAAACTATCTTGAGTGATGTTATTGTTGGAAGCTTGTGCTCCTCCTCCTCCGACTTTGGTTTCATTAACGTTAACGTAGTTAGACGCAACAGCAACTGATGAAGTTTGACCTGTTGTCATATCGTTTCCATCATCATTGTCACTCTGGGAGTTGCCTCCTGAGTTAGCAATTGATGTTGTAACGTTACCAACAACGGTGTATTCGTTTTTGTTATAAACCTTTACATAATCATCATCAGATGCGTAAGAATCAGCAAAGCTGTCATTCGTTATATTTGAATTCATTGCAATTGCTGATGAATCATCCGCCCCAACAATCAATTTATTGTGATTGACAACGTTTGAAGTTACGGCAAGTGATTCTGCACCTCCAGCTATTAAGGAATTTCCATCCTCATTGTAATCCTGAGTATTTGCTCCAGTATTAGCAATTGAAAGAGTGAGATTCCAAACTGTGGTGTGTTTATTTTCATTCTTAACACGTACATGATCATTATCTGAGGCTTTTGCATCACCATCTGAAGAATTTGATATATCTTCATTTGCGGCTAGCGCTCCCCCATGACCAGTTGTTTCGTTTACGTTAAGGAAGTTATCTGTCTTAAACCAGGCTCCTCCGCTTTCTGTTGTAAGGTTATTTCCGTCATCATTGTAGCTCTGTTCGTTTAGACCAGAGGTAGCAAGAGCGGAATCGAAGTTGAAAAAGTCTGTGTCTTCGTTTTTGACTTTAACTTTGACTTCATCATCATCGTAAGCCTTAGCGTCTGCGAAGCTATCGTTTGTGATACCTTCGTTTGTTCCTTCGGCTGCTGCAAAAACCGGTACTGCATATGTTCCCAAAGCTAGTGTCACGGTTGCACCTGCAACAGCGATTTTTTTAACTAAGTTCATATTATTTTATTCACCTCCTTTACAAAGATTTATGCGAATTAGTAATGAGCGTTAGTCTTTGTTAACAAAAAAGAGACTACCCCCGAGCTTAGCTCGGGAATAGCCTCCGTTTACGGTCAGCAACTATTTTATTATTTTGTTAAATCTGTACTGTACTTTATAGTTATCTTCGTGATCTGTGTCAAGGGCCTAATCTATATTGTGATCTGTTTTTTTAATGTTTCTTTCTGTAATTTGTGTAACCTTGAAATTCTGGACAAAAATCTCAACCGAACCCCAGCCTCTAATATTTTTAAGTGCTAATTTTACTTCGTCAAGAAGATCATCTCTTACTCGTTTTGTTGAGTAATCTGATATAGACATAACTTTTTTCAAAAAGTATTAAAATGTTATTTCTATAACCTGTTTCTCGCCTTCAAGTTCACCAATTTGAAATTTAAAAGTATTTGAATCACTGTTTACAATATAGGCAACCAGATCCCGTCTTACTGACAAAGGATCGATAGCAATCATTGCATTATGAAAGTCTGGAGAAAACTTCTTATCCTCAAGTCCTAGTAGCCTTACATACTTGCCTGAAATTATAGCCAATCTGTCTGGTGTATCATTTTGAAGTTCAATTCTTAGAATTAAATATTTTTGTCCTTCGCCGGCTTTCCTTTCCTCTCCTTTGACTTTTATTGAATCTTTAAGTTCTGCCTCGGTGATAATAAACTTAATTTTATCTTTTTTGGACAAAAATTGACCTGAATCATTTATTGTCTGTATTTCAAACTCCATCTCCTTATTTAGTTCCACTTTTTGGGCCGACGTTGCGCCGATTACTTTTGGATCTACAATATTTGCCGTTTTGTTATTTGTAGCGACTAAACGGAAACCTAAGAAGGAAATAGCGATAATACTGCTAAGCAAAACGAAGAGTTTTTTAAATTTTGATGCGTTTTTTATTCTTTGCATATAGACAAAAAAACTGCCCTTGCTATTCTGGGCAGTTTAGAACTTTTTTCGATCCTAACTTTAATCTATTTTCTTGTCAAGGGATTATTTTTAACAAAATTAAGTAAATATTGGCCTATTTTATTGAAAAGATTTTTAATGTTTTGAATAATGTTATTCTGCTGGGCTGTCTGTGTTGCTATAGTATCACTTGCATTCGACGCGATGAATTTATTTTCACCAGAAACAGTTGGAATAATTGAGATATTAACCTCCTCCTTAGGTTTTATTTCAGATTTACCAGTTCCCGTAATTTCGATATTTTGCTGTAATGAAAAACTGTTTGAATCATCCTCAATCTTAACGTCAAGATAATAAGTTCCTGGATTATTTAAATTTATGCTTCCTGTATACTGAAGTTGGTTATTAGCACTTTTTACATTTGTATTTACGTTGCTGACTAGATTTTTATTACTATCAAGAATTCTAATTATTCGATTTTTACTTCCTGTTGAAGTTGTATCAATTTTAATATAAATAGTATTTCCTGTTTGAAACCTGTTTGTAGAATTGGTGTAGTTAGAATTAGAATAGGTAGAGGAGTTTGATTGAATAGATTGATTAACTAGGTTTTTAATATCTAAAGCAAAAACCTGAGGAGTTTGAAATACAAAGAAAAATAGAATAATAAATACAGGAATATTCAAAAGATAACCTAATGTTTTTGCTATAGTCTGGCCTATTCTTAGACCAATAAACGAGTCTTTTTGGGTACCCAATTTGATTTGAGCAATATCTTTAAGTTTCAGATTATTTTCCTTTAAAATTTTATCTATAAGTGACAGTGTAACCTGCGCCTTACTATTCTCTTCTTTTTTAAATTTAATTTTCCCAAAAGACAAAGAAACCGAAGTTTTGTCAACACCACCGCTGTCTATTAATAAGGTATAAAAATTTACAGCACCTTTTCTGAGTATCTGAAATGGAGTTTTGGTACAGTCAACAATAGTTGAAGCTTTGCTCCCATTAGATTTACCCGGTACTACAAAATCTACAAGTTTAACCAATTCCTTATCTAAATCTTCAATTTTAAATGGAGTTTTACCATTATGAAAATTTGCAGATGGTCCCAAAAGGGGAACGTCTGACCTTTTTATAATCTCCAAGGTCATTTTATGATTTGGTGCTCTCAAACCGACTGTATCTCCTCCTGAGCTAACCAGTGGATCTACTTTATCCTTATTACAGTAATAAACAATAGATAAGGCGCCAGGCCAGTACTTTTCCATTAATCTAATTACTTGGGGAGTTAAATCCCTAAAATATTTTGAAGCCATATTAATACTGTTAACTAATAGAGTTACAGCAGAGTCACTGGGACGCTTTCTGATCTCAAAAAGCATTTTTATTGCTTTTGGGTTATTGGCCAAACAGCCGATACCAAAGGCAGTATCTGTAGGATATATTATTATGCCACCATTTTTTAAAACTGCTACGGCTTTATCTATAATTTGATCATTTTCCATTTGTCACCTCCCAGGAGTCCCCGCCCGAGGCGGGGCCACCTGGGGAGGTGTTTCGAAGTAACTCCTCCCAGGTGAATTTATGTAAACCGTTGAATGTAATTTTTCTCTGATTATCATTTA
This sequence comes from Candidatus Gottesmanbacteria bacterium, assembly GCA_016182365.1. Taxonomy (GTDB): domain Bacteria; phylum Patescibacteriota; class Microgenomatia; order JACOXO01; family JACOXO01; genus JACOXO01. The sequence goes on along the minus strand of JACOXO010000026.1, from coordinate 18,851 downwards.
TAACTTGAAAATCAATCAATCCCTTTAAGTAATTTTTATAAGAGTCGATTTTATCAAACCACTCAATAACGACAAAATTTTGCGGATTTGAAAAAATTTCTGTCAGACCTAAATCGTCGTATTCCTGCCCTTTATCAGATAATCTATACAAATCAATATGATAAAAACTAGAAAAATTCAATTTGTGTATTGGGTAATGTCGTACAATAATAAAAGTAGGGGATTGTACAACAGATTTAATACCTAAACCTTTTGCAATCCCTTGTGTAAAAGTTGTTTTCCCGCTCCCTAATTCTCCTGTTAAACCAAAAACTAAGGCACCGCTTGAAGCAAGTATCGAAGCTACACTACTTCCAATTTTTTCCCCAATTTCAAAAGTTGTTTTGGCAGATTTGGTAACAATTTCCATATGAAAATAATCGATATTACCGCACCCATTGTATCAAATATCAGATCCTTAGGTTTACCTGTTCTTGTAGGAACCAAAGTTTGATGATATTCATCAGTTGCGGCATATAAAATAGTTATCGCTAAACTAATAATACCGGCCTTCTTTTTATCATTAGTTACTGTATTTAATATCGCCCGATAATTAAAAAAACAAAATATCCCATATTCAACAACATGGAGTGATTTGAAGAAAGCAAAGTTGATAAAGAATTCATCTGATACGGAAATTCTCTGTCTGGAGCTTAAAATAAAAATTGTAAGAGCAATAACAATTGAGGGAAACCAGTAGTTAAGTTTTTTCATTATGCTCAAGATAAAGTCTGCATTTTATAAGTAAATGTAATTATAGCAATTCCTAAGAACAAAAGCCCAAGAATTAAAAAAACTTTGGCGCCAACTGCAACAGTTGAAGATTTTGTTTTTACTACTGTTGGTGTTGAAGTAATACTTATTGTTTCACCCAGCACCAGTTTTGTCTCCTGAGTTGGAGTTGGAGTGGGGGTTGGAGATTTGGTAGGAGTAACTGATTTTGTCGGAGATGGAGTTGGAGATTTGGTAGGTTGCGGTGTGGGGGTATTTGTAGGTGATTTGGTTGGAGTGGGAATAGGAGTATTGGTTGAAACTGGCGTAGGAGATGGAGTTGGACACGGTTCCTTTGGAGCACCTTCATTGGTTGCATCTCTAGTACTTAGTTGAAATCTAACAAGAGATAAACTTCCATCTGTCTCACGTCCTACAGATTGGTATTCACCGGTAGGAGCACAAGGTCCATCTTTAATACCATATGAAAATTCATCGATCTTTGTTGACTCATCCTTAGTATACAGAATAACTGTATCACCAGGCCTATTCAGCCGGTCTTTAACATTAATTGAAATAAATCCTGAGGACCCAATAACTTTACCTTCATCAATAGTTGCAATCGTACTTGTACTATCTTTTAGTATCCAGCCGGAAACGTCAGTATCAGAATCAGCATATAATTCAACCCAATCCTCACTCTTATAGGTACTTAATTCATTTATGTATACGGTAGCGCTAACTGGTGAGGCGAGAAATAAAAAAGCGACAGAAAAGACTCCCAAAACAATATCTCTTATCATATGAGTATTAACACTGTAACGTTTATTGAAGGTGCCAGTAAAGGGTCATTTTACCGCTGGGGTGGAAGATAAAAACTCCGTTTCCTCCATCGCCAAGACAATTTCTGCAGGTATATGCATCCCCTTCTTCAACAGTATGAATGACCACTCCCTTAGCTCCAGCCATATCATAAGCAGGATGAGGATTTCCGTTATAGAATGAGTTGGAATAGCAGGTATGCCCATAACCTTGGGTGATTCGAAATTCAGATGTATATGGCCAATCCCAAGATCCGCTGCCTAGATTTTTCTGGCCATCGTTGCCACAATTTTCATCCCAGGTTACACTTCGTGAAGATAATACGCTTGAGGGATCAACATGGGCTCCGTAATACCAGGTTGAAGGAAGCGAATTAATAGATCCATAATTATATACGCCAAAATGCAAATGATCTCCTGTTGAGTAACCTGTATTTCCCTGAATCCCAATTACATCTCCTCTTTTAACCTTAATTGCAACCCCGCCTGATTTTAAGAATTCTGCAGCTTGCTGGATTTGGGAAAGCTCTCTTAATGCTTCATCTCTTAACTGCTGGTATCTTTTTTCGTCGTTTTGAGTTACTTTTAATAGATTTTCCTTCTCAAGTTTTTGCTGGTCCAGTTTTGACTTTTGCGAAAGCAGCTGATTTTCAAGTGCTATCATTTCTCCTTTTTTCTTCTCCCTAAGTTCTTTTTTCTCAGTAAAAGTATTTTTAGCCTCCTGGATTTGATACATCAAAAGTTTGTCGTGAGTCTGGACTTTCTGGATATATTTAAATCTTGATAGAAAATTGGAAAAGTCGTTTGAGGAAAATAGCAGTTCAAGAGAACCAATCTTGCCTTTTTTATATGTTTCAGAAATCCTATCAAGAAGGAGTTCTGATAACTGTGTCAGAGATACTTCTAAATTGTCAATTTTGGAGGATAAAGATGCAATTTCATCCTCAAGGTCTTTAATCCTGTTTTGGGTATCTGTTATCTGAAGTTGAGTTAGTCTGATTTGACCATCCATATAGCCAATCTGACTTGAAAGGGTCCTTTTTGTATCTGCGGTTTCTGCCAACTTTCTCTCCAGCTCCCTTATTTCTTCCTGCAAGTCCTGAGCTCTATTATTTTCCTGGGCAGATGCCTTAAACACGCCAAATCCACAGATAACAAAGATCAGTATTATAAAAACTATTGATTTTTTGAAAAAAAGCATAATTAACCTTACTTAAGATATCGTTTAACAGCAATAAAACTTCCGATAACTCCTAATAATCCTCCACCTAAGGAATTACCCAGTAGGAAAAGGAGCATGATTATTAAAGGAGGAGGCAAAGTAATCGGAAGCCCGGTAAAAATAGGTTTTAAAAACGGGGTTGCATATAAAATAAGTATATAAATAACTATCCAGGAGATAAAACCACCTAACACTCCATAAATCATACCCTCCATAAGAAAAGGGGATTTGATATACCAGCCTGATGCTCCAACTAATCTTAGAATTTCTATTTCCTCTTTTCTTAAAGCGATACGTATACCAGTTACAGTTAAAATAATAAGAAGAGAAACAACCGCTAGAAAAACAAACAGCATCAGTCCAATAGTTCTTATCGCACTTGTCCATGATATAAGACTATCAATTACATCTTTTTGATAAACAACATCCTCTACTCCCTCTTCTGTGTCCAAAATATCAGCCAGAAATGACAAGTCTTTAGCATCGGTTGCAGAGACCTCAATTGATGCAGGAAGTATATCTGCTGTTACCATCTCAAGAAGTATTGGATCTTGCGCATTCTGGTCCTTATATATCTGTAAAGCTTCTTCTTTTGAAATGTATTTTATCATGGATACTTTACCGGTAGATTGCAGTTTATTCTGAAGATCTGCAATCTGCTCAGTCGTCTTATTATCTGAAAAAAATGCAGTGATTTGCGGCCTTGACTCAAAATAAGTCAAAATCGTTGATGAAGTTAAACCTACCAGGAAAATAAGTCCAGCTACGAAAAAAGTAAGAGTCATAATTGAAATGGCGGCCAGTGCCTGATACGGCGATCTTTTCACATATCTTAATGCAATAGTAAATCCGCTCATAATTTAGTTATATTTTCCTTTTTTAACATCTTTAATCATTTTTCCTGCAGATAATTTAATCACTCTTTTATCCATGCTGTTTACAATGTCAGCATTGTGTGTTGCCATAATTATTGTTGTACCCTTTTTATTAATTGAACTTAATAGTTTTAAGATATCCCAGCCGGTTTTAGGATCAAGATTGCCTGTTGGCTCATCAGCCAATAACATCTTTGGGTTACCAATTACAGCCCTTGCAATTGCTACTCTTTGCAGCTCACCTGCTGACAGCTGAGCTGGAAAAAAATCCGCTTTATTTCCTAGACCTACCAATTTTAAGACTTTAAGAGATTGCGAAATTATTTCTGATTTCTTTTTCCCTAAAATTTCAAGCGCAACGCTAACATTTTCAAGAATTGTTCTATCGTTTAAAACTTTAAAATCCTGAAAAATCATTCCTATTTTGCGTCTCAAGTAGGGCGTCTGTGAAGAATGCAGTTTTGTAATATCTTTGCCGTCAAAAGTAATCTTTCCTGAAGTCGGAACCATATCATTTATAATAAGTTTGAGAATTGTTGTTTTTCCAGCACCAGATGGACCAACAAGAAATACAAATTCTCCGCTACTAATCGTAAAAGATATGTTGTCCAACGCTGTTGAGATCCCAAACTTCTTGCTAACACTTGAAAAATCCAACATAGTTCTATGATATCAAAAATTGTATTTATTTAATGTATTTTCTAGTATCACTTCTTCCTCTTTTGCTTGAATCTTTTTAATTAGCTCAAAGTTTGAAAAAAACCACTGCTGTATTACAAGACTTAAAATTATACCTGCAAAAAGTGATAGCGAAAAGGTTGCAAGTATCAAGGCCAGAGGGTAACTGCTTGAAGACTTAGAATGCATAGTTTACTATTTAACTTCTACTCTTCCAACATCCATAAACCAACCCGCTTTTTGGGCCGTATGAGTCTCACCCCATACTTTAACTTCTTTACCAACAAATTGATCAAGGTCAACTACAGATGAAGTCAGGTAAACTGTCTGACTATCCCCTCCTGGACGTATTAAACGGTGAGTTCCTTCTCCATCAATTCCACCGACTTCTAGCGTGCCTTCTGCCAAATCAGGATATTCTTGAGTATTTGTTGAACCAACTACCTTTTCACTATTAACAGTACCACTTGTACCAGAAGGGCCTGTTCCTTTTGCCCCAGAAAGAAAATAACCTGACAAAATACCAGCGAAAATAATAACAATAACTCCGGCAATCATTCCAGCTTTTTGCTTTTTAGCCAAAGCCGGATCTTCAATTGGAACTTCAACATTGGGATTTTTATTTACCTCTATCTTCTTATCCATAATATTAAACCATCCTACTACGAAGTGGTATACTTTTTCAAGTAGGACTCGATAAACTTATCAATTTCGCCGTTTAGAACCATATCTGTATCTGTTACTTCATAATCAGTACGCAAGTCCTTAACAAGATGATAAGGGTGCAGTACATATGATCTTATTTGATTTCCCCATCCCGGCTTTTTATACCCTCCTTTAAGTTCTGCTTCCTTTTGTTGTCTTTCTACTTCCTTAATCTCCCATAGTTTTGATCTCAAAAGCTTCATGGCATTTTCTTTGTTCTGGGCCTGATATCTTTGTGACTGACTTGCAACGATTATGCCTGTTGGAATATGTTTGATTCTTACAGCTGTCTCTACCTTATTAACATTCTGACCGCCTTTACCTGCAGATCTATATGTATCTACAGTAATATCATCAGGCTTAATTTCAATAGTCGGATCATTTTCAACGACAGGCCACACTTCAACTAGCGCAAAGGATGTTTGTCTTAACTTATCTGCATTAAAAGGGGATTGTCTTACTAACCTATGTACTCCAGCTTCACTTTTAAGGTAACCGTATGCATATGCACCACTTACGGTTATTACAATTGTTTTTAAACCCGCTTCTTCACCAATAGTTTCATCTATAATCTCATAACTCCAGCCTTTCTTTTCAATATACCTTGTATACATCCGGAAAAGCATGGCTGTCCAATCCATTGCTTCAGTCCCACCTTGACCTGCATGAATTGCAAAGATGGCATCATCCCTATCATGTATGCCTGACAAAAACATTTTGAAAGACAATTTATCCAATCCTTTCTTTAACCCTTCTTTATTTCCCTCTTCAAGTAATAACTCCAATATATCAACTTCATCTATTTCCTTCTGTAAGCCGGAAAGGTGCTGCATTTTTTTGGAGGCACTTTGATGGTCTTTCCAGAAAACCGGATTTGCGCTTTCTTGGGAAAGCATTTCTATCTCCTTTTTCTTATCAAAGTAACGGAGCTTTTCCTTAAGACTACTAAGCTCCCTTTTTAAATCTTCCATAGGTAAATTGTACCATGAGAAGGCTTGCGGGAAGATTTGACTAACTGTGATAAGATAGAAAGGAAGATAATTTAAATGAAAAAATATATAATTTCAGATTCAAATATACTAGGAGGAAAAGCTGTAATAAAAGGTACCAGAATCCCAGTGGATCAGATATTGTTTTTGTTAAATGATGATTTTCCTATTGAAGCAATCCATCAGTTGTATCCTCATGTATCTGTAGAAACCATTAAAGGCACAGTAGAAGAAGTTGCTCAAATAATTAATTCTCATGCCTCACAAGTTTCATAAGCATAAACTTCTTTTAGATGAAGGTTCTATCCGATCATTTTATGGGAAATACATTCCTTTAAATCTTAAATAGTAAAAAATTTATGGCACAACCACTAGAAAAAAGACTTAAGTTCTAACCTGTTTATTTTATATTGTAATAATAATGTCCCACGGTTATTTAATTTCTTTACCCGAAAAAGAATAAGTTTTACTGCTGATATCTCTTTATCAAGAAAGTGTATCCCTCTACCAAATAAGTATGGTTCCAGGGTTAAGGAAATTGTGTCAATCAGTTTAGCATTTAAGAATGAAGCTGCTACACTATTTCCTCCTACAATAAGAACTTCGCGATAGTTTTCTTTTCTAAGCCTGTCAATTATTTTTTTTGGTTGCTCACTTGAAAATTCCAACTGTCCTGTAATATTAGTATATTTTATTGGATTTTTGGTTAAAATAATTCTAAGTTTACCAGGTACTAATTTTATTTTATGTTTAGCAGCTTCATACGTTTTTCTTCCCATAATAATTGCTCTACTTTTCTCAATTAGTGAAAAGAAATATTGCTGATCCTCTTTAGAAGTCCACTTATAAATGTTTGTGTTATCTCCTTCTGTAAGTTTCCCATTAACTGAGGTAACTAAAACAAGCGTTACCTTCATATCTCCTCTCCTTTCCTTAACCACCTAACTCCTAGATAAGTAAATGGTGTTTCGACTAAGGAAAATAAGCATTTAAGCGACCAGTAAGGAAGGATTAAAGAAATAATAAATCCTAAACTTCCAGGCGTATAAAAGGCAAGAAACATAAAAATTGTTGTATCAACAAACTGCCCTATGAAATTTGATAAATTGTTTCTAAGCCATAACTTTTTCTCACCAAGTTTCTGTCTAATCTTAGAAAATAAATATACATCAAATCTCTCGCTTAGCCAGAACGCTATTAAACTGGCGATAATAATTCTTTGAGATTTGTTAAAAACCTGATTATACGCATCGTTTGTATCCTTAAATCTTGAGGCTGGTGGTAAAACTGTTGCTAGCAAAGTGAAAGTAAAAAGAAATAATAAAATTACAAAACCGCTTTTAACAAAACTTCTGGCTCTAGTTTTCCCATATACCTCAACAACTACATCATTTATGGTGTATGTCAGGGGAAAAACAAATATTGCAACAGAGGCATTAACCCCAAACAGCGTAAATATTTTACTTCCTAATAACTCAGCACAAACTATAGCTGAAATGTATAAAGCAAGTAATAAATCCATTTTTTGAATATTTTTCATAAATTAACTCCATAAGAATAAAATTGATAATTCAACTTAAAGAAGATCTTGGAAACAAGATGAAGTTAGGAAAAATAAAGAAATGTAGACGAGTAAACTTTTTTCAACATATGTTCATATTTTTATTAACTAAGTTGGTATAATACCATAATATAACTGGGATATAAATCCCAAAGTCAATGCTAAGTTAGAGACAAAATCAGCCGATCGGAGTATTTTGTCCAAGTTAAAAAATGAAATATGACACATTCATAAAACTATAATGAACCATTTAGAAGCATTAAATTCTTTTGGTAGGGAATTAGAACAAAAACCTGAACCTCTCGCTTTACTGGTTTTTGGAAGTGTTGCTAAAGAAACTTATCACCCAAAATCAGATATTGACACTTTTATTATTTACAGAAGTTACCCTGGGTTATTTAAATTTGATACAACTTTTTATCAAGGCATAAAGTTAGGCATGAGTCATTTAGACTTTAATCACTATAGAAAAAGCGTCATTGAAAAACCTTATACTAAATATGTTTTTACAACATCCCGTGTTGTATTTGATAAATCGGGAAAGGTGCAGCATTGGATAACGGCAGTAAAAAGATATTTTAGCGCAAATCCAGATATCCAAGCCGAGTGGGTAAGACTAAATGAAGCTTATGAGCAGGAAAAAAGAAAATACGGTGCTGGCCGCAGCAGTATATTCGAAGTCTATAAAATGTTAGAGCAGAAATATACAGGTCGGGTGCTTCAGGAAGAAATTCCTTAATATAAAGTATTGTTAGGGGGAGACGACTACGTTCCAAATTGAGGAATTGCTATCTAAAGTAGTGATTTTGCTATTTGCTATTGAGTAGTTTACTAAACCATCAAGTTCAAATCCAAACATAGATTCTTCTGACTTAATTGTAGAAAATCCTGCAAAAGAGTTTAAATCAACCCACTTGGGTGAACTGATATTACCAGTCACTTCCTGAGTTTTGTTATCAGCCAATGTATATGTATTAACAATGGTTGTTCCATCATCTGACGTATTCCAATATAAAAAGGTTTTGCCATCTGAGGACATACTAATATTGTAACCATCAAGTGGGCCAATTAATGTAGACTCCGATCCCACAACGCGACGGTATAAATTACCTGACTGTAAATATAAAATTCTGTTATTACTCTCCCAAACTGCGTTTGAAGCAAAATCACCGCCAATTGTATCAACGATATTCCCTTTTTTATCAACAATCCAGATACTTGTTTTATCGTCGTCAATATTAGGCTGGGTTCCTGTATTGACAACTAATAAATACTGGTTATTCGCAGAAAATTTAAGCGACTGTTCGTCACTAAAGCTACCACCTCTTCCTAAACCGGGAGCAAATTCTATAATAGTTTCTGTATTATCTCCAATTTTCATAACCAGATTTGACGATCCGCTGCTTGCTGAAGTTATATAAGCAAAAACGGGATCATTATCAGTACTTTGACTATAATTGGTAATTAAAGTAGGAATATCAATCCCTGGAGTTTCGGTATCTGTTATTAAGTTTCTTTCAATAACAGAGCAGGAAGATTGGGAAATAATACATTTTATAAAGACCAGAATATCTTTATCTATAAACATGTATGAAGGGTAAGTAATTGTAGTCCCATCTCCATCCCTAGTTATCTGCCTAAGTTGGGTACCATCTGGCCTGACAGACCAGATATTATTATCTCTGGAGTAAACTATTGAACTTGATGTAGACGTGTTATCCTGGGGAATTGTGGTTACTGTAGGTATCGGAGTTGGCTGTATCTTTACCTCAGGCTGCCTATTTCTCCCAACTAAAAGAGTGATAATAACCGCAATTTCAACAAGTAGTAATATTAGAAGAAAAGTAATAATATAAACAGGTTTTTTCGAAGGACTATAATCAACAGGTTTTATTTGACCCTCATCCATATATTAAGTGTAGCACTTACCAGCTCCCTCCTCCACCTCCACCAGAACCTCCTCCTGAGGAACCGCCGGAAAAGCCTGACGAAAATCCGCTGCTTGAAGTTGAAGAACTGGGGGGAGAAGACATACTCGAAAAGCTGTTTGTTGCCCTATTTAAATTGTTAACAAAGAGGTAGGAATTAAATCTCCCGGAATCAGAACCCTGATACCACTGGGGAGGTTTAATATCAATATCCTGAAATCTCTCTGCCCATATTTTTTCAACTCCAAAAACTATTGCGTAAGGTAGAAGCTTTTCAAACATATGCCAGTTTTTTGCCTGAAATTCCAACTGTCTCGCCTGGGATCCTAAAAAGTTTTTTAAGCCTAAAGCGGTATTCTGGCTCACTGCTCCAAAAATTGTTTTTCTGGGCATTATCCTTCCAAATACGAATAACATTATGCCTAAGAATAAATTAAAGGTAGTAAATGCAATTGTTCCTAATATATAGTACTTATCCCTTACTTTCTTAGGGTTTTTAGGGAAAAAACCCCTCTTTACCAGATCTTCATACAATTGGTCTTGAACTTCTGTTGAAGTTTTATAAAATGATCCTTTTAAATCTGTGGTTGAAACTGAATCTTTATCTTTAAATAGTCCTTCAAGGAGTACACTTTCAAATTTATTTAACCCTTTAGTCTGGTCTTTGTCAGTTTTAGTAAGTTGGAATGATTTCCCTTTCTTTTGCTCTTTAATCATTAAGTAGCCGCGGATTGCCAAATCAACAATAGTTGCCGAGATATCCTTAGTATCTGCATGCTCATCAACTAAAGTGCCGACTTCTGCCGGTTTTAGGCTTACTCCATGGCTATCTTTAGGCGGGTCATACCAGGCCCTGACAGGTGACGAAGTTTTAGGATCCCGGCCATATGACAGCCACAGAACAAAAACGATAAAAGGAGCAATAAAATAATAAATAAAACCAAGAATGATTAAAAATATAAGAGTAAGTTTGCCAAGTAGCGTATCCCAGAAATTTACAACTTCTTTAGGCTCTAAAACCGCAACAAGGTTTTTTGGAAAACCTACAACAAAAGTAAGACCCTCACCTGGTTCAAATAACTGAGTAGAAGTAATATTAATGTTTGAATTATCAACAATATCAATATTGCAATCGTCAAAACATTCTACTTTTGGACGCTCATTATTAAAGTTTAAAAATATTTGCGCTTGAGATTTTTCTATTGGCACATTCCAGTTATTTCCTGTTATATTCCAATACAACTCATCATGGTCGGAAAAATATCTTATTGCTCCAGAAACGGTGTAAGAAATCACATAAGTATGTATGCCAGTTATGTATAAATCCTCTTTGCCTATCCTGATAACTATATTTCCCCCGTCGTTGCTAACTTTATAAGCATAACTTTTTCCGTTCTCGTCTGTAACGTCAATAACGTCAAACCCTAATTCAAACTGTTTACCTTCCTTATTTGTATCAATATATGGAATTTCCCTAAATATACCCCTTCTTTCGCTACTGCTAAAATCATAAACTATAGTTTCAGAAACATTAATAGTCCCCTTTTTGTTGATTTGAATATTACTGCTAAAAGAATTGATCGCTTCAGATGCTAAAACAGAAGGCACTGACAGGATGAAAAAAAATATAAAAAAGACTATTGAAAAAAATTTCCTCATATGTATATGATAGCATTATGAATGCAGTTACAGTACTAAGCTTCTGGATAACTAATAGTATTTTTTTCTATATTGCATTTATAATCCTTCCTAATCTTCTTGTTCTTGGAAATAACATCCGCTCCCCGGTTATTGCGTCTATGTTGGGAGGATTTCTTCTCACTATTTTTCTTGCATTAGTTCCGATATTACTTGATTTATTTAAGATAAAGATAAAAACTGAAAACAACATGGTAATTGCCTACCTTATTGTAAATATTGTTGGAATTTGGGTTATAGCAAGATTTGCAGATTTTACCGGACTTGGCATATCCTCGTTCTGGGTAGCTGTACTCCTGGGAACAATAATGGTATTTCTTCAGGGTCCTGTTTGGAAAATGTCAGGCAGAGAGAAAGCTAAAAAGAAGTAGATTTGCAAATAAGGCTTGCCTTTTTTAACCAGTCATTATTAGAATCAAACCACTTTTTAATATAATCGTAAGCTCTTTTGTTTTTATTAAGAACCGCGGCGACTAAATTCGAGGATATTTCATCAACTAAAACCTGGCTTTGGGAAGAAGAAATCATATTCTCAAACAACTCCATATCTTTGAATGATAGATAACTGCTGTAAGCCTCTAATAGTTTAATTGCTATCATTTTATCTTCCTGATTACCTGACTCCCACATTTTTTTGGAAATATTAAATAATTTGTCTTTTTCAAGAGTCGGGTTCTTTTTCCTGAATGCGATAACAATTTTTAAAGCAGAGGAATATGATGGCCTTTGTTTTCTGAAATCAGCGATAATCTCATCAATAGTCTTTTTCATACCTTTGTGGAGCAGGAAACAGTTTGGCAGGAACTTGTGACAAGTTGTAAGAAACATATTGTATAACGTCTTGTAAAGATGTCAAACAGGAAATTGGATCAGCTTTACAGTTTGGTAAAAAAAATATTTTTTGTTTATCAACTTCCACGCCGTCAACAAGGACCGAAACATTGGTTGACAAAGGACGTGACGAAGAGATATCGACAAACCAGGAAGTAATTTTAGAATCAAAATCCGAAGGATAACTAACATTAATCCCTTCATTCTTGCTAAATTCAATACTAAAAGATTTAGCTCTTGCTGGTCTTGAAAGTTTATTTTGCAAATTTATAAACAACCTAATTGGATTCCTATTAACTGTTGCAGAAATATTATTCCAATAAAAAGTAGATTTACCAGGATCTAAAGGCAAATCAGATCTATCTGGCTGGAACATGACTTCAAAACCATTTAAATCCAAATAATTAACCGGTTGCAATTTATATTCACTTCCTGATTTATAAAGTTTAAAAAGAAAAATATATTTAATTCCATTTTTGTATCCCAATTTAATATGATCTCCTTCTGGACTAAAAACAAAATCAAAATTATTTTCTAATGTTATACTCAATTCGTCATTCAACTCAAATAGATCTTCTAAAAAATAGTCTTTTGAGAAATGAAAATAGGCCGAATGGTCGGTGATGACAATGTCAGTAGGCTTAAACTTAATAAATTCTTCTTTTCCAATAACTATTCCAATAGAATCAGTAGACACTTGTGATGAGTCAATAAGGTACGGTGCTATATAATAACTATTGTCTATATCTGCAGGATTTTTTGTATACGGGTCGTCAATAGAAGCGTAATTTCTTAAATCAGTAATTATCGTTTTTCCATCTTTAGTTAATACTCGTACTCGATAGGATGGAGAAAAGTACCATCTAACATTTATATTGGATTTTTCATCCAAAGCATTTATTGTAAAAGGTTCATTTTTTTTAAAATCTGATCTGAATTTTGCTACCATTGCGGACGGACTAAGAATATTAGTATTTATCTCATTCAAATATTTAAGCTGGTTTATATATTCCGTACTGTATTTGTCAAAATCATATGAATTCTCAAACCCCAAAACAGCTAGTGGAAATCCTGATTTTTGACTAGATATGTTATCAACTAATTTCTTAAAATAGGAAAAGTCTTTTTTTTCAATATCGTCTGACAAATAATCATTTGGCTGGGAAGTGTAATAAGCCTCAGGGCTTCCATAATTATATATTGGATCAGAAATTGTCTGGCGGATAATTATTATTGGACTATTTGTTTTGCTGGGAATAATAGGATTGGTTTTTGAAGGATAATAGGGATTGTTAAATATGCCTCCATATAAAGTATAGGTGTCTGTCTGGTACTGCTCTTTTGTAATCTCATGTAATTTTACTCCATATTTTTCGGATAAATAATTTAAAGACCAGGAATCAATCATCCAGGAAACTGTAAATGAAGGATAGTATCCAAAAACATTTTTAAATTTATTAAAATAAGTATCAATAAGTTTCTTTTTTTCTTCTTGAGTGTATCCAATTAAAAAAACATTTTTACCCAAATGCCAATCATTTCCCATTTCATCCGCTTTGTATTCAACTCCGCTTTCTTTAGCAAAATCGGGAGTTATCTCAAGTAAACCGCCAATCTCTCCTTTAAGAGAATTAGTAATTTGTTTATTAGATAATGCGTCGTATCTTACAGCCCAACCAACCGCTAAATTCCTAATATCTCTATCGTTATAAACCGCGTTAACCAAATCCATATTCCCAGGTTGACAACACTGTTCCAAACCCCTAATTTGATTAATAACCACAGCAGTTTGAGCAAAAACATTATCAGTAAATAAAACAATGGGAAGAAGAAAGAAAATTAAACTAAGATTTTTTTTCATTAAAAAAATCAACTCCAAAATCAGGAAGCAATTGTATTATTCTTCCTATAGGAAGTCCAACCACGGTAAAAAATTCTCCTTCAATTTTATCTACAAATAATCCGCCAATTCCCTGTATGGCATAACCTGCTGCTTTTCCGATTGGTTCAGCAGATGCCACGTAAAAATTTATTTCTTTATCCGATAATTTTCTGAAATATACATTTGACTTAATGCTTTCGGTTACATGTTTTCCTGTCCTAGAATCAATAATTGCAAATGCTGTTATAACTATATGTTTTTTTCCGCTTAATTTTAAAAGCATCTCATATGCTTGTTTATCATCTTTTGCTTTGCCTATATATTTGTTATCCAAAATCACAAAAGTATCTGCTCCAATTACCAATGCGTCTTTGTAGCTTTTTGCAACATCCTTGGCCTTTTGGTAAGCTAACTTTTTGCATAATATATCAGCAGGAATTTTTTCATCCATTACTTCTTTAAACTTACTCTCGTGTACAGTAAATTTAAGCCCAATCATTTCCAATAAATGTTTCCGCCTTGGAGAACTTGAAGCTAGTATAATCTTTCTCATATCTGCTATATTATAATAGATTAATTAACAATCGTTTTCATATATGAATAATAAAATAATTTTTGTAGCAGTACTTGCTCTCCTTTTACTTGGAGGAGGTTATTTTCTTTTATCTAATAATAAATCTGCAGTGGATGATAATATTCCATTAAAAAAAGAGAGTAACGTGATGAATGACGGTGGTTATCAAGGGAAAGTAATAGCTGGTTCAACCACTCCTTATTTAGATTTTAATCAAGATGACTATCAAAAAGCACTAAGTGAAAATAAAATTATATTTCTAAATTTTTACGCTAACTGGTGCCCAATCTGCAGGGCCGAAAGCCCTGATATTAACCAGGCTTTTGATCAAATGAGCTTTGATGATGTAGTAGGATTTAGAGTAAACTTTAATGATGACCAGACCGATGAAGATGAGAAGACTTTAGCCAAACAGTTTGCAATACCTTACCAGCACACAAAAGTAATTCTTGTAAACGGAGAAGAAGTACTTCAAAAAACCGAAAAATGGAATAGCGATCAAGTAATTGAGGAGATTAATAATTACAGATAATATGATTCTTTTGTTAATCTTTGCCTTTATATCAGGTCTTATTACAATTACGGCTCCGTGTATCTGGCCTCTTCTTCCGATTATTCTCTCCTCAACTGCAACAGGAGGAAGAAGAAAACCTCTGGGAGTTGTTATTGGTATTTTGGTAAGTTTTGCAATATTCACTCTTACAATTTCCTATCTGGTTTCAGTATTTAAATTTGACCCAACAATTCTAAGAACTTTTGCCGTGGTAATAATTGCTTTTTTGGGTCTTACGCTTCTTATCCCAGCATTAAGCGCTCGTCTTGAAGGAACGGTAAGCAGCCTGACAAGTAAAACAGGTGGTTTACTTGGACAAAAAAGTGATGGATTTTTAGGAGGGTTAGCAACAGGTATTGCGCTAGGCATTGTCTGGTCGCCATGTGCCGGCCCGATCCTTGCTACAATTGCAACTCTTGCAGCAACACAGGCTGTTAATTTTCAAATTGTAATTGTAACAATTGTTTACGTTATAGGAGTTGGAATTCCTCTTTTTATATTTGCTCTTGCTGGAAACGCAGTATTTAGTCGAAGCAGATTTTTATCAAAATATACCGGAAGGATTCAGCAAGTTTTTGGAGCTGTAATGATCCTTACTGCTTTTGCAATATTTACAAATTTTGACAAAACACTGCAGGTAAAACTTTTAGATGCTTTCCCGGCTTACACAGATTTTGTTGTTAAACTGGAATCCAATCCGAGAGTCCAGAACCAACTTAATCTAATACGCAGTAGAGATGATAAAAAAATCGACGATATGCTAAAAAAACCATTCTCACCAACAACATCTGATAAGCTTCCTTTTTATAGTAAAGCTGCTGATTTTGTAGGCATAACAAACTGGTTAAATTCACCACCATTAACAATAGGAGAGATGAAAGGGAAAGTGGTACTTGTTGATTTTTGGACTTATACCTGTATTAACTGCATAAGGACATTGCCTTACATAACAAGCTGGTATGAAAAATATAAAGATAAAGGGTTTGTGGTAGTTGGAGTCCATACTCCGGAATTTGAATTTGAGAAAAGCACACAAAATGTAGAAAATGCAATAAAGCAGTACAAAATAAACTATCCGGTTGCCCAAGATAATGACTACCAAACCTGGGACGCATACAATAATCGCTACTGGCCGGCAAAATACCTGGTTGATAAAGACGGAAATATCCGCTATTTCCACTTTGGCGAAGGAAAATATGATGAAACTGAAAAAGCTATTCAATCGCTTCTTGAAGAAAAAGGAGAAGCAGTTGAAGAAGATATGGTGGATATTGAGGATCAGACTCCTAAAACCAGAAACACTCCTGAAACTTACCTGGGATTTTTGAGAATGGTTAACTTTGCATCCCCGGAAGCTGTTGAGTCGCAAATTTTTACAATTCCAACAAATTTGTCCACTAATCAGTGGGCGTTGGGCGAAAACTGGACAATTGAAGGAGAATTTTCAACAAGCGGGAAAGATGCAAGTCTTGAATTAAATTTCTATGCAGACAAAGTCTTTCTGGTTATTAAACCAAATCAACCGGGAGATACCATAAAAGTTTTTCTTGATGGAGAACTTATAAATACAATCACTCTTGATACCGACAGACTTTATGAAATCATAAACCTGCAGGGCAATCCGGGAAACCATAAATTAAAACTCGAATTCCCCAACGAAGACACATCAATATTCGCATTTACATTCGGATAAAATATGAAACGTATACATTTTATTTTAACCGGGTTAACCTTAACAATTATTGCTCTTTCAGTAAACCGTTTAACCCCAATCACCCAAAGTTTTCTTCAACCCTTTGATTATTTAAGACTTATGGATTTTATTGCCATGATCCCTATCCCTCTTTTTAGCGTACTTCTTTACTACTTATTAAAGAAAGAGATTGTTTATGACTCTCTGTTTAGAAAAACTAAATTTTATCTAATTCTTATGCTCGTTCTTATTACCGGGATTTATTTCTTTGCAGCTGGTTCGGG
The DNA here is from genome assembly GCA_016182365.1 of Candidatus Gottesmanbacteria bacterium. Lineage (GTDB taxonomy): Bacteria > Patescibacteriota > Microgenomatia > JACOXO01 > JACOXO01 > JACOXO01. Next base: position 1,807 of record JACOXO010000026.1, on the reverse strand, counting down.
AGACCATGAAGTGACAAATTATTTACACTTCAGATTCTGCAATGAAAATCCCAATACTGATATCTGTAAAATAATAATTTATAACGATGATGAATTTTCCCATTACATTTATTACATAGGATTTATTCTTCTTAACATTGCTCTTATTGGCATGGAATTTAATATGCCAAGAAAACAGATTGTGTCTAAAAAAGATTTAATATTAATTGGGATAAACGCAGTATTTATCGGACTTGGTATTTTTGCCAACCTGGCCTTTGAAGTAATAGGACTCGATCTTTATTTCTTCGGGTCAATGATGCTTCTGTCTCTCTATCTATTATTTTTCAAAAACAAAGATTACAGAAAACTACCAGTCATTTTCTACTTCGGGGTATCCTACACATTAGGAGTAGTGGGAACAATATTATATAAACTACTATCTTAGGATCTACTGGTAATGATCATTAATATCAACTATTTCAGCTTCAAAATTTATAATAATAAATAATGAACGGTATTTTTTATCAATTCTAAAAGAATATATTCCATCTGATTTCGGAATTAGAAGTTCTGTATGTAAGGAAGGGTGACGGGAATTCTGTTGAAAAATTTTAATTTGCTTGTCAAATTTCTTTCTAAGCAAATGTCTATTTAAATATAGTTGCAGTTTAGGACTTAGAGGTTTTATTTGCATAAATTGACGAGTTAGATAAACCCCTAATCAAACTGTCAATAAATTTCTTGTTATACTTACCAGATTTCTCAAAATCTCTACGTATTTCCTCTAAAGGTTTGGGAGTAAACTCTCTAAATTCAATTTCTTCTGTATCATAAAAATGTTTGCGTAGAATGTTACGTACAAATTCAGAACGGGTCGCATAACCCTTTTTCTTGGTTTCCTCATCAATCTTTTTAGCTACGTTAGTAGGTAAAGAAATAGTTATAGTAGTCATAATTAATAAATTTTAACAAATCTTCTTAATATTTGTCAAGAATAGATTCTATTTTTTCCCATAAAAAAACACCGGGGTTATTGGAGAAAACTGTCGTAACAAGTTAATGTCTAAAAATAAGAGGGAGAAATTGAAATAAAGTTTTCTTGGTTGGGGTAGGTATTTTTGTCTCAGTAGGTGTAACAGATGGTGTTGGCGTTTCAGTATCTGTAGGAGTTGCTGACAGTTCTGTAGTTGATGTCATTGTCTTGATAGGAGTAGCAGTATCGGTATTTGTTGGTTCTTTTGTAGGTGACAGTGTTTCTGTAGGGGTTGATGTATTACTAGGAACAGTAGTAGGCGTGTCACTTGATTTAGGTGTCTGTGTTGGTGTATTTGTAGACTCAACTATTGTTGTTTTAGTCAAAGTAGCTGAAGGTGTTGGTGTTTCTGTGTAAGTTGATGTACTAGTTGGAGTAAATTCCAGTGTTGGAGTAATAGTTGGTTGTTGGGTTGCTGTATCAGTAGGAGTTGGTGATTCTTCTATTGGAGTTGAAGTATTAGTTGGTTCTGATGTTTTTGTTGCAGTATCTGTCGCTGTGGGACTTTCTGTTGGAGTTGATGTTTTATTTGGTTCGGCTGAAGGTGTAAAAGTAGAAGTAGCGGTTGGAATCTCTGTTGAAGTTTTGGTTACAGAAGGTTCAAATGTTGGAGTATCAGTTGAAACTTTGGTGGCTGTTGATGTAGCAACAGCAGTTACTGTATCAGTAGGGGTTGGTTTTTGTGTATCGGTTGCTGTAGGTGTATCTGTTGGTGTTGGAGTAGTTGTATCTGTAGAAGTAGGTGTTGATGTTGGTGTATGAGTTTCTGTAGGAGTATGGGTTGATGTGGAA
>JACOXO010000025.1 GCA_016182365.1 Candidatus Gottesmanbacteria bacterium | reverse complement strand
GTAAAAAATTACTGAAAATGGTCCCGACTTAGTCGGGATCATTTGTTGTATAATAAACTTCCGTGATATGCAAGACGTAATTTTAATTTCCCATCTAAAAAAGTACTATCAAACATATCAAAAAGAGCCTGGATTTGCAGGTTCTATTAAATCCTTATTTTCCAGAAAATATAGCCAAGTCAAAGCTGTTGACAATATTTCGTTTAAAATCCAAGAAGGAGAACTAATTGGTTTTATTGGCCCAAACGGAGCTGGTAAAACAACAACCTTAAAGTGTTTGTCAGGACTTTTATATCCAACTAGCGGCTCTGTATCAGTTCTTGGATATACACCATATTTGCGAAAAAGTGAATTTTTAAAAAAAATTGCTTTAGTTATGGGTCAAAAAAATCAACTTTGGTGGGATTTACCGGCAATGGAGACCTTTTTACTATATAAAGAAATTTATCAAATTGAGGATAAAAAATTCAAAACAACTTTAGACGAACTCGTAAATATGCTTGAAGTAAAAGATGTAATTAATATCCAAGTCAGAAAACTATCTTTAGGTCAAAGAATGAAATGCGAGCTTATTGCAGCTCTTATTCACTCTCCCAAAGTTTTATTTTTAGATGAACCAACTATCGGACTTGATGTTGTTATGCAGAAAAAGATAAGGGACTTCTTAAAAACATATAATGAAAAATTTAAGGCCACGATTATTTTAACTTCTCACTATATGGATGATGTTAGAGAGCTTTGTGAAAGAATAATTATGATTGATAAAGGGGTAATTATTTATGACGGCAAACTTGATAGCCTCGTAAAAAAATATGCCAAATACAAAACTTTATCTGTGGTTTTTGACAAGTATGTAGATCCTAAAAAACTGGAAAAAATCGGTATAGTTAAAGAATTTGATTATCCCAAAGCAGTTTTGACCGTTGATAGAAAAACTTCAAGTATAGCTGCATCAAAACTTCTGGCCGATTTTCCTGTTGATGATTTAAATATTGAGGAGCCAGAAATTGAGGATATTATAAGAGGTGTATTTGCAGGAAAAGAATTAAGTTAACTTATGCGTCTTCTTAGAATGTTTGTTATTAACTTCCAAAGAGTACTGGAACACAGGACGAGTAATTTCGTTTGGTTTTTGGTTTCAATTGTCAATCCATTAATATTTCTTGTTTACTGGATCGGATTTTATAAAAGTCAGGGAAGTGTTGACTATAATTCAATTTCATCTATCACCGGATATTATTTGATTCTTGCTTTTGTTAATTCTTTGCTTATGGTCCATATTGATGAAGATGTTGCATATAATGATATTCAGCTTGGAGGTTTAACAGGTCATCCCCTGGAGAATTTTGCAATCGTTTTTTGGTTTAGTGGTTTTAACATTTGTTCTAGTATTTATTCCTCAAGCAGTAATAATAAATTTATCTTTTTTCAATATTGTTCAGACTTTAGTTATATTTATACTTGCATTATTTTTAAGTTTTTACTTTAGAATGCTTGCAGGAATTTCTGCTTTTTGGCTAACTGATTATTCAGGGTTTGAACAATTATTATCCATAATTATTTTGCTTTTAGCAGGACTTATTATGCCTGTTGATTTTTTTCCGGAACCTATAAAGCAACTTGCCCTAATTACACCTTTCCCTTACATGATTTATTATCCGGTTATTAGTTTGCAGGGTAAATTACCACATAATCAACTTGTACCTGTGTTAGCGGTTCAATTACTATGGATTACACTTTTTAAGTTTTTCTTCAACTATTTTTGGGACAAAGGTTTGAGAAAATTTGCCGGAGTAGGAAATTAAGTATGAAAAGATATATAAATATTTATATTGCTTTGCTGAAAATTAACCTGGCAAGTCTTATAATTTACCGGGCCAATTTTATTAATAGTTTATTATCTAGTGTTTCCTGGGGTATTTTTTCCATATTATCGATTCTTTTACTAACATCAAAAACAACACAGGTTTACAGCTGGTCGCAGGGAGAAATTATTTTACTAACAGCTATGTACTCGATATTTATTGGAATTTTTCATACAATATTCACAAGAAACATTGAGAAAATTCCTGAACTTGTTGATAGAGGATATTTTGACCTTATTTTGACCAAACCTGTTGATAGTCAATTCTTATCGTCTGTTAGGTACTTTAACTATACAAGCTTATCCCGGATTGTGGTTGGAATTATTGCCCTTGTTCTTATTCTCATAAAATACAATATTTCTTTTTCTATTGCTAACCTGCCTATTTATATTGTTCTGTCGATTTTCGGATTGGGAATTCTTTACAATATTTGGTTTATAATTACAACGCTTTCATTTTGGTTCACCCAGCTTAATAATATTCATCAGTTGATGTTTTCGATTGCGAATATTGGTAGATTTCCGCCGGAAGCATTCAGCCAAATTATGGGTTATACTTTTTTATTTATTCTGCCAATCACCCTTATTGTTATTTCTCCAGTTAAGGCACTAACTAATAATCTTAACCTTTATGATATTCTAGCTCCGCTATTATTCTTTGTTGGTTTAAGTTTTATTGCCCGTAAATTTTGGTTATATGGTTTAAAACATTACACGTCAGCTGGAGGATAGATGAGAAAATATCTATTAGTTGCAAAAAATACATGGGATGAGTATATGCAGTATAGGCTGAATTTTGTGATGTGGAGAGTAAGAAATGTTCTTCGGCTTATAATCGTTTATTTCTTATGGTATGCAATTTTCAATCAAAGAGGAGAGCTTTTTGGTTACAATGAATCCCAAATTCTTACATATATTTTACTTTCATCAATAGTTGCAAGCATAGTTTTTTCAACCAAAACTCAAGATATAGGAGAGGAAATTAATAGCGGTAATTTAAGTAATCTTTTAATTAAACCCATAAGTGTGTTTAAGTACTGGATGGCAAGGGATCTAGGGGATAAACTTCTCAATATTGCATTTTCAATTGTAGAAGTGTTTGTTCTTATTATTTTTTTTAAACCTCCTTTATTTTTTCAAACAAATCCAATATTTATATTTTTATTTATTTTAGGTATTGGTTTTTCATTGGCGATTTATTTCTTAATAAGCATTCTTATTGGATTTTTTGGTTTCTGGACACCAGATGTTTGGGGACCAAGGTTTTTATTTTATATTTTTCTTGAATTTTTTGCAGGAAGTCTATTTCCATTAGATATACTGCCGAAGCCGGTCTTTTCAACATTACAACTTCTTCCTTTTAATTATCTTTTATATTTCCCTGTAAAAATATACTTAGGACAACTTAGTATACTAAGTATTTTTGAAGGTTTTTTTGTAGGTTTAGTATGGATTATTGTCCTGTATCTTTTTACAAATAAAGTATGGTTTAAAGGTTTAAAAAGTTATGGTGCTTATGGTAGATAAGATTTCTTATTACTTTAAGGTATGGAGACTTTATACCATCGACTCATTTTCGGTTATATTAAGTTCAAGATTTAGCGCAATTATTTTTACTATTGCTAAATTTTTTAGGTTTATTTTCTTTTTACTGTTTCTTGTATTTATTTTAAGATCAACTAATAGTTTAGGCGGTTATAGTGAATATGAAGTTGTTTTTTTCTACCTTACCTTTAGCCTTATTGACTCAGTCACCCAACTTCTGTTCAGGGAAGTTTATAGATTCCGTTCTTTAATTGTTGAAGGAAGTTTTGACTATATTCTTTTAAAGCCAATAAATAGTCTTTTTAGATCATTAACCGGTGGTGCAGATTTATTAGATTTATTTATGCTTATACCGATTATTATATTATTAGTTTTTTCTGCAACTAAAACCGGAATGTTTACTCCTTTTAACACAATCCTTTTTCTAGTTTTTATATTTAATTCCCTTATCCTAACCACAGCATTTCATATACTGGTTTTGGCAATTGGTATTCTAACTACAAGCGTTGACCATACGGTTTTGATTTACAGGGACGTTGTTAGTACAGGGAGACTGCCGATTGATGTATATAGAGAACCTGTTAGGGGATTTCTTACTTTCATTCTTCCTGTTGCCATAGTTATGACAGTGCCGGCCAAAGCTTTTTTAGGAAAGCTGCCGATTGAGTTAGTAATTGTCTCATTTATTTTTGCAGCGGTTATTTTTATAGGATCTTTAAAACTATGGAGATATTCATTAACCAAATACTCCTCAGCATCAAGTTGACGTTTAAGGTTCCCATACGGCAAGAAATTTTCCGCTACGAGAAAGTGATAAAGTAAACCCCGAACCATTTTCCTGTATCCCCATAAAACGAGCCATTGTATGTTTTGGATTAATAACAATTCTAGTAACCGCTGAATTATATAAAGTAGAAGGATGACCTCCTGTAGAAATATCAAGACTGGCCCGAAAGAAAGGGTTATCTGCAGGTTTTGATACTGTAAGATGAAGTTTCCTATGATCAGAACATGGAGATAGTAGATATTTGGCAAATTGGTGAGGAAATTCGTCGTTACCTTCAAATTTTTCGTAGGGCTCACCATATACCTGAGATAAAGTATCAATCCATTTTGTTCCACCCTCAGAGGGCTTAAGCTCAATTGATTGTTTAAAGCGGGATCGTGATTTTTCTTGTTCAGTCATATATTTTTGGTCTCACACCCCACGAGTGTGATAGCTTGACACCTCCGGTAAAACTAAATGATTCTGTCAGTTATTACTTGTTACCATGTTTCGAAACATTAGAACAAACCTGCATCAAGAAAGATCTTTGCCATATTTTTCCATAAGATGTTTTCTGTATATTTTTTCTCGTTGGGAATACGTCGTCTTTGCTAAATTTAACCTTTTAACAGCTTTCTTAAATGCTTTAGCATCAAATTTTTTAACTGATTCTTGTACAGGTTGTATTTTTCCAATTTTTTTCATAATTAATATACGATCTTTGGTTCGCGGCCCCAGTGTTTGATGGCTTCGGCAAGTGCTGAATTTGGATTTTTGGAAATAAAATCGTCAAAAGATACTCCGTCGGTAATTGCTTTTCTGGCCTCAAGAGCAGCCTCCACTCCTTTTTCTGCTCCCCCTGGATGTCCCAGCACTCCTCCACCTAGTTGAATAAAAATATCAGACCCCAACTTTTCAACAACAGTATCCATAACACCTGGATGAAGTCCGCCCGATGCTACCGGCCAAACTTTTTTCATACCAAACCATTTTTGTCCTAAAGTCTTAAATTTACTATCAGGTTGTGTGTCCTCTGTAATCATAACCTTTGCAATCATTTCACTCTCTCCATAATCCTGCATCTTTGATTTAGGTGATCCAACATGAAGGCTATCAACTCCAAGCATTCTGAATATTTTGGCAAGAGTTAGCATTGAAACAGAAAAGCCATTTAATGACCCTTCTCCTGAAATTCCGGGTCCTGATTCACGGGTTATAAACCCGTGCATTGCACGGTGAGCATGAATTGCTAACCCTGGATTTTTAAGTCTCATAGTGTGGACTGCTGCAAAACCAGTTGTCATAACATCAATCATCATCATTCTTCCCCCGTTTTCCTTTATAAGATTGGCTCTTTGGATCATTACGTCGATATTACTATGAGTAATGTTGCATAAGTAGAGTTTTTTCTTGCCATATTTTTCTTCAATTTCCCGCTGCACTGCAAGCACCAATTTTGCCCGGTCTTCAAACTTATTAAATGGTAGACTTGTTAGGTTTTCATCATCTTTAATAAAGTCATAACTTCCGTCTCCAGCTGTCCACAGGCGTCTGGCAAGAATAGCTTGCTGCTGGGCTGTTCTTCCTACTTTTGGTTTGGGGACAGTGCCAAGAATTGGCATATTATGGCCAACAATTTCGCGAATACCCGAAATTCCAAATCTGGGACCTGGGAATTTCTCAATCATTTTTTTGGGAAACCTTATATCAAAAACTCTCAAACCCTTAGACATTTTCATTCCGGCAACATTTCCCAAAGGTCCTGCCAAAAATCCTGACATGTTGTCCAGTTCAAAAAGTTCTGCTTTATATGCCACCTTAAACATATGATTTTCTTTGTCTAAATCATATGCGATAGCCCTATAATCAGTTGCATTATCCATACCAGAATCAGGACCTGATTCAACAACTGTCCAGGTTCCTGTTGAGGATTCAGCAGCAACAGAAGCAGCAGCGTCTGGGAATTTACTATCGCCAACGCCATCAGCCAGTTCCATCTTAAACCACAAAATTACATAATCTTCATCACTGTTAGGAGGAGTCCATCCTGGTTTTGCCAGATAATCTAATTGCACAGCCATATTTTTTATTAGTATAACACAATTTTAGTTTGATCTGATTGATTTTTTTTATTATACTTCGACAGAAATATGCCTAGATTTGAATTATTTGTAAGACGTCCTCAAATAAACATGGATTTTGATTTACAAACTATAGAAGATGCAAGTATACGTTTGTGGAGCTCAGAAATGGTAGGTAATACTCATCAAGAACAGATGTTAGGGGTAATTAAAGATATTTTAATTGCCAGTAGTCATTGGGTACGCCCTGATAATTTAACTTCAAAACCATCTCACGAAGCAAGATTTAATAATTGGGATAAATCACAAAGTGATAAAGGAGTACCTCCAAATCATAGAAATATATTGGTACAGGTGGGAAAACGAAACTTGCTGAATATGCATCCAATTAACATTTCCCATACAAAGATAATGTCTAATGGAGTTATTGTTACTGATTCTTTTGATTTTCAAGCTAATTTACCTGACGGTTATTATTTGCTTACTGACGCTGTAAGTAATAAATTAGCCGGGAATATAGATTCCAAAGTAAGTAAGTTATTAAAATATTTAAAGGGCGCTTGTAAGTTTAACTGGAGATTGACAAGAACCGTCGCAAAACCAGAGGAAGATGATCCTGTTGTTACTGACTATTTTATTGATCCTTCAAATCCAACGCAAGATACGATTGTCCTACAAAAGTACAGAGTACCTTTAAGAAAAGATGTTCCAGCTGGTATCCCCATTCATTTTCGTTTACATTCAGATGGTTATCAGGGAGAGTTAAAAATTTATAAAAATACACAAGCTGAGGAATCAGACAATAACGGACAAGAAGTAATAGATGATGAGGTGGTATTATTACACTACAATTTGAGTTTAGCTGAAGAAGTTTCAGGTTTTTTATGGCAGGCAGAGTCAAAAGATAAGAGAAGATTTACGCAGAAAGTTAATGAAGGGTTGGAATTAAAGGTACCTATTTGTACCAACGATGGTGAAATATTTTTTGTTTCGTTACCTTCTAGAATATCAAGAAAAGAAGTCTTTAAGAGACTAAAAAGTGGCGGTGCAGCATTAACGGAATTAGATATAAAGAGTGTTGACCAGTTATAATATTTGTTAAGGTGAAAAAATATTTTATTACTACATTTGGTTGTCAAGCAAACGTTGCGGATTCGGAGCGGGTAGCTGCGATGCTTGAAGGACGGGGAATGGTAAAAGCAGATTCTATAGAATCTGCAAATCATATCGTTATCAATACCTGCATGATAAGACAAAAAGCTGAGGATAGAGTTTATGGTTTGGTTAATAATCTGGCAAAAAGGAAAGCCCTTCGGCAAGCTCAGGGTGAAGATTTAAAGATTGTTGTAACTGGTTGTATGGTCGGGATGGCAATAAGAGAAAAAAGCGGTGCATTTTTGAGAAAAATAAGAGAAAGAATGCCATCAGTTGATGAATTTCTACCAATTGAAGAAGTTGGTTTTGATAATAATCCAATAAGAACCAATAATGTTCATGCATGGGTTCCAATTTCAAACGGCTGCAACAATTTCTGCACTTTTTGCGTTGTTCCATTCACAAGAGGAAGAGAATTGAGTAGATCCTTTGAAGATATTATTTCAGAATGTAATCATCTAGCAAAGCATAGATTCAAAGAAATAACTTTAATCGGTCAAAATGTCAATTCATATGGGGCAGATTTAATTTTAGGGGAGAAAAATGTACAGGTTTTAAGAGATTTAAAAGGTGCTAATTATTTTGATAAAAATCCAAAAGTTATTGAATTTAAATTACCAAGTGGTAAAAAAGTAAAACCAATATATGTAAAACATCTTGGAAGGTTACGAATTCCAACTCTTTTTCCATATCTTTTGGAAGAGGTTTCTAAAATTGACGGAATTGAGAAAATAGATTTTATTTCCTCAAACCCCTGGGATTTTTCAGATGAACTTATAGATACAATTGCAAAAAACAATAAAATTTCAAGACAACTGCATATTGCTGTTCAGTCGGGGGATGACACTGTGCTTAAAAGAATGAATCGTTGGTATACCCAAAAACAATTTTTAAGATTGATAAGTAAGTTAAAAGCAAAAATACCAAATGCCGTAATTTCAACAGATATAATAGTAGGTTTTTGCGGCGAAACAGACAAACAATTTAAAAATACGGTAAAACTTGCCAAAGAAGCTCAGTTCTCCAAAGCTTACGTTGCCATCTACTCAGATCGTCCAGGAACTGCAGCCCACAAAGCTTATAAAGATAATGTTCCTTATAAAACTAAAAAAGAACGCTGGTTAATTCTAGAGAATCTAATCAATTGGAAATATCATGAATAAGCTTCTTGTAATCTTAGGGCCTACGGCAACTGGAAAAACTCACTTGGCCTTAAAATTAGCTCAAAAATTAAACGGAGAGATTATTTCAGCTGATAGCAGACAAGTCTATAGAGGTATGGATATTGGAACGGGCAAAGATAAACCGCCTAATACTCATATCTGGCTTTATGATGTTGTGAATCCAAATGAGGAGTTTTCAGTAGCCGATTATTGTCAGTTAGCCTGGGTTGTAATTGCAAATATTTGGAAAAGAGGCAAGTTACCAATCATTGTTGGAGGAACAGGGTTATACATTAAAGCAGTTGTTGACGGGATCAATACTTTAGGGATTCCAGCAGATGAAAAATTAAGAGAAGAGTTAGAGGGTAAAGATATCGAGTATTTGCAGAATAAATTAAAAGAAATTAATCCGGTTAGATTAGAAAACATGAATCGTTCAGATAGAAATAATTCTCGAAGACTAATAAGAGCTATTGAAATTGGAAATAAATCTGGAATAAATAACAGGAAGAAAGACATAGACGCTTTATTTATTGGATTAAAAGCTTCTCGTGAGATTCTGAATAAACGAATCGATGAAAGAGTTGATAAAAGAGTTAGCCAGGGGATTATTCAAGAAATTAGAAGTTTACTTAAAAAGGGTTATAATTGGGATCTACCGTCCATGAGCGGGTTGGGATATAGGCAGTTTAAAGAATATATTGAAAAAAAAGACACATTTGATAAAGCTGTAGAAAAATGGAAAATAGCTGAACATCAATATGCAAAGCGACAGATGACCTGGTTTAAGAAAGATAAGAGAATATTATGGTATGATATTTCTAACTATGGTAAATAAAGTTGAAGTATCTCATAAAACTATAATATTTACCGTTATTTTACTAATCTCCCTTTGGGTTATTGTTCAAATTAGAGACATAATTATTCTTCTTTTTGTTTCCTTTGTACTGATGGCCGCTCTTACTCCGGTTATTGATAAACTGGAGCAAAAAAGAATCCCAAGAGCCATAGCTATTCTTATTATCTACGCAGTTTTGCTCTCAGTCATGACTTTGATTGGTACTTTAATTGTTCCACCTTTAGTTAATCAAACAGTACATTTAGTTTCCGGATTACCTGCATATATTCAAAGTATCGCACCTGAGGCCAATATACAAATAAACACACTATTAGAGCAAATTATTCCCGTAGGTGGTGGTGTTATTAGATTTTCTGTTGGTGTATTTACCAATATTGTTGCTTTTGTTACTTTTCTGGTGTTCACTTTTTACTTTTTACTTGAGAGGAGAAAGCTTAATGGGTATCTTGATCATATGATTGGTAAAGAAGCAGGGAAGAGGTTTTTCCATATTGTTGAAGAAGTGGAATTTAGGTTGGGTGCCTGGGTTAGAGGGGAACTTATATTAATGCTTACAATAGGAGTTCTTACTTACATTGGTCTTACAATAATAGGTATTGATTATGCGTTACCTTTGGCCCTTATTGCAGGACTTTTGGAGATTGTACCTATAGTAGGACCAATTATTTCAGCAGTACCTGCAGTTTTAGTTGGTCTAACAGTGTCGCCCGGCTTTGCCTTAGTAGTCGTCGCTTTATATATTATTATTCAGCAGATGGAAAATAGCCTAGTTGTACCTGCTATTATGAAAAAGGCAGTTGGACTTTCACCCTTAATAACCATACTTGCACTTATGATTGGAGCAAGACTTGCCGGTGCTGGAGGGGCTCTTCTTTCTATTCCATTGGTTCTGGTTTTGGATGTAGTTGTAAGGCATTTATTGCATAAGGAAAATCTGGAAAACACCCCATAGTTATGATATAATTCCCGTGTTCTTTAAGAAACAGGCGACTACCCCGACCTTGCGTCGTGGGAGGAAAGTCCAGGCAGCATAAAATCAGGGGATGGAAGGCAACTTCCAAAGCGAAAGCGCTGGTGCCCCGACCCCAAAAGGCGTCGGGGACAAATTCTGAATTGACAGAATTTGAGAGCAACAGAGACGAAGTCCGCCGAAGAGGCGGGGTGAAACGTGGCAATCCCACCCGCTGCAACCTCCGAATTGCGTGCATAAATGTCTTGATTTTAGACAGTCACGCTAAAGTATTGAGGGCTAAGAGTAATTGTCGCTAAAACAGAACCTGGCTTACTAGTTTCTTATTGAACAAATATCTGGTACACTACCAAGATATGGCGACAGCAAAAAAAAGAAAAACAGTCAAAAGAGTCACAAAAATTAAAAAAGCTTCTGATATGGTTCCTGTCGAAACCTCTATAATTTCAGATACAAAAGAAAAAAAAGTTATTAAACCATTTCGTTTAGCTGTTGTTATTATAATCGTTGTTCTGGCTCTTTTAGTTTACCGTTATAAGAATGTATTTGTTGCTGGAATGGTAAATAATCAGCCAATTACAACTATTGAGCTAAATAATAGGATGAGTGACGCTTATGGAAAACAGGTTCTTGATCAAATCATTACTGAGAAACTGTTATTAGGCGAAGCAAATTCTAGAAATATTTCTGTGTCACAGTCTGAAATTAACGAGGAGCTTACGAAAGTCGAATCAAATCTAGGGGGTATGATTTCCTTGGATGAAGCGCTTAAGCAGCAAGGTATGACAAAAGATCAATTAATAGATCAGGTAAGATTAAGAATAATTGTCACAAAGCTTGTTGATAATAATGCTGCTGTTACTGATGATGAAGTTAATAAATATATGGAAGCAAACAAAGAATATATGGGAGATGATGCTAATAGTGAGAAAGCAAAAAATGATATTAGAAATTATTTAAAAGAACAGAAAGTAAACGAACAAATTCAAACTTTGATAAGAGAACTTAAAGAAAAAGCTAAAATAGTAACCTTCATCTAGATCTTTTTCGTTATGACTTACATCTTGTACGCTGTTTTATTTGGCGTAGTTCAAGGTTTAACTGAATTTTTGCCAATATCTTCAACAGGTCATCTAATACTTCTTGAGAAATTTTTTAAGCTTCCTCCTGAAACTTTTGGTCTGTCCTTTGACATAGCTCTTCATATTGGTACATTACTTGCTCTTCTTATTTACTTCAGAAAAGATGTCATAGCCATAATTTATAATATGGTCAGTAGAAAAGATAATCTGGGAATAAAATTGTTAATTGCTACAATTCCTGCAATTTTTGCCGGTTTAGTTTTTGAAAAATTAATAAGGGCTGATTTTAGGAGCCCGATATTAATGGCAGTTAATTTATTTATTTTCAGTTTTGTATTTTTAATTGCCGAAAAGTTGGATAAGAATAATAATAAAGTAGATAACATATCTTTCAAGCAGTCTTTTGTTATTGGTATTTACCAGGCAATTGCACTTCTTCCTGGTGTATCAAGATCAGGTATCACCATATCAGGAGGTTTATTTTCAGGGTTAACCAAAGAAGATGCAGGGCGATTTGCTTTCCTTTTATCTATACCAATTATTGCTCTGGCATCCATTGCAGATTTACCGCATCTAATATCGGGAGAATTTAATTCTCAGACACTTGGGGTATTTACTGTAGGAATGTTGTCAGCTTTTGTAACTGGATACTTTTGTATTAAATATTTTCTTATATATCTTAAAAAGCATGGATTTGTACCCTTTGTAGTTTACCGGATTATTCTTGCAGTCTTAATTCTTCTATATTTTAAATAACTGTTGATAGGATAATTAAAGCAGTGATACCGATAACTGTGAGGAAAAGACTTTTAAAAAGATCCTTTTTTATATACTTTGTATTGATATTTTCCGGTTCAACTTCCTTAGTAACTTTTTTTTCTTCAGAATGAGAAAAAGTATAAGTGTAAACAGAACTATTTGTTTGTCTATGTTTATCAGCTTCTAGCTTTTGTTTTTTTGTCTTCTTCGGCATGCGTGTATTATATTGACAAAATCATATAAAAACAAATACAATCTGAATACAGTTAGTGTTCATATACTAACTAAACTAGCCATGGTAGTGTGGATATTTGTTTTTTTAATAATTTGGCTTACTTTTTTAACGTTTGTTGTTCTAGCTAATAACACACATTATAAAAGATTGGTCAAAATAAGCAGCAAACAGGATTTACAGGAAGTATTAGAGAAATTATTGGATAGAATTGAAGTTGACAAAGATTCAATTAATAAGTTAAATGATCAGATAAAGAAGTTAGAAAAAGAAGAAGAATTGCATGTTCAGAAAGTGGGTTTGGTTAGATTTAATCCATTTTCTGATACAGGAGGTGACCAGAGTTTTATTCTGGCTCTTCTTAATAAAAATAATACAGGGGTATTAATATCTTCTTTGCATGCCAGGTCAACTACCAGATGGTATGCAAAAAGAATAATAAATGGAAAAAGTAAAGATGTTCAATTATCAAAAGAGGAGGAAAAAGCTATTCTTGGGGCAGACAAGATAAAGTTATAAAAAATTATTATGAAAAAAAGATCACTTCCAATAACAATTCTAGGAGCCGTTATTATTTACTTTTTATCAACAGGAATATCATACGGCTTTTTTAATTTAATCGGATCAAAAGAATCATCTTCTGTTGCATCTCCTGTTGCAAGCAGGGAAACAGGTAATCCAGCTAGATTTGTAATTGACCCAAATTTACCTCGTACTGAGGAGTGCATCTTAAACGGAATGATGTATACCAAGAAGGAAAAAGATATATGGGAGACAAGACGACCACTTGCGATAATGATATCAAACTCAACTGAAGGTAGACCAGTTGCTGGTATATCTTTGGCTGATATTGTTTATGAAGCCGTTGCTGAAGGTGGAGTAACCAGATTCATGCCGATTTATTTATGTGGTGCCTCACTTGGGAACATAAATGCAGCTCCAGTAAGAAGCGCCAGGAGTCATTTCTTAAGTTGGGTATCTGAATATGACGCTCTTTACAATCATGTTGGAGGATCAAATAGAATTGGAGATAACGCCGATAAAACAGATCCTAGAGAGGATGCATTAGGGCAAATTAATCAGTGGGGAATCAAAGATCTGGACCAATTTGGCATAGGCTATCCGGACTGTTTCAGAAATCCTGATAGAATTGGCAGGCCGGTTGCAACAGAACATACAATGGTTTGTTTAACTGACAATCTTTATCAAGTAGCGGAAGGTCGTGGGTGGACAAATAAAGATGAAGATGGTGTTTCTTGGGAAAAAAGTTATACTTCCTGGAAGTTCAAAGATGACGCTGAAGAAGATGTTAGACCTGAAAACTTCTCAGTTACATTTGGTTTTTGGGAAAATTATCATGATTATGATGCAACTTGGGATTATGATAAACAAACTAATTCTTACCTTAGAACCAATGGTGGTCAAAAACAAATTGACCCAGAAACCCAGACAGCAATTTCTGCAAAGAACGTGATTGTACAATTTGTTAAAGAAGAGGGTCCGGTGGATGAGAATAAACATATGTACTATGAAACTATAGGTGAGGGTGATGCAATTATATTCCAGGACGGAAAGGCCATAAGAGGTTCATGGGAAAAGAAAAACAGACTGGCAAGAACTTTATTTTATGACGCTAACGGCAAGGAAATCCAGTTTAACAGAGGTCAGATCTGGATAGAAGTGATTCCTGTTGGTAATAAAGTTACTTACTAAAACTCAATTTTGATCTGCCCGGAAGTGAGGTTATATGCTTAAAGATCTTATAGTTTCCAGGGTCCGGGTTAAGATATTGACACTTTTTTTCTCTTACCCGGGTAAGATATTTCATGTTAGGGAAATTGTTCGCAAGACTAGTGAAGAAATTAATGCAGTAAGAAGAGAGCTTTTGCATCTTGATAAAGTTGGACTTTTATATAAAGAACATAGGGCAAACAGGTTGTATTACGGTTTGAGGAAAGATTACCCATTATATTTTGAGCTTCTTACGATAATCACAAAAACAACCGGATTTGGTGAATCAATTCTTAAGAACAAAGTTAAGTTGGGTAAAATTAAATACGCCTTTATTTCAGGTAGGTATGCCAGGAAAAAAGAGAGAACTAATAGAAACGAAATCGATTTTCTAATTGTGGGTAATGTTGTGCTTCCGGAATTGACTACTTTAATCAAAAGCGAAGAAGTCAGAGTTGGATCAGAAATTAACTATACAATTATGTCAGAAGAGGAATTTGAATTTAGAAAAAAGAGAAGAGACCCCTTTGTTGTAGAGATTCTGGGAGTTACTAAAGTGATGCTAATAGGAGACGAAGCAGAACTCATTTCCTAAAGATATACATGAAGAATAAAGTTTTTCTCACATTTGTTTTAATTCTATTGATTACTTTTATTTCTATAATTATTGACTTACCTAAAAATTACAGACTCGGACCAATATCTTCTCCTAACCTGAATATAAGTCTTGGTAATTTAAAAATTCAAAGAGACTTTTCAACAAAATTTGGTTTAGATCTAAAAGGCGGTTCGCACTTAGTTCTTGAGGCTGATATGGATACGATCCAGAATGAAGATAGAGAAAGCGCATTAGTCTCGGCAACTCATGTTATAGAGCGAAGAGTAAATCTTTTTGGGGTATCAGAACCTCTAGTTCAATCATCTGTCGTAGATAATAGCTATAGAATTATTGTTGAACTTCCGGGTATTTCCGATATTAACTCTGCTTTGTCATTAATTGGTACTACTGCTCAATTATCATTTAAAGAAATTATTGTTGACCAAAACAATGCCTCAGAGTCAGCAATACTGGATACTTCCCTAACTGGAGCGTCTTTGAAAAGGTCGCAGGTTGTTTTTGACCCGAATACCGGCCGGCCGCAGGTAGGTATAAGTTTTAATGATGAAGGATCAAAAATGTTTGAGGAAATTACTGCTAGAAATGTTGGTAAAGCGGTTGCGATTTTTCTCGATAATTCACTGGTTTCAGCGCCAGTTGTTAACGAGCCGATAACGGGAGGAAACGCTGTCATTTCAGGTGATTTTACTATAGATCAGGCTAAAGAGTTGTCTTCACAGCTAAATGCCGGTGCTCTTCCGGTACCGGTTTCGGTAGTTGGTCAGACAAACATAGGTCCTACTTTAGGTGAGCAGTCAATTAAAAAGAGTGTTATTGCCGGACTTATAGGACTTAGTTTGGTTGTGTTTTTTATGTTAGGCAATTACGGGAAGTATGGTATTGTTGCAACATTTGCCTTAGCTATTTACACTCTTGTTTCTATTGCTATTTATAAGCTGATACCTATTACTTTAACTTTGCCTGGAATTGCCGGTTTTATATTATCAATAGGGATGGCGGTTGATAGTAATATTCTTATTTTTGAACGAATTAAGGAAGAAAAAAGAGACGGAAGGCCTACAGGACTTGCAATGGAGTTAGGATTCGGAAGAGCCTGGGATTCAATAAGAGATGCAAATATAACAACGCTTCTTACCGCATTTATATTATTTAATCCTTTTGACTGGAAATTTCTTATAACATCTGGGTCAATCCGCGGTTTCGCAACAACACTAGCCCTAGGTATATTCGTAGGACTATTTACCGGTATCGTTGTTACTAGGACTCTAATGAGGATGTTCTTTAGATAATATGATTCATTTTAGCCAATACAGAAAAATATACGCCTTAATATCATTGCTGGTAATATTGTCAGGAATTTATAGTCTTATTAGATTTGGGTTGCGGCCGTCTATTGATTTTACCGGCGGTGCATTAGTTGAATATGCTTACCAGAACAGTTTCTCCCATGAAGAAGTGATAACTGCAGAAGCTTCCAAAATCCAGCTGGAAGTCTTTTCAGTGCAATTAACAAACAATAACACAGTTATTATAAGATTAAATCCAACCAGTCAGGAAAAAGTAACAGAGTTAAAAAATAATCTTGCTCAAGCTACAGGTCAGGATATAACTGAAGTCAGATTTGAAACAGTCGGTCCAACTTTAGGAAGAGAACTCCTGATAAAAACTTTTTATGCAATTCTATTGGCAATTGCTGCAATACTTCTTTATATTGCCTGGTCTTTCAAAAACATAACTTATGGTATATCTGCAATTGGCGCTCTTTTGCATGATCTTCTGGTTTTAATAGGAACATTTTCTATATTAGGACATTTTTTACATGTAGAAGTAGATGCCTTATTTGTTACAGCGGTATTAACAACTCTTAGTTTCTCAGTTCATGATACTATTGTTGTTTTTCATAGAATTAGAGAAATAAATAAAATAACACCATATAAAAATCTTACCCAAATTACAGATATAGCATTATCTGAAACAATGGTTAGATCGGTAAATAACTCAATAACAATAATTTTTATGCTATTATCCCTTGTTATTCTGGGTGGAGAAACGATCCGCTGGTTTGCATTCGCTCTTCTGGTAGGTGTTATTACAGGTACTTATTCATCTCCCTTCGTCGCCGTCCCAATACTTTTATTTTTAAGTAAATTTAGAGGAGGCAATAAAGTTTAGAGTAAATATTTTTGTTACCATGTTTCGAAACATAGTAACAAGTAGCCTTTGAGATTTGATTTATATTTGGTACTGATATATTGTATACATTACGATGAGTCCTGATAAAAGATCTCTATCCCACTTAGATCAAAGTTTCAATCAAAGAGAATCAAGAAGAAAATTTTTAAGTAGAGTGGGTAGAACGGCTCATGCAGTAGGCGCAATTACATTAACTACAGGTTTAGTTGATATAGCTAAAATCGTCGAAGGGATTAATAAAGAGGTTGACAATACTATTCCATCTCTCTCTTCTGAAGATGTTGAGAAAGCAAGTGAAACAGTTACTATATTTAGACTAGAAGCTGATAATGTAGCTCGAAACGGAGACATCTCAACGCTCCATGAAAAGTTTGATTCTAAACAATTACAACAAGCATATCAAGTATTTGATCAAGATCTTGCAACAGACATTGCAAGAGCTAAATTACATGAGAGGTTAAGTAACCAAAGGTTCAATCCTTTTTCAAAAGACTTAAACGCTGGACAACGAAATTTCTTATTAGTTGGTGTAGGTATGTTTTTACTTTTTGAAGGTTCAAATTTAGTTAATGTGATATTTTCCCATAAAAATCATCAAGTAAATTCTAAAGGTGTTGGTCATTAATAGATTTTAATCTTTCCAGTAGGACTTCTCTTTCATTTTTAATTTTATTTTCCTCAACTTCCTTAAATAACTGATTTAAGATTTCACCAACCTTTGGTCCTGGTTTTATATTTAATTCTTTCATGACATCGAATCCGTTGATTTTAAGGTCGGCAACTGTGAAGGGTTGTTTTTGCACCTCAACAATTCGCTTTTTAAACTCCTCAAGCCTCCAGGAAGTTTCTCTAGCTCCTCCTCCTAACCTATCAGCAACACGAAGATCAAGCATATCATTGATGTATTCTTTAGTTATACGTCTTATAAACCTTCGTATAGCTTTATCTGTTTGTCTCTCATCAACTGTAAATTGATGCCAGCGAACCAGAGTTATCAGTTTATCTTTTTCTTTTTTAGAAAGTTTTAATCTATCTGCAATATTTCGAACAAGTTTAGTACCAATAATTTCATGATTATAAAAGGTGATAACTCCATCATCTAATTTTTTATAGGTGTCTGCTTTTCCAATATCATGAAGAAGGGTTGCAAGTTTGACAGTTGGGTCTTTAGACTTGCAATACTTAAGGCTCATGACTAAATGTGTGCCCACATCATAAATATGGTGCCTTTCCGGACTTTTCTGTTCGATACCAAAGTTTTTATCAAGCTCCGGTAGAATCTCTTTCAAAAGCCCAGTCTCTTTTAATAATTCGATTCCTTCTGATGGGTGATCTGAAGGTAATATTTTATATAGTTCATCTTTAACTCTTTCGTTAGAGATATTATGGATAAGATGAGCGTTTTTGGAAATTGCAAGAAGTGTTTGATTATCAATCGTAAACTGCAGTTCTGTTGCAATCCTGACAGCTCTAATGAGTCTTAAGGCGTCCTCAGAAAATCTTTGCCCAGGATCTCCGACTGTTTTTATTACCTTTCTTTTTATGTCTTCCTGCCCATGGTATGGATCAGTAATATTTCCTCCATCATAAGCAATTGCATTTATTGTAAAATCTCTTCTTGATAAGTCTTCTTCTAAGGATTTTCCCCACACGACTTTATCCGGGTGCCGTGAATCACTATATCCATGTTCACTTCTGAATGTGGTTATTTCAAATACCTGTTTGTTTTCCTGCGGGATACCAACTGTACCGAATTTATTATCATAAAAACTATTTCTAAAAAGTTTAAGAATTTCTTCAGGCGGACAATCAGTTGTAAAATCCCAGTTTTGGGTAATTTTACCCATTAACAAATCTCTTACCGATCCGCCAACAAGAAAAGCTTGAAAATTATTGTCTTTTAAAATACTAATAGTCTTTATAACATTATCTGGTAGTTTAAGATTAATCATGCTAGTATCCATTATACAAATGACTAACTGGATTATACAAGGAAAAGTAAAAAAAAACGCAAATCGTCAAAGGATATCTGAAATTGAAAACGTACTATTAAATAACAGGGGAATAAAAACAAAAAAAAGCAAAGAGTTATTCTTCAATCCCCCTCATCCATTATCATTTTCTCTTAAAAGTTTAGGTTTTGATGTAAAGTTTGTTAGAAAGGCTGTACAAAGGATTCTCAAATCAATTAAGGATAAAGAAAAAATTGTTGTGTTTGGAGATTATGATGCTGATGGTATTAATGGTACTGCAATCTTATGGGAAACACTATATTCCTTAACCAATCAGGCGATGCCTTATTTACCTCATAGAGTTAATGAAGGATATGGTTTATCCCAAAAAGGCATCGAGAATGTAATAAAACAATACAATCCCAAACTTCTAATTACTGTAGATAATGGAGTTACTGCAAAAGATGCGGTTGAATTTGCAAAAAATAAAGGCATTGATGTTATTATTACAGACCACCATATTATTCCAAAGGCAAAACCAAAACCTTTTTCTTTGGTCCATACCATAAAATTATCAGGATCAGGAGTTGCCTGGTATTTGGCAAGAGAAATATTAGAAGCTAATAAGAAAGATAATGAGAACCTTGAGGAAAAACTGGGATTATGCGCAATGGGAACAATAGCTGATATTTTACCTTTGGAAGGTGTAAATCGGTCAATTGTCAGTTACGGAATTTCTAAGTTGCGAAAACCCCAAAGGCCAGGTTTAAAAGCTTTATATAGGGAAAGCGGTATTTTAGCAGAAGAAATAGACACTTATCATATTGGATATATCATTGCTCCGAGGATAAATGCTTCAGGCAGAATCAGTCATAGTATGGATTCTCTAAGATTGTTATGCACTAAATCATCAGCTCAGGCATCCATTTTTGCACTTAATCTAGGGCAGACCAATCTTGACCGGAAAAAAATTACACAGGATATGGTTATTCATGCAGATAACGTTTACCAGAAATCACGGGGAAAAAATAGCAAACTGATTTATGTTTATCATGAGTCTTATAATCAGGGAGTAATCGGATTAGTTGCCGGTAAACTTGTTGAAAAATATTATCGTCCTTCAATTGTTTTATCAGTAGGGGAAGAAATATCCAAAGCATCAGCCAGATCAATTAATGGCTTTAACATAATTGAAAATATTAGGAAAACTTCCCATCTTTTGATAGATTGTGGAGGACATCCTATGGCTGCAGGTTTTACTATAAAGACAGTAAACTTGGAGAAATTCCGTAAGGAATTTGAAAAATTAGTAAATCTTGGAATATCCGATAAAATATTAAAAAAATCAGTATTTGTTGATTGCGAATTAGATTTAAGTGATGTTAATAGTCAATTATTTGAGAGTATTGAAAAATTTAAACCATTTGGTGCAAAAAACTCCGAACCCAAATTTGCAAGCTTCAAATTAAAACCAGTCGTAGTAAAGCTTATTGGCAAAGATGGAAATCATTTAAAGCTAGAAATGGAAAATGCTAAAGGTGAAAGACGTACAGGTGTTGCTTTTGGGGCCGGGAATTTTTATTCACAGATAAACAAAGATTCATTAATTGATTGTGTATATACTCTGAGCCAGAACAAGTGGAATAATCATACTTCAATTGAAATGAAGATAAGGGATATTAAGATTAACTAATTTAATTCTAGAAACTCTTTTTCTGTAGATTCAGCTTGTTTAATAATTCCCTTAAGTAATCCTCTTTTTAAGTCTTTAGCATGGATAGGTACAGGAATAATCTTATTTTTCCCTGGATGATACATTATAAGGTGAGAACCAGTCTGCCTTTTTTCTATAAAGCCTAATTTCTTGAGTATTGATACGACCTCTCGAGCTTTAAACGAAGCCATGGATGCTTACTTTAGTTACTACTAAATCTTCTTTTTCAGTTGGAATTTCCTGCTTCTCATCCTTCAAAACTGCTAAATAACCTGAGATAGCATCCTGAATCATTTCTACTGTTTCTTCAAATGTTTCCCCTTGAGTAGCACAACCAGGTAATGCTGGAACGGTCGCAACATAACCTCCTTCTTCAGCAGGTTCAAAAATTACTGTATATTTTAAGATTCTTTTGGATAATTGTTTTGACATGATTCTATTATATCACCTGTAACCTATACGATTATCTTTAGAAGCTATGCTCTGATATAATCTTAGTTCGAATCCAACCGTCTGCTCCAATAACATATGTTAAATGAGCATCTAGATCAATCAGGAGGTTTTTATAAAGAAAGCCGGGCAAATAAAGACCTATTAAGAGCTAGACAGCGGGATATGATTGTGGGTCAGTTAACAGATGATCAGCGCGTGTTGTTACAAGGTTTGTTTCCAAAAGATAGACTTGTCCAGTACGGAAAAGACGAATTATTAACATTTATAAGTCCTCTGGATTTTGAAAAGCAGGAAGGTTCAGGGTATAGGTTATTATTTAGCATGGCCTGTACTGCCCAAACACCAGTAGAATTAACAAATATCTTTGGTGTAATCCGCAGGTTGAGTGAGATAAAAGAACCCAGAGATACGGAATATCGGATATGGAAATCCTATCATTCCTTTCTAGATCAAAAATGGCAAAAGTATGGCACATTCTCAGATTCCAGCAAAGAAGCGCAGTATATAACTGAGGGAGTAAGTCAATGGGGTAACGCGCAAAAAGTAGATTTTGATGAAACTCAAGTTGGAATTATGGCTAATCTATTTTTTAACCGAATTAACGAAGCAGAGTATAAGAAACACCGGCTATTTCTTGCTGAGACATTTCTCCGCATAACATTAGATGATAGTTGGAATCCGAGGTGGCGGGAAAGACTATTGCAACATGCCAATCAGTTCGAGTTTACATGTAGTACAATTTCTGATTTACCGGAATCAATTTTCGCAGAAGATACAAGTTATTGGACTTCAGTTGACGGATCGTGGGTGGGAATAGATATTTCTGCACAGCCCGAGTCAAAGACGCTTCCACTTGCATCCGAATTAACAGTAGATGATAGAAAGGTATTAGAACGGTTGCGTCAAGAAAGAACTATTTTCAGGCAAAGGGAACAAGATTGGTTTAATAAAGAAGGTCTGTTAGAATCTCAAATTACTAACTTAAAACAAGAGAACATACAACTTTATCAGACTGCCAGTGAGGCAATTGCAGAAAATCAACAATTACAAAAACGTCTAGAAGTAGAGAGACAGCATGGGGTTGTGAGAGTAAGATTAGGAGATACAACAGATCCATTCATAAGGGGATTTGGTTATACAATTGATCAAATACAGGGAATGTCTTTTACACAAAGGAATAAAGTGATTACTTTTTTAAGAAAAGAAGCAGGAAGAGCATTTCATCCTGATAATGGTTTTAATCCTGATATTGAAAGAATGAAAGATATAAATAGTTTACTTGATGAGCTTTCGAAATAATTTGGGTTTAACGATTTTTGGTTTTTCGTAGTACAATATGGATTATGGATAGAATTCTGGTTGTTGATACGATAAATAAAGCAGGCGAGACGGTTAGTCTATCCGGTTGGATCGATACTATTCGTGCGCACGGGAAAATTGTTTTTATTGATCTTAGGGATAGATCAGGAATTATTCAACTTGTAGGGACAAAGGATATGTTAGGAGCAGTCCACTGCGAAGATGTTATCAAACTCGATGGCATAGTGAAAAAGCGGCCAGATAAAATGGTTAATCCTAACATTAAGACAGGAACTGTTGAAATAGAAGTAACTAAATTGGTTGTTTTAAATAAATCAAAAGAACTACCTTTACCTATAGATACAGATGGATATGAAGTAGACGAATCTATTCGTCTTAAGTATCGTTACCTTGATCTTAGAAGAAGTAGGATGGCTCGTAATATCCGTTTACGTTCGGATACTACTTTATATATTAGAAATTGGTTAAATAAAGAAGGATTTGTAGAGATAGAAACACCAATCCTTACAAAAACAACCCCTGAAGGAGCACGAGATTTTATAGTTCCTTCAAGACTGCAAAAAGGAAAATTCTACGCTCTCCCTCAATCGCCGCAGCAATATAAACAGCTTTTGATGGTTTCCGGTTTTGAAAAATATTTCCAGATAGTCCGCTGTTTCAGAGATGAAGATCCAAGAAAGGATAGAGCGTATGGTGAATTTACCCAGCTTGATATGGAAATGTCATTTGTAACTCAAAACGATATTATGGAATTAACAGAACGTCTTTTTACCGATCTGGTAAAAAAACTGTTTCCGCAAAAACATATTACACAAACTCCATGGCCGCGCATTCCTCATAAAGAATCTGTTGCAAAATACGGTAATGATAAGCCGGATTTAAGAAAGAATAAAAATGACCCTAATGAATTAGCTTTTGCTTGGATTATAGATTTTCCTCTTTTTAATAAACAAACAAAAGAAGATTTTTATCATGGGTCTGGGAAAGCAGAGTTTGCGCCTTCACATCATATGTTTACCGCACCCCATCCGGATGATATAGCTCTTTTGGATACCGAGCCACTTAAGGTAAGAGGACTACAACATGATTTATCGTTAAATGGATTTGAAGTAGGAGGCGGAAGTATTAGAATTCATCAACCAGAAATACAAAGTAAAGTTTTTGATTTGATTGGTTTTACAAATACTCAAAAGTCGGAATTTAAACATATGTTAGAAGCATTTACTTTTGGAGTTCCGCCGCATGGGGGTATAGCTCCGGGAATAGATAGATTTTTAATGGCTGCTCTTGGAGAAAAAAGCGTTCGTGAAGTTATAGCCTTTCCTGCTTCTTCAGGAGGCACAATTTCAGTAATGGACGCTCCCTCTGAAGTAACAAATGGGCAGCTATCTGAGCTTGGAATTTCTGTTTCCAGTCAACATGCCAAAAAATAAAAAAACAAAGACTAACAAATACAGTGTATTATCGATTGGTTTTAAAATTTTAATTATTTCACTGTTCTTGTTTTTAGTTCCCGTGGTGTTTGTTTATAAAAAAGCAGAAGTCCCAAATATACAGGAGATTCCTGTTGTTATTCCACCACCACCGGCGATGCTGCCAATTAACAGAAATATTGAACCAATTCCGCAGATTTCAGCCCAGGGGGTTTATATTTTAGATTTAGATTCTAACGTTACTTTGTTTGAAAAAAATCAAAATACCCGTTTTGCTCCAGCATCAACTACCAAGATAATAACCGTTTTGGTGGCACTTGATAAATACAGACCAGAAGATGTTTTAACAGTAAATACGGTAATCACTGAGGGTAGAGTTATGGGGCTTATTAAGGGTGAAGAGATAACTGTGGAAAATCTTGTATACGGTGCTTTGGTACATTCGGCAAACGACGCAGCTTATACATTAGCGGAAAATTACCCCGGAGCTGTTGAAACATTTGTTAAGGCTATGAATGATAAGGCTTTAAGTTTAGGACTTAAAGATACACATCTAACTAATCCAATTGGTTTTGAGGATGAAAATCATTACACTACAGCATATGATTTAGCCCAACTATCCAGGCTAGCATTAAAAAGTGATCTTATAAAAAAAGTAATTGGGACAAAATCAATAACAGTTTCAGACAGTAATTACAATCTTTATCATCGACTGGATAATGTAAATATTTTATTAGGGAAAGTTCCGGGAGTTGCCGGGGTTAAAACAGGTTGGACAGAACAGGCAAAAGAGGTGTTGGCTACTTTAGTAAAAAGAGATAAACATGAAGTTTTAGTGGTAATTCTTAAAAGTGATGACCGCTTTGGAGAAACAGAAAGACTAATATCCTGGGTATTTAATAGCTTTGAGTGGCAGGATTTATCTACGCATAGTGCTAGTCTAAGGTGATATCCACTGATCTGATACAGCACTAACATAAGCAATAAAACCATCATCTCCGATAAAAACATAAACTGGCATAAGGTAAGATATATTCACTCCATCGTCAAAGTAAGCAAGATAAGCGTCTCTTATGACCACTCTTTTTGTAAATGTTGAATTTCCGCTATCCGCTATATATCCTATCCCGTTTATGAAATCTTGCCAAGCTAAATCACCTGATTTAACAGGATATATGCCTATATTTTCGTTTGAAATTTCCTGATAACTTTTAATAGCGCGAATTACTTGTTTATTTTTATCATCTGATTTCGATACTATGACGGAAATATTCCCTTTATCAAATTCAGAGTTAACCACTGGAAGAGAGTCGACTTTATTTCTAAAATAGTCAACTCTTGCAGCTGTTGCTACTGCTGGGTCCTCGTTTTCTCCGATGGGTATAAACTGTGCTCCGTTATAAGTCAAAAATGTAACGTTAGGGTTCTGATTAAAATCAGCAGGGAGTGCATCCAAAGTTTTAAGGAAGTTATTAGCAACAGATGTTGCTGACCCTTTAGTTAGTAGGGTTTTTCCTGAAAATACTGTTGGTTCATTATTATAGTTGTATGAATAAGTGAAATTTCTAGAAATAGGGTCAATTGTAAATTCTTTACTATTTGCTGTATATACTAGTTGTTTATTCACAACTGTTGCCGAGGACTCAATCCCTAAGTTTTTAGCATCCTGGTTTGCCCTTACGTTTGTAAGAAGAGACTTCTGTTTTTTGGGTAGAAAATATATTTTTGCTGTAGTGCTAGCGCTTGGTATATTGCCGGAAAGAGTTTCTAAGGTAAATCTGATATCTGTCGGAAAATTTTGATTTGGAAACACAATGCCTGGTAATTTATCAAAGGTTGTAGTAAGTACAGGCGGTGGAGGCGGTTTGAGGGAGTTTATGGATTTTTTTACACTTGTAATAATCACATAAACAAAGCCTATTAAGATTATTACAAAAACTCCAATTATAAATAGTTTTTTGGTTAAATCAGCAGCGTTTGTCAACGTAAGCATAATGTATATTAGGACTCACCCGAAATTTTTCGTGCTCGACTCCCGCAAGCGGGCTCCGGCTGCGCGCGATAAATTTGAGTTCGTCCTTTATTTGAGTATAGTTTGTTAAGATGTTAGAATGCAAGAGAATTATGGTTAGAACAAGAATTGCGCCATCTCCAACAGGGCAGGATTTTCATATAGGTAATGCCTACACAGCTTTAATAAACTATATTTTTGCAAAACAGAATAAAGGTAGATTTATAGTCAGGATTGAAGATACTGACAGAACAAGATTGGTTGAGGGTAGTGAAACTAGAATACTAAATACAATGAATTGGCTAGGACTAACGCCGGATGAAGGTCCATATAGACAATCTGAAAGAAAAGAATTGTATAAAAAATACGCCTTAGAACTTATTAACAATGGACATGCTTATTATTGTTTTTGTACACCCCAAAGGTTAACCGAAGTTAGGAATCAAATGCAAAAGCAGGGAAAACCTCCAATGTATGATGGGTTCTGTAAAAAAATCAAAAACTCGCCTCGCGCCAGCCTCGACGAGTCTAGGCGGGGCGAAGCGGGTCAAAAGTACGTTATCAGATTAAATGTTCCAGATGAAGGGGAAACAAACTTTAATGATTTAATCAGAGGTAAGGTCAGTTTTCAAAATAAACTTATTGATGATCAGATTTTGTTAAAATCTGACGGATTTCCTACCTATCATCTTGCTGTAGTAGTTGATGATTATCTCATGAAAATAAGTCATGTGATTAGAGCTGAGGAGTGGTTATCATCTACTCCAAAACATATACTTCTTTATAATGCTTTTAAATGGCCGCTGCCATTTTTTGCCCACCTTCCTATATTAAGAAATCCAGATAAATCAAAACTATCCAAAAGAAAGAATCCTGTTTGGGTGTCCTATTATCGTGAACAAGGGTATTTGCCTGAGGCAATTAACAATTATTTAATGACTCTTGGATGGACACATCCAAAACAGTTGACAATATTTCCTTTATCCGAGGCAATTCTAGAATTTTCATTTGACAGAGTTAATAAATCAGGACCTATTTTTGATGTTGTGAAACTTACCTGGATGAATGGTGAGTATATCAGGATGATGAATAATGAAGAATTAGCAGACAAATTGTATTCATACATGAATAAAAAGTTTGATCGAAAACTTTTATTACTCGTTTCTTCGCTATTGAAGCAACGGATTAAAAAATTATCTGAAGCAGAAGGTTTAATTGATTTCTTTATTAAAAAACCTGATGTTGATTTAAAAGTTCTTATACCTAAAAAAAGAGATTCACAACAAGCAAAGAAAGTCTTAAATGAAGTTATTCAAGACTATATGGGTCTTAATAATTGGTCAACAGCTTCAATTCACGATTTAGGAAATAAAATCGTTGAAAAGAGCAGATGGAAACCGGTGGAGTTATTTCAGATGATTAGAGTTGCCATAAGCGGGAAAACAGTAACGCCTCCGCTTTTTGAGAGCATGGAGATTTTAGGTAAAGAAGAAACAATAAACAGGTTAGAAACAGCTTTAAGAAACATCTCTTAAAGACTTTCTTCCCAATGAGGATTTACTTCAACAGTTAATTCAACAAATACTTTTTTAGCGGTAGATACCTCTAGTTCTTTTCTAACAGCCATTCCTATCTCTTTTATCATCGACCCATTTTTTCCAATTATCATTCCTTTATATCTATCACTGTTGGTAATAATTTTTCCTTTAATATATAGGGTGCCGTTTGGTCTTGGTGTAATTTCATCAACATACGTTGTTATGGTATATGGTACTTCTTTTCTCAAATTTAAAAATGCCTTTTCTCTGATAAGTTCGGCTATGAAAGTATTACTGTTTACATTCAAAAGCGGCGTAGGCAAAGAATTTTTATCGGCAAATGGTTTTCCTTCTGGCAACAGTTCAAATATTGTATCAATTACTCTGTTGATATTGCTTCTGGTTAATGCAGAAATTTCAATTATATAATCAAATTCGTCTTCTAAGAATAAATACTGTTCTTTATACGATGGTCTTTTAATATCAGATTTATTAAATACTAAAATTTTTGGAACAGATAGTTTTCTTACAATACCCAATACCTTATTTTCCTCAGTTTCTCTTTTTCTGGTATGGTCAATCATATAGACAATTACATCAAGTTTTTGGGAAAACGCTTTTTCTGATAATGAATTTATTTTTTTTGCAAGAGTATCTTCAATTTTTGCGAAAATGCCAGGAGTATCAATAAATAATATTTGTCCTCTCTCATCTTCGTATAATGCTTCAATTGCAAATCTAGTTGTTTGCGGTTTTGGTGAAGTTATACTTACTTTTGTTTTCAGAATTGCATTAAGAAATGTTGACTTACCAACGTTAGGTCTTCCTACTAATGCGACAATTCCTGCTTTGTTTTTAAAAGCCATATGCTTAAGATAAAAATAATAAACATAATAATCTGACAGGCGATGCAGATGGGACAAATAGATTTAATCACAAATAACTCTAAAAACGTAATTCTAAGGCAAAAAAGCATTCCAAAGGTGGCAACTCCAAATATCACTCTTTTCCATTCTTTTAAAGAGGCTATAAGAATAATGATGTAGCCTATTAGTCCGTAAAACCCAGTAGGAATTCCTAAGGTATTTGCCAGTTCTCCTTTTGTAGAAGCATCACAATTGATTGTCGAGTTTATATAACAAAGCGAGTCATGTGGAGGCGAGTAGTACTGGTATAATAAGTAAAGTACCAGTCCAATGCCAATAATTGATAACATTAGAGTTAAAGAATAAATAGTTTTAGTATTCATGACTAAATTATATCAAAATATAAGCAAAACTTCCTGGCAGCATGTTGGTAAGTGGTATGGAGCAATTGTTGGAAGTAGTGGGCATTATTTTCATAAACATGTGATAATGCCGGGATTATGGAAACTTCTGAAGTTAGATAGTAAATCATCAATACTTGATTTAGCTTGTGGAAATGGGGTGCTTGCTCATAATATTCCTAAAAATATTTACTATCAGGGAATTGATATTGCCCAATCTCTTATAAATATTGCAAAAAAAACAGACAACAGTCCCAATCATTATTATCAAATTGGAGATATAACTAAGCCTTTAAATATCTCTAAATTCGACTTTACTCA
This sequence comes from Candidatus Gottesmanbacteria bacterium, assembly GCA_016182365.1. Classification (GTDB taxonomy): domain Bacteria; phylum Patescibacteriota; class Microgenomatia; order JACOXO01; family JACOXO01; genus JACOXO01. The sequence continues at coordinate 1,113 of JACOXO010000025.1, read as the reverse complement.
TACAACCATTATTTTGGCTCTACAAAATATTGAACACATAAAACAGGTTTTTAGGAATGCAAATAATCATTTAGTGGATGATGGTAAATTTGTAATAGTTATTAATCATCCTTATTTTAGAATTCCCAAGCAAACAAGTTGGGGGAATGACGAAGTTAATAAAATCCAATATAGAAGGGTGAACCGCTACCTGTCTCCACTCAAAATTCCAATCACTGCTCACCCTGGCAAGAAAAATGACACAGATGTTACTTGGTCATTTCACTATCCATTATCTACATATTCTCAAGAATTATTCGCCTCTGGCTTTGTGATTCAAAGAATTGAAGAATGGGTTTCGGATAAAGTGAGTGTAGGACCTGCAGCAAAAATGGAAAATACAGCCCGCCAGGAGTTTCCCCTATTTATGGCAATTCTTGCCAGAAAAGCTATAGGTTGTTGACAAGTGGATATAAACAGCTTTTAATAAGTTATATGGCAAAACAAAATCACATTCTTCATAGAAACGTTAATAATGACTTTCTGATTGGGATAGTTTTAGGTATCGTGGTTAGCGTTCTACTGATAGGTATTTTTATGGCAACTGTAAAAAAGAAAATGGGTGGCAATATACAGTGGTATATCACCGATACGACCGACAATACTCCGGTAACCGATGGTTGGCTTGGTCAGTAAATCAATATTACTTCTTGGTTTAGTTCTAGCTTTTACTTTCACTAGACCGGTGGTCGTTGATCAGTCTGCCTTAAGTCCAACTCCATTTCCATTTGAGGAGATCACCATTCCCTATTTAAGACAAAGAAATTATCAAAGTCAATTTAGTGATTTGCAATTTACCTACAAAGGTTCAAATTACACAGCATATTTGGCTAGTTTTGATTCAGATGGGTTTAAAATTAATGGCCTATTGACCAAGCCCGATTCAGATCGGCCGGAAAACGGGTGGCCGGCTATTATTTTTATTCATGGTTATATTCCTCCAAGCACTTATTCTACTTTAGACAACTACTATGATTACGTTGATTATCTAGCTGAGAACGGTTTTATTGTGTTTAAAATAGACTTAAGAGGGCATGCTAGCTCAGAGGGAGAAGCAAGTGGAGCTTATTATTC
>JACOXO010000024.1 GCA_016182365.1 Candidatus Gottesmanbacteria bacterium | reverse complement strand
ATAAATACAGTTCCTTCGGCTCTAACAATTGACATTGATGGAATACCTCTTGCAACACCGCTTACTTACGACACCTTAGTTGGATTCCAACATACAATAAATGCACCCAATCAAACAATTGGATCAAGTGACTACACATTTAACTCTTGGGACAATGGTGGCACCCAATCACAATTGGTTACTGTACCAGCATCAAACTTAAGTCTTACAGCAACATATGATGTAACACAAAATTCTGATCCAGTAACTGTGAGATTTTACCCACAACCTGGAGATGGCAGAGCAGCATATTTTGGTGCTAATAATAGCGGCTGTGGACAAGCTCAGTGGGATATAGCCAAAAACACTACAACTACAGGATTTGATTATACATCTTCACCAAGAAGCAACTTTGTTTCAACAGGATGTTTGGGAGCAAATGCAGTTAACTTAACAAGAGCATTCTTACCTTTTGATACAAATTCATTACCCGATAACGCAGTTATAACTAATGCAACACTTAATCTTTATATAACGGGTAAGATAAATAGTGTTAACGATGGTAATGATTATATTGCAGTTGTGCAAACATCCCAGGTAAGTACTCAAAGTCTAACAACTAGCGACTATGCAAACTTAGGCAATGTTGAAGGATCAAATAATATTGATATAACAACTATACCAACTTATGCCTATACAACCTGGACTCTTGACTCAACAGGATTGGGATGGATATCAAAAACAGGTAATACTTTACTAGGCCTTAGAGAAGGACATGATTTACAAAACGTATGGGGAAATTATGGGGGTGCTCAGGGAAATGGTGTTGCGGCTGCAACTTCAGAACAGGCAGGCACAATTCAGGATCCATATCTTGACGTCACCTACTATACACCAATTGGTTCACCTTCAGGTACACCAACGCCGACACCTACCCCAACCTCAACTCCCACACCTACTCCTACGGCTACACCAACCCCAACGCCTACTCCAACTCCGACAGCAGCAGCAACACCAACACCCACTCCCACACCAGGTGGTACTCCAACAACTGTGACCTTCTATCCACAATCTGGAGACGGTAGAGTTGCATATTTCGGACCAAGCGGTTCAGGCTGCGGTCTTGCTCAATGGAATACTGCCTATAATTCAACTGGTAGTGATGCTTGGGCAGACTACACTACTTCACCAAGAAGCAACTTTGTTTCAACCGGATGTTTTGGAAACAACGCTACCAGTTTAAGTCGTGCATTTCTTCCTTTTGACACCAGTTCCTTACCAGATAATAACACATCTTTGTTAGTCAATACTGACTATACACAAATTGGAAACCAGGAGGGATCTAATCGTGTAGATATAACTTCTATGCAGCTTTCGACATATACAACCTGGACTCTTGACTCAGCAGGATTGGGATGGATATCAAAAACAAGCAACACTTTGTTAGGCCTTAGGGAGGGACACGATCTTCAGAATGTATGGGGAAATTACGGTGGAGGCCAAGGCAATAGCATCAAGGTAGTAACATCTGAACAAACAGGCACTACTCAGGATCCCTACCTGGAGGTAACTTATACTTTAAATTAAATCTAGTTTTACATCCTCTTATATAATAGGAAGATGATTGCATTTCTAGTTACAGCAATTAGTATTTTGTTTGTATCTCTATCTAATCCAAATAATACACAACTGGTTTCTCAAGTTCCAGCTGCTACAATTACTCCTTCTCCATCGCCAACCAACACACCTATTCCTACCAAAACACCCACCCCAACACTAAAACCAACATCCACTCCCACTCCAACTTTAACTCCAACTCCGATAATAGTAAAAAGCAACCAATTTGATGAATGGTTTTCTAAATACAGCAATGAATACGGTATCGACAGAAATACCTTACAGCATATTGCAGTTTGTGAATCAAAATTAAATCCTAATGCTAAAAATAGAGACTACGCTGGATTATTTCAATTTGCATCAAATACCTGGCAAACAACCAGAAATAATATGGGAACAGATAATAACTCTGATCTAAGATTTAATCCGGAAGAGGCGATTAAAACAGCGGCATATAAAATTTCAAATGGTGGAATTAATGCCTGGAAAAACTGTATTCCCTCGTTATAAATAGCTGCATAATATGACAGGAAGAACTCATGATCTAGCCGCATTTACGGCATTAAATATCGTTTTTGTTACCCACCCGCCACCACAGATGACAATTGCAACAGTTATTGCAGCACTGGGCGCCAACATGATAGGTGGGCTTCTTCCGGATATTGATAACGCAACAGCAGATATTTGGGATAAGGTAAGAGGAGGAAGGGTAATTGGCCACCTTATTCAACCATTAATAGGAAGTCATCGAATGATATCCCATTCAATATTCGGACTTGCAATTATTGGTTACCTTCTTAAAAATATTATTTTACCGGTAATTGGTACAGTAATTCTGGTTGATATGAATATTATTTTTGATGCCCTTATGATTGGATATATTTCACATCTAGTAGTTGATTCATTTACAACCCAGGGAATACCTCTTTTTTTCCCAATACCAGTTAGAATTGGTTTTCCACCAAACAAACACTTAAGAATAAAAACAGGAGGACTACTTGAAAAAATCCTGATTTTTCCCGGATTATTATTTATTAACGGCTATCTTATCTATACCAACTACCAATTCTATGAAATATTTTTAAGGAGTTATTTAAAATAAAGTCGTATACGATTAGGAAGATATTGGTAAACTATGAATATAACCATGTTGCGATCTTAAAAGCTTTTCTCCTATTCTTTTATTATCTGTACTTAATATCTTACACAAAATTTCTTTCTCACCAATATCTATTGATCTTCGCACTTTATGATGCCCATCAATTACAAAGTTTAATCCACTAAATACAATCACATTAGGATTTTGTTCACTACCTCGCCTTCTTCTACCGATTAATCTTTCTGTTGTCAAATACGGTCTTGTTGCTATTAGTAAATCAACAGGTAGGTAGTCAAAATAAAATTCCCCAATTTCTTGAGGAGTGTTTTTAGAACGACCATATACAAATTGTTCTAATAATGGCATGCTAAAGTTTGGATATTATTCCTAATCTTATACGGTCATCATGACTTAGTTGCAAATAATGATCCCATATTGTAGGAGCAAATTCCTGAAGATTATCTACTACTCGTTTAAGCAAATATCCTCCACCTTCTTTTTCAATTTCTCTAGCCAATACATGCCCTAGCACAGCTGTTTTCGAAGCATCTTCTTTTATAACACCCTCTGCTAGAAGAGCAAGAAATTCGGCCGGTTCTGGTGATGAAAACATTAGAGTATAGTCAAGAATCGCTAAACCTTTTTCTATTCTTTGACTGGTTTTTTCTTGCCCACGACCAAATTGTTCAATTAAAACTCGCGCTCCCGCATAACCCCATGGCGTTGTCATCGGAAAAAATTGCTTTTTATGAGATTGGGGAATAGAATTAGGTTTATATTGTTCTGGTGGCTCATTTTTTCTGCGCGGATAAATTTTTTGCAAATTAAATCCTAACTTAGGATTAAGTGTATCAGCTCTTTCCCAAATCCAACCCGTCCAAAAGTTGACTTCGGCATATCTTTGTATTGTCCAATCCGTTCCATACACTCTTTCAACTGCTTTTGGATCAACACATCCGTCAGACCAAGCCAGTTCAACCAATTGTTGGTCTTTGGGTTTAGATAAAAAACTACGGTCAGAACCAATTAGAGTTGCTTTTCCAAATTCCCTTTCGTAGCGAATAGATGATTGTGATTCATTACTCATGTACATATATTAATTTAAGATGCTCTGAATATCAAGACTATAGGGTATAAAACATTATAAATACCGTGGTTATTAGTTATAATAGTTTTTATGGAAGAAAAAATTCAGGTTACCCCAAAACCGCCCAGTAAACCTATCTCCAAGACTCAATCGATTAAAAATTCTATCATATCTCACAAAAAACCTATTGGACTATCTATCTTTACCTGTGCTATTACTTTGTTAGTTATTATTACAACATACTCTTTTAATTTAAACTCAAAACAATACATGATAAGCCCTGTTACAGTTAAGGCTCAAAGTAATGGTTCTTTTCCCAAAACTTTAGCATTAGATACTAACCTAAAAGATGTTAAAAATGTAGGAATTTTACTTTTAGGAAGAGGTGGAGCAGGTCATGATGGGGGTTATTTAACTGATGCTATACAGCTTTTGTATGTTGATTTTGAAAAAAGACAGGCGAGTCTTATATCAATCCCCAGAGATGTTTTGGTAAAACTACCCAACAATAAAGAAGGAAAAATTAATATTGCTTTTAACGAAAATCCGGAATATGCAAAAAGCGTTGTGAATGAAATTACCGGTTTACCTGTAAATTATTATATTGTCATTGACTTTGTGGGACTGATGCGGACTGTTGGGATTGAACTTGACGGCATTGAAGTTAATGTAGCTGAAGTTTTGGATGATCCTTGGTATCCAATTAGTGGCGAAGAAAACAATACTTGCGATTATACTCCTGAAGAAATAGATCAACTACATAAAAAATATTCTGGATTTGAATTGGAAAGACAATTTAAATGCAGATACGAACATCTTCATTTTGAGCCGGGAATAAATCAAATGGATGGAGGAAAAGCATTAAAGTATTCAAGATCACGTCACGGGTCAGGAACTGGTGATGTCTCAAGAGGAATAAGGCAACAAGAAGTGTTGATGGGGATGAAAAATAAAATATTTTCATTAGAGACTATTGATAATATTCCCGCCCTTTACCAAACTCTGGTTCAACACGTACAAACTGATATTAGTCTTGATATTGCCAAATACCTCTCCCCAGTTATTAATAATTCAAAAGATTATAATTTAGTTTCAATAAACCTTGGGCCTTCAAACGTTCTGGCAGCAAGTACCTCATCAGGAGGAGGAGCAATTTTTATTCCTAAAGAGGGATCTGGTAAATGGGAAAACACCCAGAAATTTATATCTGAACAAATAAATAGATAAATTAACTGGTTCAACAGTTTGAACCGTTGAACTAATAAAAAATTTATTTTATTACCGCAATAACTGGATAATGGTCGGAGTAGTTATCATCTGGAGAAACCGAATTCATGTCTCCCAAAATAATATTGTTTTTATAGATTTTCTGAACTTCTATTACGCTAGTTATTTCTTTTAAGAGGTCGCCTTGGTCAGTTTCCATAAAGACGGAGACTTTTTATAATTATTCCCATCTCTTCTAACTTGGCGAATAACCTTTGATAAACTTATCCCAAGCTCAACTTTTTTACTTCCGGGCATTTTTGCATATTGTTTGATAAGAAAAGAGGTAGTATTCTTCATAATTATATTATAACAGTTAGTAAAAGGTGTGATATTCTAGAAGTATGACCTACAGGAGAAGGGAGAACTGGAAAAGGTTCCCAGAACTTAAAAGATTAAAAGATTTATCTACCCCTCCCAAAGAAATATATTACACTGGCAACTGGAATCCTGAAATATTTAAAAAATGTGTTGCTGTTGTAGGCAGTAGAAGAATGTCTGAATATGGAAGACGAGTAATTGAGAAAATTATTCCCCAATTAGTCCTTCAAAAGAAAACTATTATATCTGGCTTTATGTATGGAATTGACCAATATACACACCAGATTTGTGTAGAAAGCGGAGGAAAAACAATTGCTGTTTTGGGCTGGGGTATAAATGTAAAACTTGATGGTTATGATAAAAAACTGGCTAACAAAATTGTTGAATCTGGAGGACTTATTATCTCCGAGTGGGAAGAGCAGCAAGCAGCTCATTGGACTTTCCCGGCAAGAAATAGGATCGTTGCAGCTTTATCTTCAGAAATTATCATTGTTGAAGCTGCAATGAAGAGTGGTTCATTAATAACAGCAAGGATCGGTAACAGACTAAAACGTAAAATTTGGGCTGTCCCTGGACCAATTACCAGTAGAACCTCTGCTGGTACAAATTTATTAATTGCCCAAAATAAAGCGCAGATGTGGATTGATAGTTTTCTAACTTCAGAAAAAATAACAACAGGCGATCCTCTGTTAGATCTATTATCTAATGAGGCTTTAACAACAAATGAAATTGCCAGAAAAATTAATATTCCAGTTTCAGAAATTGGTGCACAGTTATCTTTGTTGACAATCAGTGGCCAACTTACTGAACGGGAAGGAAAATATTATTTAAATAATGCTGGTTAAAATTTTATCAGTTGCAAACGTCGGTTTAGATACAGTACCAGTTGATGTTGAAGTTGATGTTGCATCGACAGGTTTTCCTGGTTTTACAATTGTTGGCCTTCCCAGTAAAGCCGTTGAAGAAGCAAGAGAACGGGTAAAAACAGCAATTGTAAATTCTCACTTTGAGTTCCCTGCAAGAAAGATTACTGTAAATTTAGCTCCGGCTGACCTTCCTAAAGACGGGGCTGCTTACGACCTAGCTATTGCTGTAGGAATTCTTATAGCAAGCAATCAGTTGGAAACAAGCGCTAAAATAGACTTAAAAAGAATGTTTTTCTATGGAGAGCTTTCTCTCGATGGATCTTTAAGACCTACAAAAGGAATCTTACTTTTAGGATTATTTGCCAAAAATAAAAAAGGGTCTACAATTTTTGTTCCTCAGCCCTCGGCAAACGAAGCGGGTTTTATTTCCGCAGTCACAGTTATTCCTGTTATTTCTTTATCACAACTTGTCGATCATTTAACTGATGAAAAAACTATTACCCCTTTAAAATATTCATCGCTTGAAAAATTTATTGACGAAGACTACATAGAATATGACCTTGCGGAAGTAGCTGGCCAGGAACAGGCAAAAAGAGCGTTGGTTATTGCAGCAGCCGGAGGACACAATCTTTTGATGTGGGGTCCACCAGGAACAGGTAAAACTATGCTTGCCCGGGCTCTTCCGGGAATTCTTCCTCCACTAACCCCTGATGAAGCTTTAGAAGTAACAAGAGTTTATTCAATATCAGGTTTACTTACTCCAGGAGAAGCTCTTCTTCGTAAAAGGCCATTTCGCTCGCCCCATCACGGCGTTTCCAGTGCAGGTCTTATTGGCGGAGGCTCGAATCCGCTTCCGGGAGAAGTTAGCCTTGCACATCTGGGAGTATTATTCTTAGATGAAATGCCTGAATTTACAAGATCAGTTTTAGAAAGTTTAAGGCAGCCGATGGAAGACGGCGTGATTGAAATAGTTAGGGCTGCCGGCCATGTGAAGTACCCTGCCAGTTTTACTTTAATTTCTGCAATAAATCCCTGCCCTTGTGGATATTTGGGTCATCCTAAAAAAGAATGTAAATGCACAGATAAACAAATTGCTAAATATCGCCACAGAATTTCCGGTCCGATCCTGGATCGGATTGATCTTACAGTTTCAGTATCAGCTGTAGAAGTAGAAAAACTCTCTCTGACAAACCAGAACCAAGCAAATAGATTAACTTCAATTCAGGCAAAAGAGCAGGTTGTAAAAGCAAGAAAAATTCAGTCGAAAAGATTTGCAGGACTAAAAATTTATACAAACTCACAAATGAGAAATAAGGAAGTTAAAAAATACTGTATGTTAACAGCTGACTCCGAAAACCTTTTAAAAGTTGCGGCTGATAAATATAACTTCTCTGCAAGAAGTTACTACCGGCTTATAAAAAGCTCCAGGACCATTGCCGACCTTGAATCTTCTGAAAAAATTCTCCCGGTCCACATGGCAGAAGCCTTACAATATAGGCAAATCATATGAGGACTTTAAACCTTTACACAGGCAAACTTGCAGAAGATTTGGCATGTAATCATTTAAAGAAAAATGGTTATTCGATAGTTGAAAGAAACTTTAGAAACAGATTCGGAGAAATAGATATTATTGCAAAAAATAAAGATACTCTTGTATTTATTGAAGTAAAAGCAAAAATAGGAAAAGATTTTGGACTTCCTGAGGAAATGATAAATAAAAAAAAGTTATCTAAAGTCCGCCGGATGGCCGAGGTATATTTAAATGGTGTAAATGCATTATGCCGGATCGACGTGATTGCGGTTGTTTTAGATTCCAACAATGAACTTATCCGTTTAACACATTATCAAAATGTCTACTAAAATATATGCTATTATTAGTATATGAAGTTTAAGATAATTCTAATCTTAATGTTGGTCTTAATATTGGGATTTGTTTTAGTTACTAATAAAAAACAAGACTCGTTTAAAGGGCCACAACAGACAATTGAAAGAATTAAAAATCTACCTGAGGTACAAGAATATCTTAAAAATGTTCCAAATGGAAAAGTAGAATTAAGTGGGCAAGACGATCAAAACTATAATATTCAAGTATTTGAAATAAAAGATGGACATACTGCCACTTTCAACTGGTACTACGTAAATAAATCAACTGGAGAAATTAAAAAAGAATTTGAATTTTAGGTCTTAATCTTTAATACAACTTTTCCTCTTGGATGGCCGTGCTCCAAATATTCAAATGCTTCCTTCACTTCGTCTAAAGCAAAAATTTTATCAATATTTACTTTAATTTTACCAGTCTCAACAAGTTTAGTTAAGCGGGTTAAACGGTCGATATTTATATCTGTACTCTGCCCAACTGCCCTGATACTATACTTCCGTGCAAGCTCTTCGTTGGGTTTTCCCAACATAGATACAATAATTCCATCTTTTTTTAAAACTGTGAACGATTTGTCTGAAACTTCTCCACCAACTGTATCAAATACAGCGTCAAAATCTTTTAAAACTTTTTCAAAGGACTGCCTTTTATAATCAATAACCTCGTCTGCTCCCAGACTTTTAACAAAGTTAATATCATCTCCGCTTACAGTTGTAGCAACATATGCTCCAATTGCTTTTGCAACTTGTATAGCAATATGTCCTATACCACCTGCTCCACCGTGAATAAGAATTTTTTGGTTGGGTTGTAATTTTATAGCATCCTCAATTGCTTGAATTGCACTCACTCCAACCAAAGGTAAAGCCGCAGCCTCAATGAAACTAGTATTTTTAGGCTTTGCTGAAAATTTATTAGGATTGGCTGTTGAAAACTGGGCAAAAGATCCAGATCCTCCGCTTAAAATACTCGTCTGCCCATAAACCTCATCTCCTGTACTTAAAACAACTCCAGAAAAATCTCCTCCTAAAGTTATAGGGAAAGGTCCAATTTCTCCAAATAATCCTTGCCTGATTTTCCAATCAGCAGGATTAATCGAAGTAGCATGAACTTCAACTAATACTTTGTCTTTTGAAAGTATAGGCTTGGTTGCATTTTTGTTTATTTCTAAAACATCAATACCGCCGTATTTATTAATTTGTACAGCTTTCATAATTTAATTACTCTTTTTTTTACTACTTATTTCCAGGCATTTTAAAGTGCCTGGTTAAAATAGTAAACCCAGCACCCTGATGGGTGCGGGGTAAATTTATGGACAAGTTGTTAAGTTGTCATGTGGCACAACTAACGTTTCTCCACCATCCGAAGGATCGCTATCTACAAAAGACCAATCCACAACTGCAGAATTTGGGTTGGCATTTACTCCACCGTTACCCGGCACTGCTTTTCGATGACAATCCCAATCCATCCTTACATCAGGGTTGTTATTGTTTACATAATGGTTACCATAGTCATTCGTCCAAGCTTTACCATTACCTCCAAAATTTGCAGGTGCAGCAAATGCTGGAACTATCATACTGCTTAGCATAACAGCAGTTACTGATGCACCCACTAAAATTTTCTGAATATTCATATTCTTCACCTCCTTTACACCTCTCAACGATTAAATTTAACTTTTGTTACCATTCTTACTGTTGGAATAAAATACTTAAAGTTAGATTAGTTAACTGCTTTGTAAGCATTTACTCGGCCATTTGACCAATAATTACCAGTTCCAGAGATTTTATCAGCAGTTGATTCAATTCGGTTTCTTACTGATTGAGCCGAAGTTCCATAATTTGAAGACCAAACAAGTCCAGCAACCCCGGAAACAATTGGAGTTGACATCGAAGTTCCTGACGCATATTTATAACATTCATTAGTTGTTACACACTCTGGTTGCGGGTTACTTTGACTTAAACTGTCTTTCCAGGTTGAGAAGATATAAACACCGGGTGCTGCAATGTCAACCCATTTTACCCCATAACTTGAAAATGAAGCCTTCTGGTCTCTATTATCAGTTGCTGCGACAGCAATAACATTTTTATAAGCACCTGGATAAGTCTTTGAAGGATTATTAGAATTCCCAGCAGCTGCAACTACTACAACCCCATTATTCCAAGCATTATTAACTGCACTTTCCAAAGTAGATGATCTTAATGAACCTCCAAGACTCATATTGATAACCTTGGCTCCATTTTGAATAGCCCAATTAATTCCTTTGGCAATCCCTGAGTAAGAACCTGAACCGCTATCATTTAATACCTTCACATTAAGAAGAGTACATTTCGGACAAACGCCAGCTACACCCAGATTATTATCTGTGCTGGCTGCAACAATTCCAGCAACATGATTTCCATGACCATAAATGTCATTGGTGCCAGAGGAAGAATTGCTAAAATCAACTCTTCCAACTACTTTACCTGTTAGATCTGGATGACTTTCGTTAATTCCAGTATCAAGAATCGCTATTTTTATACTGCTGCCTGTAGCTGCCCAAGCTTCGGGCCAGTCAATATCTGCGCCCACAACACCTGTTACTCCATTAATAACTTGCCCGGTATTTTTCAAACCCCATTCCCGGCTAAAATATGTATCGTTTAACAGGGCTGTGGCAATATAATCAAATTCTGCAAACTCAATATTGGGATTTTTGGAGAGAGCTTTTAAAATGCTCGTTTCTGCTACTTTTGGCACATTTAATATTAATACGTCAATTATATCTATTTTATCTATCTGTTTTGCCCCAATTCCACCCAACTGCCTATCAATTACTGACTGTGGAATTCCTGTTTTGAATTTAACCAAAATTTGTCCGGGAACGTGGTTATTTGTTTGTGCAAAAACAAGATTTGAAGAATTGAATAAATTAAGAAAGACAAAAGCTAAAAGAGGAAACAAAAGTAAAATTGTAATCTTTCTCACGCCAACGCTACTATAGATACAACTTAATAAAAATGCAAGTACCAAAATTTTAGCCATCAAGAACTTGCCAGAGGATAATGCAGGCGTATGATTTATAAGGCGACCATTTGTCTACAATTTTTTCCATCTGTTTCTGTGTTGGGTCTTTGTTAAACTTATATAATTTTTTTATAGCCTTTTTAAGCCCAAGATCTCCGTAAGAAAAAAGGTTAGGCCTGCCAAGACTAAACATCATAAACATCTCAGCTGTCCATGGACCTATTCCTTTTACCTGAGTTAACTGAATCATTACTTCTTCATCTGTTAAATTCTCTAGTTTCTCAAGTTTCAACTCCTCACTTACCACTTTTTGGGCAAGACCCTTGATAAATTTTACTTTGGAATTAGAGGGTCCAGCTTTTCTTATTTGATCATATTCTAATTTTAGTGTATGTTGTGGCGTTATTTTGCCTTGAGGGTAGAGTTTTTTAAATTTTGCAAAAATAGTGCTGCTGGCTTTATCAGACAATTGCTGATTGATTATTTCACCACACAGTTTTTCAAAGTATTCATTAGGAGAAACTTTTTCTAATAGATATAACTCTCTTATTGAAGAGAATAAAATAGGATCAACTTTTTTAAAGTGATTCCTAATTTTTACAAGCATGAGTTATTTTACCATCATACTACTGCTTTTGTTCTATTTTGCTGGTTTTCTCATCACATCCAAAACTATTGATATTACCATTAACAAAGGGCCAAGCCAAACAATATTCAATGCTGGAAATAAGTATACTAAAAATAATCCAAGTCCTAAACCAAAAAGACTGTGCATTAAAACATGTGGTTTAAAACACTCCTTCATCATTTCATTCATAATATCTACTCACCTCCTTAATCTATAGGAACTCTACATAAAACTTCTTTCATACTTCGATAAAACTCAATATTAGGACGAGATGGATCTGGGGTATGCAAAGAAACAAGTTTTTGAAAGGTTTTACCTATGGCTGTAATATCTGTATGCCAATCTTTAACCTTCTCTTGAATATATTTTCCTCCGGGAATTGTATATGTATTAAACCCAAGATTATCAGGATCATCACCCGGAACTAATCCTACACATGCCCAATATTTTTCATTTGGAGGTACACCAAATATAAGATCGTAAAATTTTCTTCCTTTTAAACTTGAGAGTTTTGCTTCCAGCTTATCAAAAGCAACTCTGCTCCCAGAAATACCTGATTCTGACTTTGCATACATCACTTTAATAGAAGGCAAATCTGAAGTTATCATTATGATTTAATTTAACTTAATTATATACCGATTTTATTTCTTATTTCTGCTTTTCTTATCATCTCCTCACTCATTCCGAAATGGTGGCCGATCTCATGAAGAACTGTATCATGAATAATTAAAAGTATTTTTTGTTCTTAAAGTATCTTCTTAATTTTTGAGGCATTATTTCATCCAAATTTTCTAAATTTTCCGGCATTAATTCGATTAACTGTAAATTATGTTTTTCATAAATTGCGATTTTTTGTTGTTTACGTTCTTGGTATTTCTCATCTTCCCGTCCCCAATATTCGATATAAACATATCCTTTTTTATCTTCTAAAGGAATATAAAAATCACAGTAAATATTTTCTTGAACAGGTAGTTTTCGTTCGTAACCATGGCAAAATTCTTGACTGAATAACCAATTATCAATATTCAATTCGCCTAAGCTTCTAACAAGATGCCCATCAATGGCAAGATGTGTTGCTGGGAAACGTTGTCGAAAAGTAGATTCAGTCTGTGGTAGCCTTTGACTATTTTTAAATATTTTTTCTAAACTTCTTATTTGATCCTCATTTAATATTGGCTGGGGATATCTCCAATTAAATTTTATTATATTTTCGAAATCTCGTCTGGTAATCGGTTTATATTTATTCATCCATATAATTTTCACTTGAGCCGGAAACCTGCCATTCCATGCCTCTGGATTAATATTATATCCTCCATCAGAATCAGCTCGAAAAACGCCATATAACCTAATAGAGGTAACATTATATAAAAAAAGAGTGTCTCCTTTTTTAACTTTATCAACAATCTCTTTTGATTTAGGAACTTCACCGAATAGCATTCGTTCGAAACACTCATCCTCAGTAGAATTAGTGCAGCGGAAAATATAGCCTATCATAAGAAATTGTCTAATTTAACAAGTGCAATGCACTTCGGCTTGATTGCATCCTTTACATTTTGGCATACAATACCTGGATGAAGATGGTTCTCCGTGGATATGAGTATCGTCATGTTGTGTATCTTCAGAGCCACAAATTGCACATTTCCATCCTTGGGTATCCATACCACATTTTGCACATTTCATGCATGTTCACCTCCTTTTCAACTACTATATCATACAAACTTTCTTACCAGACTAATTGCAACTATTAGAGATTACTGTATCCGGAATTGCTCCTGCTTGATGAGCATTAATCTCGCCTCCGACTCCTAGATTTCCATCAGCTCCTGGACTGGTAGCAACTCCTGAAATAAATCCTCCCCAACCTGCTCCCGATTCAAACTCAAAAAAACTACTATTATCTGTTTCTCCATTTTGTGCATAACCTGATATATCATTCCCAAAACATGCTTGAGTAGCAGGTTTAGCAGCAAAAATAGGAATTGCACTGGATGCAAAAATAGCAGCTGCAACTCCAATTGTCATTAATTTCTTAATCATTTTTTTCACCCCCTTCCTTTATTAGTTATAAATAAACAAATTTAATAATTTTACATTCCAGGCAACAGTAAAGATTCAATTAGTCCTTTCTAAAAGGCGGTGGCTATTGAATTCGTTACATTTGGGATGGCTGGAGCATGCCGACGCGATTACCTTCTGAGTCAATAAACGAAACGTAGAGTCCAACGCCTGGAATATCATCAGGTATTCCAGGTTTTTGTCCTCCTAGTACTTTTCCACCAGCATCAGTGACTTTTTTCATTGCTTTTTTTATATCGTCAACTGAAATGACAACTGATGGTTTTTGAAATCCCGGTTTTTTAGCATTATATTCAAAAAACCCTCCGTTAATCATACCTGGCTTTTTAGGAAAGCCGTTTTTATCAGATTCGCTTGTGGTAGCCAGAATATAATTGCCCATCTCAGAACCCATAATTTGCATATCCCAACCAAAAGCAGACTCATAAAATTTAACCACTCTCTTTTTGTTTTTTGCTGGCATTTCAAAATGAACAACAGGGTTCATTTTCATTGATTTCATATGTGACTAAGATAACATTAAGAAAAAACTAAGTCAATATAAATATACGGAGGTTTGTTTACATAAATATGAAGCGTGCCAAGTAAACCCCGCACCCCGAGCTTACGCTCGGGGCATTTGCTATTTTCGCGTCGCGTTAAAATACCATTCATCACTGGTCTCACGACCAGAGCATTCTGGGTGCGGGGTAAATCTTTTTCTACCTTTTGATGTCTGGAATTAGGATGAACAACAACAGCAATTCTCATAAAAACTTATTTTGTATTTAACTCTAAAGTCCTATCTCTGTACACTATATTCCTAAAAGATAAGTATATTCCGAAATAATATAGTAGAGTTGGGCTGGATTTTAGCCACATTAGATGGTAAAATTCCGTCATTATAGTTTAATAGAAAGGAGTTATATGGCTGAAATACAACTGATTGATGCTAGTTCTTTACCAAAATGTCCTTATTGTTTAAAAGAACTTGATAAAATTGAAACAACTAAGAAAAGTTATACTGAACAGCATACAATATATAATTGTTATTATTGTAAGAAAGTATTAAGCATAGCTATAAACCTTTAATTTAACAAACAGAAAGTTCATTAATAACTAAATAATATTCCCCTGTAGCTCAATGGTAGAGCGGCTTCCTGTCAAAAGGCAGCCTCCCGAAGTAATTCGGGATGAAAAATCGGGCTAATTCGGAAGATTCCCGACGCGCAGTCGGGACAATCCCGAGCTAAATTCCGCCGTAGGGCGAGATAAATGTGTAGAGACTATATACCCGATCCCGACTTAGTCGGGAATGAGATAGTCCAGGCTTTCGGTAACGAAAGATTAATCTGTAAGAAGAAGGTTGGAGGTCCGAGTCCTCCCGGGGGAGCCAGGCACGAATTTAGTATACGTGAAAGTGTCTTATTATAACCGACTATTATGCCAAGGTCTCCAATACCCCAAGGTTTAAGTAGAAATATATTGGCAATAGACCTTCATCACATAATCGAAGTGCAAGAGGATGGTCAGAATGAACTCTCAAACCTGATTGCATTATGTCCCACTTGTCATGCTTTATATACAAGAGGTACTATTACCAGGGATGCTATTAACAGTTGGAAGACAATGCTTGTTTCTCTTAATCACGCTTTTGATAAAGAAAGCATAAGTAATTTACTTTTTCTTAAAAAAGCACCTCCAAATAGTCTTGCTATATCTGGTGACGGCGTTTTGAAATTCTCTCATCTGATTGCATCTGAGCTTGCAGGTTACAAACTGCTTATGCAGAATGGGCCAATTGTTCTCTACCAAGTGTTCTTAACGGAAAAAGGTAATCGAATTATTGATGCATGGTTTTCTGGTAATAGAGAAGATGTAAGAAACGCTTTAAGTGATATTCACAAATCCTAAAGATCCTACATGTAGCTTCTTTATTTCCTTCCATCTTTCTCTTAATTCTCCAATATATCTTACATCCTGAAAAGCATCCGTAATGGAATCGAAATCAATGGTTATATTAGGCCAAGGCTCTGGAAGCCCGGCATTTTAGCTTTGAATTTTCTTCACCCCGAGTTGGATGTTCGTACATTTGTTATAATTTCTTTATGATAGCTCTAACTAATGTTAATGAATTTCGTTTTATTCTTCTTGTCCGTGATTTAGGTCTTTCAAGATCATTTTACGAAAAAACATTCAACTGGAAAGTTATCAATGATTGGGGCGGAGGAGTTTTATACGACACTGGAGCAGCTGTAGGTGAAAATAGTTTTTCCAATTCGTCATAACCCTTGGGGTGATACATCGTTTCGTATACGCGATCCCGAAGATTTTGAAGTTACACTATTCACTCCAGATAAGTAAAAATAAGTTCTAACTTCGTCCATTGGATGGAGCTGATATCCTATAGTTGGTTGATTATTCTTCATTTCCCTGCTATAATCCTTGTTTCATATAATTTCATATGGCTGAAAATTTACCATTATATCTTTCACCAGTTGTGCTTGAGGCAAGAAGAAGATCTAACCAGCGAAAGGAAGTTAAACGTAATTCTTCTTACGCATCAAAACGAATAAGAACAGGCGATCAGAATCCTAAAAATGACGGCGGTTTTACCAGACGGAAATTTCTATTAGGACTGTGTGCGTTAGGAGGCATAGCAACAGCAATCGCCATAGGTGTAACACTGGGTAAAGATGATGAATCACAGAACTCCCCATTTGATAATTGGGAGCGGTACAAAGGAAAAGAGTTTCCTACAGATTTGACAGTAGATATTGGGAAAAGCCTTGTCAGAGATATGGAATACCCTGGTTTTTCAGATGTGGGGAATCTTATTGTACAGTCACAACTAAATCCTCAAAAATTACGATCATACTTTCCTATTCTTTCTTCTAGAATTCCTCTCCAATCAGCAGATATTCATGAGCCAGGAGTTATGGAACCAAGGTTTACGAATACATTCATTGGTCAACAAGTTGTTACAGATAAACTAACTGGAAATACATTTCAAGATACATTTGCTGAATCGGATAGCTTAGAGTTAACAGTGAAGATTGATGGTGGAATCTATTTAGCTCCCCAAAGGGTGCGAGAACTAGTAGTAGCTAAGGAATTTTCTCACATCCTTTATTTGCAAAAATGTGCAGATAATATTACCTCTCAAGTAGAAGCTAGGTATTCTATTTCTAGAGCATCTGATACTACATCTCTCTCTACGTTTCTTTTTGTAAATAGCGTTGCTTATGGAGGTCAACCAAATCGTAATTCTTTGGGAGATGCATTTGATAATGCAAAATTTGATATAGATGGTGCAGGTTATTGGCACATTATGAGAGCATTTGGGAAAATGAAAGTCACCAACCAGCTGTCTATTGTTGATTTAGATTATCTATCTTCAGCAAATACTGCTTTTGAACAAGCTAGAGCAAGTGAAATACTTATTCAAGAAAATAGTAATTTTCGATGGAAAGAGGATATCACTCCGTTTAGCCCTGAATGGACTAACATTACCAGACCCCTTTTGAAGTAATTTAATTTAAATAAGTAAGATTTGTTTTGCATGTTGTAAGGTTCTTTGGAAATTCTATAATGTCCTGCTATTTCTGTTTTCGAAAATCATTCCAACAAGGGAGCATTTTAACCTATAGTATTCCTGGAGCCTGTCTTTGGTATAATAAGGAATGGTGATTTTTCAACTCCTGCTGGTTATTTTCCTGGTTTTACTTAACGGTTTTTTTGTTGCTTCAGAGTTTGCGCTTGTGGCTATTAGAAAAACCCGTATAGAGGAGCTAGTAAAAAAGGGTCATACTTCTGCAAAATTAGTTCTGCAGGCAATTAATGATCTCGAAAGTTATATTTCCGCAACACAATTAGGTATTACTCTTGCAAGCTTAGCCTTGGGGTGGATCGGTGAACCGGCAATTGCACGCTTTTTAGAACCTCTAATCACATTTCTACCAAAAGACGCAGCCTTTATAACAGCTCATACTCTTGCTGTAATAATTGCATTTTCATTTATTACTTTCCTTCATATAGTACTTGGTGAGCTTGCTCCTAAATCAATTGCTCTTCAAAGTGCAGAAAAGACTTCACTTGTTATTGTTACGCCTCTAATGATATTCACCAGAATTTTTAAACCGGTTATATGGCTGCTTAACGGTGCAGGCTCTTTAGTTTTAAAAATATTTGGTTTTTCTGCTCCATCAGGACACCAGTTGGTCCACTCAGAAGAAGAAATTAAAATTATCTTATCTCAAAGTACTGAAGGCGGGATATTGGAAAAACAAGAGTTAGAAATGATTCATAAAGTCTTACAATTAGGAGACATTCCTGTTAGAGACATCATGATACCAAGAACTGAAATAAAAGCTATTGAAGCAGAAATTACTATAAAAGAATTTAAAAAGTTAGCTGGTAAAGATACACTTAGTAGATACCCAATCTATAAAGGAACTATTGATACAATCATTGGTTACATACATGAGAGAGATATTTATAAATTTAAATCCGACAGAAGAGATTTATCTTTACTGGAAAGTGGTCTCATTAGAAGAATAATAAATGTTCCAGAAGTACAACGTATTGATGATGTATTGCAAAACATGAGAAAAAATCGAGTTCACATGGCAATTGTTAATGATGAATATGGGGGAACTTTAGGTATTGTCACCTTGGAAGACATATTAGAAAGTATCGTGGGTGAGATATATGATGAGTTTGATAAAACCGAAACAACGATACAGAGACAAGCGGATGGTAAATATATTGTAGATGGTTTAGTACCAGTTCAAGATATTCAAAAAAGGTTTAATGTACCTATTAAAGGGCAGGGGTATGTAACTATAGGAGGCGTGGTATTTGGGTTACTTGGTAGAGAACCTAAGATTGGAGATATTATCCAGATTGGGACTTTAGAATTAAGAGTAAAAGAAATTGAAAAGAAAAGAATCAAGACTCTTGTCTTATCTAAAATTAAAACTAAACGGTAACCCAAGAACCAATAATAACTATGAATAGTTTGAGATACAATAAGTTCTTACATAGTTAACCAGTTGGAGCAGAGACTTTAAATTCCCCTGTAGGTTTGTGAGGAGTTTACCCGCCTATCGGCGGGAGTCCTTGCGGGGGAGCAAAATGTACCAGTAAATCTGTTAATATAACCTCGCGTATTTTTGATATACTGAAATTATGAATAAAAAGGCAACCTTGTTCGTTTTGATAATTCTTGCTTTAGCTATAACTGGAACAATAAGCTGGCAGTTATTCAGTAATCAGAATCAAAATTCTCCAGCAGGACAAGTGAATACTTCAAATGATTTCACCGCTTCCTTTGAAATATTTACCAATGGAACAAAACGCATCTTTACTGCTGCTATGTACCACAACCAGTCCCCGGACGTTTTTATTCAGAATTCTGACCCAAGCATTATCTATGTCAAGAAAGCTGGGATTACATGGACGGATTTTTTTGAAACACTGCCCTTCTCAATAAATAAGACTTGTTTAGTGACCGGCACCAAAGAAACATATTGTAGTCAGGGAAATAAAAAGCTGCGGTTTTTCATAAACGGGCTCGAAATGCCGAACGCATTAGATCTAAAAATACAACCAGGAGATGCTTTACGCGTTACATATGGTAATTAGTTCACAGTCACCACATTCCCGATAATCTTTGTATTATCCTGTAATCCTCCTTTAAAAACTTCTTTATTTCAAGCCATCTTTACCTCATTTCCGCTTATAAATTAGCGTAAATAGCGCTAAATACGCTTGACAAATAGCCAAATTGGTGCTATTATTCTCATAATATGTATATTCCCCGTTTTTTAACCACCCCGATTATAGAAAAGCTTACTGTTTCCAAAAAGGGGATTATTGTTTATGGAGCAAGACAAGTTGGAAAGACTACACTCGCTTCCGAAATCATTAAAAAATTAAACCTCAAGACCCAAGTTATTAACGGCGACCAAAGCAAATATATTGATATTGTCACCAGCCGTGACTTAAATAAAATAAAGTCTCTGGTTGCAGGTTATGACTTATTGTTTATTGATGAAGCCCAAAGAATTCCTGAAATTGGCATTAATTTAAAAATTATTCTGGATAATTTACCTTCTCTTAAAGTGTTAGTTACCGGTTCTTCTTCTTTAGATTTAGCCAGTAAAATCAGTGAACCTCTAACTGGTAGAGTCTGGAGTTATCATTTGTACCCGATTTCCTTTTCAGAACTATCTACTTTTAAAAATAAGGCAGAGCTGGATGACAATCTTGAAGAAAGATTGATCTATGGTTCTTACCCGGAAATATTTTCTTACGAAAGTCTCTTTCAAAAACAGGAATATTTACAAACTGTAAGCGATGCTTATCTTTACCGGGATTTGCTTGAGTTCGGCGATATAAAAAACTCAACAAAAATCCGTGATCTTTTAAAACTTTTAGCCTTTCAAATTGGTAATGAAGTATCTTTAACCGAACTTGGAACTCAGCTTGGCATGAGTAAAGATACTGTTTCCCGCTATATTGATTTATTGGAAAAATCTTTTATTGTTTTTCGTTTAAGAGGTTTTAGCAGGAACTTAAGAAAAGAAGTTAGCAAAATGGATAAAATATTTTTTTATGATTTGGGGATCAGAAACATTTTAATTGACAATCTAAAACCTCTAAAAGACAGAAATGATGCGGGAGTCTTATGGGAGAATTTCCTTCTCATCGAAAGAATAAAATTAAATACCAGTAAACAGGATTTAGTCTCAAGTTATTTTTGGAGAACCCATACCGGTGCAGAACTGGACTACGTAGAAGAAAAAAATGGTATTCTTTACGGTTTTGAGTTGAAATCAGGAAATAAAACGGTAAAAGTTCCTTCTGGATGGATAAAGGCTTACCCTAACTCTCACTTCAAATGCATTAATAAAAATAATTATCTGGATTTTATTCTAGACTAATCTTTTTTCTATTTTTTGTAAAATGAGTCCAGAGTTTGCTAACATTGGGGAGCAAGAGTTATTAACTTTTATCAGCTAATATGAATGAACAAGATAAACAACATCAGGTGCATGCGAGAGATATTGGAAGTTTAAAACCAGAAGAAATAGATCAATGTCTAGCAGTTCCTGGATGGAGGATTTGGACTTCAAGCATCTTCTCTAGCCATAACCAAGAATATTGGGAAGCACTCCAGCAAGTAAGGCAAAATCCTAATGCATTGGTTGTAAGTCCTACACATAGAGGTCATGATCAACTAGACTTACAGATTCATGGAGTAGTGATGCCTTTTAAATTAGGTGCGTTTGATGTTCCTGATTATATATTAGAACCTCTTGATCAAGAAACAGTAGATCAAACTAAACAATCAGACACAGATCATAAAAGAATAGTAGGTTCAGAAGAATTTAGGAAAATATTGGATGTTTAACTAATATTGTTAACTAATATTTTTTAACAATCTACAACATTCCAATGCTTAGATCATTTTTTTACACATTTATGAATCCAGATTTTGAAGCGCACATGAGAAAATTACGGAGTAGCCTTGCTGATTTCATGAATCAGACTAGCGCTGATTTTGGATCACCATATCGCATTAGAGCAGACGGAACCTCATATTATGATTATTCTTCAATAAGCGATGATCAAATTCTTGACGATGTTGGCGGAACATTTATATCAGAAGAACAAAGACATGAAGCTACCCGAGCAATTATATCGAGATTAGACGGTGCTGTTTTAGGGCTTCTACACAAAGTAGACACGCTACTTCCCAAACAACTGACAAAGGACCGCATCAAGATTTAATTGAAAAACTTGTGTAGCAAACTGGCGTTCAGTTAAAAAAAATAGTTTAGGATTGAGTTCCCAAGAAGACCTTAATAATGCCGATGACGCTTTACAATTTCTTTCAGAAATAGGTATTAAAAATTTAAAGGTCAGGAGATTTCTATTTGTGATCCTGTGTCTTTAATATTTTCAATAAAAATAAATCCACCCTCTGGATTCTTTTGTTTTATATCCATATTAACAGTATTATCCTCTTCTCTTATTAAGAGTACCTCTAAGTCAGTAGTAATTGAATAAGCTACACCTTGATTCATATCAAAAACTCCTTGATATGCATTATCCTCTGGGTTTTTATTTGGATCATCCGTGTTTATTGGAGTCTGATTTCCTGAACACGCAACAACCATTTGTATAGGATCATCGGGGTGTTCTTCATTGTAAGTTAAAACTGTTTCACTCACTTTTTGACCACTTAGAAATTTTAAACTGTGTTCTTCTGTGTTATAAGTTCCATGACCCAATATAACTCTAACTCCATTTTTGGTAACAATTTGTTTACCATCACTATCAATAAATTTTAATCTGTTAACCACAAAAGTATGAGGGTCATTAGGAATTTCAGCTAATGCGCCTCCCTCAGTTAAAGGAGGCAAACCATCCTTTACCCAAATAGTGTTACCACTTTCAGTTATGCTTAAAGTTTCTACAGGTTCATTTACCATATAAGGTTAGTATACACGAATTGATAGAATCGTCAGTCGTAATGATTTTGTATTTATCAACTGTACGGTTATACGTAATACTGCACCCAATGCTAAAGAGCGAATCAGTTACGGGATGCCTTATTATAGTTATAAAGGACGTCTCGTTTACTTTGCTTTTGCCAAAAATCACATTGGACTTTACATACCTCCTCCGGTTATAGAGGAGCATAAAAGTGAACTTAAAAATTATCAGACTGCCAAAGCAAAAGTCCAATTTCCACTGGATAAAAAACTCCCCATACCGTTAATAAAAAACTTATTAAAGTGCGAATGAAAATGAACGAAAAAGCCAAAGGCTAATGTTGATTTCTATATTATAAAGGCTTATTCTTAGGGTCATGATAAAGAAGTTAAGTTTATTTGTACTTTTTTTCTTCTTAATTGTAAGCGTTATTTCATTAAAATCTCAGAAAGCAGTTGGACAGTCTTCATCGCTTATTGGAGATGTCACGCTCTATCAATTCTTTCAAAACGGAAATCCACTTGAAGGTATGCTTGTTTCAATTCCTTTAAACCAAACGATCGATGATCCGCTTAACTTTACTATTTATCTGGATATAAACGGAGATAAAAAATTTCACCAAAATGAAATTGTAGTTGAGGAATTTCCTGCTTTTGCTGAAGAAGAATTTCCTAATGCATTTCCTATTTTGGCAAAAAGTAAACATTCAATAGCTCTTCTTACCAACTTGCCCAAAGGTTCAATACTTGATGCAAAAATTATACTAACCAATCAAACTAATGAAAAAGGAGTAATAGAAAGGGAGGCGATGAAAACAATTGAAGATATTGGAGAAATATTTGATCCTGCTCCTGGATTCGTTGGAGGAACAGTAAATAACATTTTTATTCCACCTATTATTGACATAGTTTACGCACAAGGAGGAAAAAAGGATCCTTCAAAGGTTCCTGTAAATCATAAAGGCATACCTGATCTGGGAGGAAGAAGTGGTAAACCAAACGAATGTGTACCTCTCTCGTTTGCCAACTCACTTCTGTGGCTTGCAAAAACTCACGGATTCGGAAGCAAAATGCCTGCAAATGATAATGCGCTTATTGATGAACTGGTAACAGATATGAAATGGACTAAAGACGGTGTAAAACATGAAAACATTTTACCGGGCAAAGAAGCAATTACCACAAGACGGGGTTTGCCTCTTACCAATAAAAAGATCGATAATGAAGTCATCGAAGGAGAAAGCCAGCTTTGGAAAAAAATTGTAGCAGAACTAAATGACGGAGAAGACGTTGAACTAATTATCGATTTCAAGCAAAGTCCTAAAGGGAACGCAACAAAAAGTCATGCTGTTACTGTAACTGGAGCTGATAAAACCAAGAAAGGAAAACAAACTGTAACTTTTCATGATCCTGCCACACCAAAGGGTAGTGAAACCTATGAAATGGATCGAAATGGTCAGATCGTGGGTTATCCATTAGGTAAAGTCTATGGTAATTTCATCATTTCTGAATCATTTAATGGACCCACATCAACACCATCGCCAACACCTTCACCAACGATAACTCCCTCTCAGTCTACTTCACCCACCTAAACGCAACCAGATGAAAAGTGTCCTAATAGTCACTGCGTATACTGTAAATGAAGTACTGGGTTAAGGTCTATCACATTGCCTTCTTTGTCAAGGCGAATACCAAAAAACGTTTCATCGATAATTTCGACTCCTTTCCCTGCCATTGTCTCCTCAACAATAGCTAATACTTTCCCAAGCTCCTGATTTTTATCCAAAACACCAAATTTCACTAAATTTGCAATAGTGAGTGGCGTGCCTTGTTTATAAAACGAGGTCACCATCTCTAACCGTGGTGTCTTGCCGTTGATCTCCTCTTTCATATAGTCATCAAATCTTTTTTCTCCATCCTGCGAAAGTTTAAGATCAATGGCCGCCCCTTTGGTATGGTAGCTTATTTTTGCCGCTAGATACCCTAGTTTTTCTTTAAGTAAAGTCTGCAGTTTTAAAAAGCGAGTTGCCGAAGATATTTCTAATACATTTTTATAAAGGGCAAGCCGTTGGTCAACCTCTTGAGTTAGTTGGGCTAATGGTTTTACTGTATAAGCCTTTTCCGCTGTTTGTATATTCACTGTTTTCAACTCAACTAGTTTCGCTTCCTCAATTGCTCTCTCAACATCTTGCTGGGTTGCAAAATGATCTTCAACCTTTGTACTTTCGGGAAGTTGCGCAGATGGCTTTACTCTATTTAGTGTTTCTGTAACGATTTGCTTTTGCTTTTCCAGTTCCTCAGGAGTATTGGCTTGAACTATCAGAACTTGATCCCAAATAAGCTGTAATTCTTCTTTAGTAAAATTAGTGGTTAAATAATGAACTCTCCAGGGTTTACCCCAGGCTTTTACAAATGCTTGATAAAGCTCTACTTTATCATTAGGAAGCTCTTTTGGGGCAACACTTTGGTCCTGAAAGTAGTCTAAAACTCGCTGACCAAGTGCATCAAATTTTTCTCCCCATTTATCACTGGGAATTTCTAAGGTGTTTTGGGGAAGATCATCTTGCGTTTTTGTTGGGAAAAGGACATCTTCAAGCGGTATAGCAACTACAGTTGGGGTAGGAGTAGTGTTCCAATTTGATTTTTTGAAGATAACATTTATACCAATCAAAAGTAGTATTACAAGTGCCAGAAGAAGGACCCAAACGATACGACTTATACCTAACATAGCAGGGTACAATCTAACATAATTTCTTTCCCCGCACAAGAACTGAGAAAACTTCTACTTGTAATCAAAATCACATTGGTATTATAATTCTGCAGAATCGCTAAAGGAGGTGAGTATAAATGATTAAAAAATTATTCGCCGCTGTTTCTTCAGGAGTTATAGTTTCAATTTTAGCAACTGGATCTGTTTTTGCAACTGGACCAGAACTAAATAACTGCTGGGGAACAGTAGTTTCACAACGAGCTTCCTATTACCATGATGTTGGTGAGCACGCCTCCAGCCAAAGCGAACCCAGAGTTGGAGTAGGAAACTTAGCTCATGATGTTTTTGATATGAGTGTTGGAGAGTTGGCAAGTTTGCTCGGCACATTGGATGATTCATTTGGTCAAGATCCAGATGGAGTAACCAACTGTCCGTAGAAATATATACTAGCAAATCAAAAAGCGATCTTTATGGTCGCTTTTTGTTCTCTGAAAAAGTCTTGGACAGAGTTATTAGATTATGTTATTCTTGAGCACATGGATGACATGGATGAGAAGAATAAGGTTGACGAGAAATGCCCCAAGTGTGGATCACCACTAGGGCCAATAACAGAAACGCCAACTGGAAGAAAACTTCAGAGATGCTCAACAGGTAGCTGGAACAAGGAAACGAGAAAAAGTGAGGGTTGTGATTATGTTAAATGGTTTGCTGTTGAACCTAAAACATTGGATGAAAAATGCCCTAAGTGCGGATCGCCCCTGGTTTTGCAAGTAACCAGATTTGGCAAGAAATTAAAAAAGTGTTCAACCGGAGGCTGGGATAAGGTAGCAAGAAAAGCAACAGGGTGCGACTATGTCCAGTGGATAAACGGCACAACTGAAAAACTGGATGAAAAATGTCCACTTTGTGCAAACCCTCTGGTTTTGTATACAACTTCAAAGGGAAAACGTATGAAAAAATGCTCAACTTCAGGATGGGACCCCAAAGCCAGAGTAGCAACAGGTTGCACTTATGTTGAGTGGCTCAAACCCGGTGAATATGTAAAAGTAACTCCTGGAGAAGAACTACTACCACCTGAAGAAAATTGAGACAATTAATTATTAATCTGGTCTAAAAGTTGCAGGGATTTTTCCAAAATTTGTAAATCTCTATAAACTTCCATTTGTTCGATAAAATCTTTTACTATACCAATATGACCTTTGGGATTTGAGGAACTTAAGACAAATAACCGTAACAGTTGGAAATGATACTCATTTCTTTGCTGCTCATCATCTACCTGCTCCCATAGTTTTTGGCTAAAGGGAGTTGCTATTATTTGCTGTGAGATTGCCATGCTGTTACTGGCGTAATAATAATTGGCATTATATATCACATTTGCAATCAGCTGGTTTATATAATTTTGATATATCAGATATTCCTGATCTCCGCTTGCGTTAACTTGATTAAAATCATAATGAGTATCGGAAAGTATATAGTTGGGAACAGGCTTAACAGTTAAAACAATATTATCAGGATTTTTATATAATCCACTTTTGTGAATTTTTTCAAGAAGATCTAGAGCCTGATTATACTCAATATTTGTATCCAAAAGTGTAAAAGCTATATATTTAACAGCTTTAGGGTAATTCATAAACATGTCAAAATACTTTGTGATCATGTCTTTAATAAATAGCGCCTGATTATGGCTTCTTTGGAAATCGCCAAGAAGAGTTCTTCTATTTCTTAGAAACTGAAGTGTTTCTGAGGAAGTAATGTTTAATAATCTAAAAATTCCGGCAGCTTGGGAAAAACCAACTTTAACAATGTAATCGGGATGAATACCGGTTATTTTCTCAATCTCCAAAACCGCATAGTCTATACCTTTATAATGACAGGCGTTGCTGATATAAGCGCTCTGGGAAGCTACTTCCGGCAGATATATATAAGTCCCTCTGGGAACTGAAGTAATAATAATTTTGTTCTCCTTCTCAATAAAACTTAACATATGAATCCCATCGCATCTTGGTCTGTTATCTCCGGCCCTTCCGTCTAAACCTAATAGTAAAACACTAATTGAATCATCTTCGTTAATTTTAGCAATCTCATTGTAGTAAGTTATTGGCTTGGAATCTTCTGGAATATTTATATTAGATGTTTGAAGAATATCTTGATCACCTTCTGTTGTATTTATTTTTGAAAAGATAAATATACTGAGAAAAATAAATGATAGGCAAAAGCTAAAAATAATTAAACGCTTAACCATATACGTTTATCCTATTATAAGAGACTGACAAAAATATGTATCATAATAGTCTTGACTTAAACGAAATAGCTCTTTAAGATGTGATCATGCTCACGCATAATAAATTAATAATCACCCGCGTCTTTGATGCGCCGGTTGAAAAAGTATGGAAGTATTGGAGCGAACCAGAATATTTTAAAAAGTGGTGGGGGCCAAAAATTTTTAGTTGTCCTGTTTCTAAAGTTGATTTTCGCGTTGGCGGAAAATATCTACATTGCATGCTAGGACTTGAAGGAGATTTTAAAGGTAAGGAATTTTGGAGTACAGGAGTATACAAGGAAATTATTCCTTTGAAAAAGATTGTATCAACAGACAGTTTTGCTGATGAAAATGGAAATGTTGTTCCAGCATCACATTATGGAATGGGTAAAGATTTCCCGATGGAAATGATTGTAACTGTGACATTTGAAGATTTAGGTAACAAAACTAAAATGATTCTTAAACATGAAGGAATGCCCGAGTCTGATAGTAAAGGTGCACAACAGGGTTGGAGTGAATCATTTGATAAGCTTGCTAAGGAGGTGAGCAATAAATGACAAAAACTATACAAAAAATCACACCACATTTATGGTTTGATAAAGAAGCCAAAGATGCAGCTGAATTTTATACTTCCATTTTTTCGAATTCAAAGGTAACAAATGTAACAACTTTGCATAATACTCCCTCAGGAGACACTGACATTGTTTCTTTCGAACTTCGCAAAATGCCTTTCATCGCAATTAGTGCCGGACCATTTTTTAAATTCAACCCGTCCATTTCTTTTCTTGTTTCATGCAACACAACAGATGAGTCAGAAAGACTATGGCAGAGACTTTCAAAACATGGAGAGATTCTCATGGAATATAACACCTATCCATGGGCTGAAAGATACGGGTGGTTAAACGATAGATTCGGTCTGTCGTGGCAAATAATGGTTCATCGAGAGCAGATAAATAAGCAGTCAATTTCTCCGGTACTCATGTTTGTGGGTAGCCTGTACGGCAAGGCTGAAGAAGCAATTAACTATTACACATCGATTTTTCCAAAATCAAAAATTAGACATATAACCCGCTATAATGACGGTGAGGAACCAGACAAAAAGGGAAATGTAAAGTTCGCATCTTTCATACTCGAAGGTCAGGAGTTTGGAGCTCTGGACAGTGCCCATGAACACAATTTTGCCTTCAACGAAGCCATTTCTTTTATAATACACTGCGATACTCAAAAAGAGATTGATTATTATTGGAATAAGCTTTCGGCAGTACCGGAATCAGAGCAATGCGGATGGCTAAAAGATAAATTTGGCATATCCTGGCAGATTGTTCCATCAGGAATGGAAGAGATGATGAAGAAGGGCAGCAAAGAACAAATCGCGAGAGTAACCAAGTCCTTCTTGAAAATGAAAAAATTTGATATTACAAAATTGAAGCAGGCGTACGAAGGATAATGATATAAAAAAGAAAGCGAGGTGAGACAGATGATTAAAGTAAATCCGTATTTAAATTTTAATGGTGATTGTGAAAAAGCGTTTAATTTCTATAAACTAGTCTTTGGCGGCAAATTTACTGCATTGCAGCGATTTAAAGACATTCCCAAGTCTGAACAGCCAATGCCTAAAAAAGAGGGTGAAAGAATTATGCACATTGCCCTACCAATTGGCAAAGACATCCTGATTATGGGTAGTGATATTTCAGAAACTATGGGAATGAAGCTTAAATTGGGAAACAATATGTATATCTCTCTACACCCCGATAGCAAGAAAGAGGCAGAGCGATTATTTAATAAGCTATCAACTGACGGGAAAGTGGAAATGCCTTTTCAAAAAATGTTTTGGGGTGCATATTTTTCTTCTTTTACGGATAAATTTGGAATCCAATGGATGATTAACTATGAATCAAAGTAGTACAAAAGAGAGAATTAAAACATATGGAAAAAAGAGGACAAAATGATGCTTTGGGGTTGGAAGATTTAGAGTACAAAAAAGTTCCACCAAAGGCGACTTTGCGTGAATGGATTGGACTAGGAGTTCTAGCTATTGCCTGCATTCTGTATGTTATGGATCTTACTGTATTGCATTTGGCTGTACCAACTATCAGCGCAGTATTGAAACCAACAAGCGTCCAACTTTTATGGATTATTGATATCTACGGATTTATGGTTGCAGGATTTTTAATCACTATGGGAACTTTGGGTGACCGTATAGGACGACGTAAACTTTTGCTTATTGGTTCAGCTGTATTTGCAGTTGTTTCAGTGCTTGCTGCATTCTCAACAACTCCCCAAATGCTAATTGCAAGCAGAGCAGTTCTTGGAATTGCTGGAGCAACAATAGCGCCGTCCACACTTTCTCTGATTTTTAATATGTTTAAAGACCCAAAACAACGTTCATTTGCAATTGCTGTATGGATTTCATCTTTCTCAGCAGGAAGTGCAATAGGCCCAGTAATAGGTGGATTGCTTTTGGAATTTTTCTGGTGGGGATCAGTATTTTTACTAGCAGTTCCAGTAATGACCCTTCTTCTTATTCTCGGACCAATTGTCCTTCCAGAATACCGCGATCCTAAAGAGGGACGTATTGATTTAGTAAGCGTTCTACCTCGGATGAAGTAAGTCCTTTCATATAAGGTTAGTCTTTCTATACAAAATCATCGCAACCACAAAATATATCACGAGACCATATGGAGACAAAAAGGTGCTGAAAATAAAACCCAAGAAAGCGATAAAAAAATAGGAGTTAAATTTAAGGCTGCTTATCAGAGATCGAGTTGTCAAAAGAAATAAAAAAACGACCATTAATGAGCTAAAACGAAAAGGAAAAATTGGGATTTTCAATACAAAGATCAAGAGAAGAAATATTCCCAAAAAGAATATAAAAAAATCTTTCTCGTCAAGCAAAAACCGGCCAAGCTTTATTTGCACAGTTTGTTATTGAAAATAGTAAAAATCAAGAAACAGAGTTATAGCCAAACTTACTATGCCAACAAACGAAAAATATAATATGTAATAGAATTTCTGTCTCATGTATAATCAATATAGCATAATCATAATGAAAAAATCTATCTTTATTTTGACCTTTCTTTTGGTTTCTTCTTTAGCCTCGATTATTTTTTTATCTTCAAATAGACTTACCTATCAAAGCAAAGCCGCTCCTTCCTGCCATCCACTATGTCAAACCGAACCTTCATGCTGTGCTGAGATATTACGACGACTGGAAGAGGTTGGGGATGATATTTACGATCTACCTGATGCTGAACAACCTTATCACGCCTGTGAGTGGGATGCAGGTAATGCAGATACTAACTATCGAGGCTATTGTAAACCATCAACGTGCAATCAACTGCCAGAGGGAATTAAA
>JACOXO010000023.1 GCA_016182365.1 Candidatus Gottesmanbacteria bacterium | reverse complement strand
CGACCCAGCCGGCTAGTAATCCTTAATGAGGATTACATCATGACAACCCGAGCTTTTATCTGGGTCGTAGTAACCGCCGTAGCAATGGCCGTATCTTTCTGGGTAGAGATGTATGCACAAACCGGAGGAGGTGCCATAATAATCGGTGGTACTATCCTCATCGCAGTACTCTTTACCCATGAATCGCGCCAAAAACGCGAACAAGTCATCAGAGTTAAAGGTGAAGTTGTCGACGAAGACGACAACCCGTATCGTCCCAAGACCTAAGGAGGTCAAAACCCATGAACAAGAGATTGTTCATCATTGGAATGTTGGTGTTGTTTACGCTTCTGGTGGTCGGGTGCAACCGAGGTCAAACCGGTCAGTCGCCCACAGCGACGCCGACTCTCAGACCCACGTGGACACCCACGCCGAGACCGACGAGCACGCCGACCGCAGTGCCGACAGCGACGAACACGCCGAGACCGGAAGACCGGAACGATCTGGAAAGCCGCGTTTCCGCGTTGGAGTCGATGATGGAGCGTATGCTCGAGATTTTGGAGCGTATGCAGACGTCCGTCCCGCCGACGCAGCCCGCACCGCGGACCGAAGGTACGCAGAATACCCCGCAGAGCGGATCAGGCTGGACAGCTAGCGATAAATGTGCGTGGTTAAACTCCAACGTTCCGCAAGGAAACGATGGATTAGACCTGCAACACTTCGCAGCTAGCTTGTTGTCGGTCCCAAATGAGCGGATAAGGGTACATCTGTATCCTTGCGGCGACAGCACTATGGTCTATGATGGTTTCATTGTTCTTGGTCCTCGAGAAGGGCCTTGGAATGGGCTGGTCACAGCAGTTGTTCCACTCGGTGGAGCTGTTGACAGCTACAATGAAGCCTCATATTCGGCACAGCCGACCAGGATTGGTCAGAATACGTTGCGGGCGACGCAAGGTACAGTCACCGCGACTACAATGACCGTATGGTTCTGGTTGGATGAGAATCCGCCTACAAGCGGAGTCTCAATGGCTCTGCCGACCGCAGTGCCGACAGCACAGGCTACGCAGGCAACTCGCCCGCAAGCCACGGCTGTCCCGCCGACGCCAGTGCCGCCCACAGCGACACCGATCAGCTGTGAGCAGCCCGCCGACTTGGCCTCCCGAATGGGATGGACCAACGCCGGATGGGCGGATCAGCGGTATGGCGGTTTACGCGTCGAATTGACTTCCCAAAGCCAATTGCCCCCCATGTGGGAGGCTATCACCGGAGGAATTACTATCCGTGAGACCGACGCCAATCGCGCCATGGCCGCAGGGACTTGGACCATATACCCTCCTTTCAGCTGCAGAGAGCAGTTGGGTTTCAGCAAGTAGCTGAAGCGAGGGATCACAAACCCAAAGACAATCGGCGGTAACGTCGATACGAGGGGAAGGAATGGAGCCACTGGCTTCTGTCCTTACGGTTAGCCCCGTTATAAGCTTCTGTTCTCAACAAACAAACGTTAGGTCCCCCTTCAGGGATACTTCACAATCCGGATCACCGGATTTGTCTGGCTCTGCCAGACGAGGTCTTAATGACCTGTGAACAAAACCTGTATGCCTAACGTTCTAAGATAAGAATTACAAAATTCTTGTTTTGGAACGTTATAATATATCAATATATAACAAATATGAACAATAGTAATCTAAATACTATAAATATTCTGGTTAAACCGCTGTTTATGATCGGTTTAATTGGTGTGCTTATTTTAGGTTTATTTAAAGCTGACAAGTACCTAAAAATTAAAGCTGTTGATGATTGTTTCAAAGCAGCTACCTACTCTATTGAAACAGTAAAAAATGAAGAACAAATTACCACATCAAGCACTGAACCTATAAGGGCGCTATATAAACTCTGCATGGCTGATAAGGGTTATGAAACTTTAATGACTGAATAAATATGGAAACACTGTCAATAGTCATACCAGTTTACAACGAAGAAGAAAGATTAGGTAAAACTTTTCAAGCATTAAAAAACTTGAAGCTTCCGCGTGAGCTAATATTAGAAAAGATCATCTTTGTCAACGATGGATCATGCGACCGCAGCATCGCAAATATCAAATATCAAATATCAAATATCAAAAAGAAACTTAATGCACCTGTAAAAATTATTTCATATAAGAAAAATAAGGGTAAAGGGTATGCAATTGCCCGTGGTATGGAAGTATCAAACTCAGACTATACTCTATTTTGTGATTCTGATATGTCTACTGACTTAAATGAAATTAGAAAGTTTGTACCATCAATTAAAAGGAATGTCCCAATTATTATTGGAACTAGAAAAAATGGCAGATCCACTGTTATTAGACACCAAACATTTTTAAGGGAATCGATGGGTAAAGTGTTTACTTTTATCTCAAATGTTATTTTAAATACCTGGGTAACTGATTTTACCTGCGGATTTAAAGCCTATTCTAAAGAAGCTAAAAACACTCTCTTCCCAATGTTGAAGACTGACCGCTGGGGTTTTGATGCTGAAGTAATTTTCTTAGGCAGGCTGTCAGGATTTAATTTTGTTGAGGTTCCTGTTGTATGGAGTGATGACAGAAGAAGTAAAGTCAATTTATTTGTCGATATTCCCCAGTCTTTGTTTGACATATTAAAAATACGTGTTGCATATTTAATTTAATAATATGTTGCCTCTGCTTATTATCTCAAGTTACCCTGCTAAAGGATATACCCACGGAAAAGGAACCGTAGGTATTGCTTCCTATGCTAAGAACACATTACTGGGAATAAAGTCTGCAGCTAAAAAAGAAGCTAACGATTTAGAAATTACAGTCTTGGCTGAAAAACTCGGGGACACTCCAAGTCAATACATAGAGAATAATATTAATGTAAATAGAAGCTGGAAGAGAAACAGTATTTTCTCTTACATAAATCTTATGTGGGAAACAGTAAAAAGGCCATCTTATAATACAGTTCTGTTTGAGTTTGAACTGGCTATGTTTGGAGGAGCTTTGAGTCTTATTCCCCTACCATTCTTCCTGCTAATCCTAAAGATACTTGGCAAAAAAGTCTTCCTTGTATCTCATCAGGTTGTTGTTGATATTAATTCCATGGCTAATCATGTTGGTATTAAACCTAAAGGCTTTAAAACTAAAATACTTAACTATTTTATTGGCCTTTTCTACAGGCTAACCCTGGCAACTGCGTTTAAAGTTATAGTCTTTGAAGAATACCTTAAAAATGAACTTGGACGTTTTGGTGATAAAGATAAAATCTTAGTCATACCGCACGGAGTGGAAGAATTTAAATCCAAAATAACTTACACTCAGGCCAGAAAACAGCTAGGAATTAGGAATGAGTTTGCAATCCTCTACTTCGGCTTTATCGCCTGGTATAAAGGTACGGACTGGATTGTAGAGGAAGTTCTAAAAAACAAAGGCAAGAATATTAAGCTCATAATTGCTGGAGGAGCAAATCCAAACCATGCTGACAAAAAGTTTTACCTTGATTATATTAAATCAATTCAAGATAAAGCTAAAAACTCTAATGGTAAAATAGAAGTTACTGGCTTTGTAAACGAGGCTGATATTTCAAAATACTTTATTGTTTCAGATATTGTTGCATTACCTTACAGAACTTTTATGTCTTCAAGCGGGCCGTTATCTATTGCCTTATCTTTTAATAAGCCTTTTATCGTTTCTGATAAATTAGAGGGTATCTTTCAAAATCAGGATATGAAGCTTGCCTTAAAATCAGCCCGCCTTAAAAAAGAAGATTTTATTTTTAATTTTTCAGATAAAGGATTTATAAAAGATCTATTACAAAAATATACAAAGAGTATAAAAAGAATACAGATTTTTGCTGATGAAATTAAAACACAGCGGAGTTTTGAAAAAATAGGTAGAATTTATTTAGAAAACATTTATGAAAAAGGTAATTAAAAAAGTACTACCTCATATTTTCTTATTGATATTAGTAAACTCAGTTGTCGTGGCCAATTACACTCCTGGTACTTACTTAACAGGCTGGGATAATCTTCACCCGGAATTTAACTTCGGGATGAATATAAAAAGGTCGATATTTGCTGTATGGCAGGAATACCAAAGCTTAGGCTTACTGGGCGGAATGGGACATGTTGCAGACTTGCCAAGGCAAATATTCTTGTGGATTGCCTCAATTTTTATACCTAACTCATTCCTTAGGTATTTCTACCATTTCTTAATGCTTTTTGCCGGAGTATTTGGAGTTTATTACTTAATAAGAGATCAAATACTTAGTAAAGAAAACCTAAATAGAAGTTGGGCAGCATTCCTAGGAGCTGTATTTTATCTTTTAAATCTTGGAACAATACAGTATTTTTTCGTGCCTTTTGAACCTTACAGTACCTTTTGGGGACTTCTTCCCTGGGAGCTGTATGCTTTGCTTCAGTTTTTAAATAAACAGTCCAGGAAAAACCTATTACTATTGTTTTTAGTAAATTTGCTTGCGGTACCTCAGGCATATGTACAGACAATATTTCTGGTTTATTTAATTGTTGTAAGCATCTTTCTTCTGTTTCATACGCTAAGACACAGATTAAGAGGCCTTAAAAACAGCCTTATTGTTCTAGTTGTAATTTTTACAGTTAACGCTTTCTGGCTGCTTCCCAACTTATATTTTGTAAGCCAGAAACTTTCAGTCAATCAAAATGCCAATCAAAATTTGCTAGCCACAGAAAAGTTTTTCCTGATGAACAAAGAAAGGGGCAACATTGTAGACTTTCTTGGTTTAAAAGAGTTCTACTTTGATTTTTTTGACTATGATCTTGAAACTAATAAATTTGACCGGATGATGCAATCTTGGCGTAATAATTTTGACAAACGAGCTGTCTCAATCGTTGTCAGCATCCTCTCATTGTCTGCCTGGGCTGGATTATTTATAAAAAATAAATACAGAAAAGAGTTAATAGTAATTCTTTTTATCTCCTGCCTAGGATTTCTATCAAACCAAACTCCATTCTCCTGGCTAAATTCAATCCTAAGAGACAGCAGCCTAATAAATCAGTTGTTTAGAAATCCATTTACTAAACTGATTGTTCCAACTGTACTTTCTTTATCTTTATTGTTTGGCATTTTCTTTTCTTTTGTTTTTGCCCATTTAAGCAGCAAAAAAATAAAAATACTGCTATTACTCTTGGTTATAGCTGGGTTTGGAT
This sequence comes from Candidatus Gottesmanbacteria bacterium, assembly GCA_016182365.1. Lineage (GTDB taxonomy): Bacteria > Patescibacteriota > Microgenomatia > JACOXO01 > JACOXO01 > JACOXO01. The sequence goes on along the minus strand of JACOXO010000023.1, from coordinate 24,317 downwards.
ACTCCTTTTACCCTGTATGGAGAGGTGAATTTATTTATAAAGCCATGCGCATTAGCATACCCAATGAGTATTTTGCCCTTTTTAAATATTTTAAAAAGCCGGAGAATAAAGACGTTCGGATTGCAAATTTGCCCCAAACTAATATTTGGGGGTGGACCTATCATAACTGGGGCTTAAGAGGATCTGGTTTTATATGGTATGGAATAGAACAACCTATATTAGATCGTGCCTTTGATGTATGGAGCAAGGAAAGTGAGGGTTATTATTGGGAAATGACACAAGCTCTCTACTCCGGCAATACTGAAAATCTGGAGAAAGTATTCCATAAATATAATATTAACAGGATTATTGTAGATCAAAGTATATTCAGTTATACAGAATATCAAAGTTTATACTTTGATAAGTTATCTGAAATGATAAGATCATCTAAAAGTATCAGTCTGGATGCACAATTTGACAATGTAAAAGTATATAGAGTCATACCCAATAGAAATATCAACCAATATATAGGAATATATAACAATATCCCTTCTGTTAAACCAGGATACGATTGGAATAATTATGACAGGGCCTACTTTGACTATGGGGATTATGTGCAAAGTGAAAATCCTCAGATTTATTATCCATTTAGATCTCTTTTTAGCGGAAGAACACAAAATGAACTGGAGTTTACTGTAGAGAATACTGATGACAATATCGTATTTAAAACTAAACTTCCTAAAAACCTTGTAGGGCAAAAACTCATTTTCCCAAAACTTAATGACGAAGAAATACTACAAGTACAGGATCTATTTAATTATGAATTAGCAAAGGCTTACCCTACTGCATACATAGATGGTGAGCTCATACTAATAGACTATGAACAAGATAATATGGAAGTAGATCTTAAATATATTAATCAGGGAAATTTCGAAATAAGAATACCTAAAATTAATAATAATTACTATGGTTATACCAGCCTTAACACAAATGATCTGTTTGACAAAGAACCGGTGAATTGTGACGATCTTAACAAAGGCATATTTACTCAAACAATCCTTGATGACAATGGTAAAAAGTTTTTGGGGTTTACTAGCATTAACTCAAATAGCTGTATTAGACTTCATTTTCCTAATTTAAATCAGAAACTAGGATATTTAATAACAGTTGAAGGTAGAAATATTGAAGGCCAAAGTCTATTTTTCCAGATTGTCAATCATACTAGCCTTCATATAGATCTGGAGACATTCTTTCCAAAATCTAAATTATGGAATTCTAACTACATTATTCAGCCGCCAATGGATGAGCACGGAATAGGATATTCATTCCATTTAAACAATATCTCGATAGGTAAACAAAAAACAGTTAATGACATATCTAAAATAGACTACTACCCTATTCCCTATAACTTCCTGACTGGGATAAAAATCCAGAATCCGGGACAGGCGTTGTCAAGCAATAGTATTGATATTCAAGAAGTCAAACACCCTAACCCAAGCTACTACCAAGTAATAATTAACAATGAGCAATTAACAAGTGAAAAAAACTATCTAGTGCTGTCTCAGAGTTTTGATAGCGGTTGGAAGACTTATGAGGTCAACGGTAAGTTGGCCGAATCATTCCCTTTTATCTTTGGGACAGAAATAAAAGACCATGTTCTAGTTAATAACTGGCAAAACGGCTGGGCAATGAACAAGAGATCAATAGATCAAGAGAGCAAAGGATCAAATCAGACAATAGTTATTTACTACTTACCTCAACTGCTGGAATATCTCGGATTTGGAATACTTGGTTTTGGAGCAGTTTTAATTGTTAAAAGGAAAAGATAATGGGATTATGAAAGACCGTGAATACAGACCTGGCATGGAAGTTGAACCAACAAATACAAAACAGGTTTTTGAATATCTATATCCAGGAGTAAGATACGATAAACTTCCTGTATTTTCAATTAAAAATCTAAAAAACACTGCTAATTTGGTTTGGACTATGTTGTCTGAGTCATTTGACGCTGGACTGGCGTTTGATTTAGGAGAAAAGTATGCTGTCCGTTATAATTTCTCCAATCCTGATAAACTAAGTATGTATATTGCCTTAACTGATCTCACACCATATCAAGAAATGAACTCATACCAATTAATGGGATTTATAAAACATCTCATAAGCTCAAAAGAAAAATTAGGCGGAGTTGGTAAAAAAACCATTCATTGGAGACCAGAATATCTGAAAGATCAGTCATATAGAACTGCCAGCCTTTTAGCAGTTGGGGTTCAAGATCCCAATAATAACCCTGTCGGACTGATTGTTTTTAATAAGGATTTGGATCAAAATGCTGATCCCCTACCTAGTTTTTGTCCTTTTCCAGTACCTGGATGAAGGCGTTGGCAAAGTTAGTATAAAATTCTAAGGCAAAGTCCTCTGCTTTTTTCCCTGTCTTTAATTCATACAACTCTTTTATCTTAGGAAGGCTGTCTTTCTCATCCAGTTTTTCAATTATTTCCATGTCTTGGGTCGTCAGGCTTTTTATCATCTGCTCCTCAAGTTTTGCTGCAGCAGCCTTTGTCAAAACATCTTTAACCTTATCAATCTGTTCTTTTGTGTATCCTTTTTCCTTAAGTATCTGTAGTACTTTCTGAAAATTATTATTCATAGATTATTTATTAAACATCATGCTATTTAATTCCTCTTTAACCTTTGAATCTATTTTAGCTAAATAATCATCATAACTGACACATTCCATAGCCATCTTAACAAGCGCCATTTGATAATCAGACATATTGTCGTATATACTAAATGTCTCCCCGTCTTGAATATTGTTTATATCTCTAGGTTTTCCATTCTGGTCCAGCCCTTCCTGGTAATCGGGGGTTGAGAATTTAATTATCATATCCATAACAATATCTTTTTTTGTCCTTCCGGTTGGAGCTAACCAGTTGTTTCCAATAATTTTATCTGGCAAATCTTTTGTCAATGTTCCCCATAGCGTACCTTCAATTACTAACGGCTTCATAAAAAATTCCTGGTATGGGTCTTTGGGTTCAACTGGATTAGCTTTAACCTCTGGCTCTAGAGGAGGAGTTACATTTTCTGATACTGGTTGATTAAAGTGTGGAGTCATAGAAGGAGTTGGGGTAGTTGTAGGGTTTTCAGGAGTGGCTGATGCAGTTGGGGTTTGAGAAGGAGTTATTGTCATTGTTGGAGTTGGAGTTTTTTCAGGTATTACAGGTTCATTAAGTTTTGGGGTAGGACTAGGTTCGGCTTTGATAGTTGCCGTTGGACTTGGAGCATACGATATTTCTTTGGGCACAAAAGGTTGAGGTGAAATCTGTTCAGTTTGAGCAACGACTTTGGGAGCAATATCAGCAGACCCTCCTGAACCTACAGTTAGTGCCCCGGTGATAACTGCTGCTGCAACACCAACTGCAGCCTGCCTTAATCTCTTGCCACTTACCCCTCTTAATTTCTCAACAAATTTACTCCCTTTCTCTTTTATTATTTCACTTGTTGACCTTCCCAGACGGCGCCGTTTTTGTTCTGGATTTAAACTCAAGAATTCTTCAATAGGAACTCCTGTCAAAGCAGTTTGCAATCCTCCAGCAATTGCTTCTTCTATAATTATTTCATCTTTGGTTGGGTTAGGATATGAATCCCCTATTTCAGTAATTGCTTTTGCGTTTTCTAATGTTAACTGGGCAAGTTCCTCTATAGTCGGATTAACCTCTGCTACTGCTTGAAAACCTTCCCTTTCCAAAACTCCCTTTAATACTTTTGCTTTATCTTCAATTGGTACATTTAATGTATTTATCTCGTAGGTTGTTGACTGAGCTGGTTTAACTATGGGTTCATTATTTTCAGGGTTTTGGGTAATCTCAACTGGTTCAGTAGCGGGTTTTGCGGCTTCTTCCTTGGCAATTCTTATAAGCTCCTCAATGGCCTGATTACTCGTCCTTCTGGCATCAGTCCAAAAACCCTTTTTATTAAGGAGGTTTTCATCTTTCAATACATCAGGAGTAACCTTATCAATTTCAGTATCAACTTGTGCAAGCATTTTTCTTTCTTCTTCCAGTTGTTGGCCCAACTCCATTTGGGACATACCTGTAAATTGTTTTTTTGCAATTCTTTGTTCTATGGACGTTATTACTTTTTCAATTTCTTGCTTTTGCTGTTGTAACGGTGGACTAATTAAATTATATGTTTCAAATTGTTGAATTTGAGCAAGTCCGCTTTTGGCTGCTGTTATTTCATTTATAACTCTTTGTCTCTCCCCTCTTAAATTTTGTACAAATAGAGGGCTTTCTAAAATACCTTCGTTTACACTAGCTTTTTCAGCTATCTGTCTACCCAGATATTCCTCAAGATGATCCCTTGTACCATCTATTACTTGTTTCCATTTTGGAATTGGCTGTTCAACTATATTAGAAACTTCAGGAGCAACTGCAAACTGAAGATTGGCACCTTTAGGTGTAACTCTAGCTTGTTCTTGTAGTATATCCATAGGACAGCTTTATTATTTATTTTATACTATACCCTTTTATTGACTTGGTCCACCCTCTTCATCCCCTTCACCCATCATTGGGAGAAGTATACTTGAAAAAATTAACCCCCACATACCAACATCTTGCAAGTTAAGTTTAAAACCATCCCTTTTAAGTTTTTTTACCAGGTTTTTCAGTTTTAGGTTCTCCTCAGCCCAGCGGAGCATATCATCTGTTATTCCTTCTTCTGAACCAACCAGCTCCTTATTTAAACCTTTAACCATAGACATAAATTTCTCAGGGTCTTTCTTTGCAAGCGCAGCAAGCGATTCATCTTTGGGTTTAATTTGTGATAAACCGTGCCTGCGGGTAAAATTAACCAAAGGATTTTTTGAATCTGTACTATATTCATGACCTAAACGTAAAATATCTCCTATATAATCCCAGCTATCCAAACCATTACTTTCAGCTTCAGCTTCAAAAACTTCTATGTCCTCCTCTGTAAAACCCTTATCTAAGAGACCTTTTTTAATTCTTGCTACTATAGGATTTTTATCTTCAGGCTTTAATTGAAGTAGTTCTTTTGACCTTATTTGAGACTCTGATGCTAATTGGCTTATACTGGTTGAAACTAACTGATCCTGCCCGTTGGCGTCTTTAACCGGATAACTTATTGTTAAACCGGATAACTCCCGGGCAACATCGGGATTTAATTTATTGATCCTATTTATCAAATCATTAATCATTTGGTATCTTACGTTTAAGGGTAAACCGCTATCAAGCTTTGATAAGGAAAAAAACTCTGTAACCATCTGGGTTGTCAACTCAATATTATTAAACTTTAGTCCTTCTTCACCAAGACTCTCACAGGCTTTTTTAACCAGAGCTTTTGCCTGAGAATTTAAAATTTCAACATCTCCTTTAACTTCGGTTCTGTCAATTATAGTTATTTCTTTTTTCACCATAACCCCATTTTCATCTTCAACAGTAACAAACTCTTTCGATTCTCTGGTAACAAGCTTATTATCTATCTCCCGCAATAAAGGATCATTTTCCTCAAGCTGTTTTGCCGCTTGACCTACACGGTCTGAATATACCCCTATGTTATCTTTTCTTCCGTTAGGATTGATAAAAGCTCCATTTGCGCTATCATATTGAGCTTGACCTGGATTTTTTAGAATATAATCATTCATCACGTAAAATTCATTTAACTCTTTCCACTGAGGACTACTTTGATCTGGATACAGCGTATCCATTTTACTTTTAACAATATTTGCCCTATCCCAGATTAAAACCTGAAGTCTTTTTTCGGTCTCTGACAATTTATCAAACCAATTCGGTAAAGGAAGTTTTTCTGAAAGAGGTTGGGGTTCTGGAGTTTGTACAGAAGCATCGGGTGAAGCTGCTTTCGGATCAGGAGTTTTGGGTTCCCCAATCACAACACCCCCTGCACGCTTCATAGAAGCCATACTATTTAACGTTGCTTGATCTAAACCAGCTTCATTAGGTGACATATAATCTCATACTACATATTAAACTCAAGTTTGACAAGTATTGCTATTGAAATTATTTTGTTAACCAGATACAGTAGAATCATATGGGTAGTCCTGGTGTTAATCCTTTACCAACAACAGTTCCCGGAAAAGGAAGCGGTAGTCCTTCACCTGCTGGTGAAACTAAAGAACAATCCGTTACACCCCCCGCGGGATCTGCACCTAAACAAGAAGATAAACAGACAACACAGGATCAAGCTAAAAACGCAGTAACTAATGAAACTTTGCAATCCAGGATTGATAGGTCAAGAATGGTTGAAGGACAATCAACAGAAATAGTTAAACTCTCTCCCCAACTCCAGACAGACCTATACGAACTTCTCAAAACCAGAGTAGAAGGACTTAGAGGCTATAAAGTGGATTTGCAGGGAAACGATAGATTGCTAATAAATCTGTTTGATAAAGCTTCAGGGAGAGCTAAAACAATCGAGGAACTTAAAAAAAATGGAACTGCAACCGGTGAAGAACATTTATTTACCAATGAACAGGAATTGGCTTTGGTTTTAGACATGGTGGACCGGGAACTTATTGAATTTGTGAGTGCATTGGGCCACAGCAGTATAGAAAAGGGTGAGAGAACAATGACATTTACTCTACCCGATGAGGCAACTTTTTTACATGGTGGAACACCGTCAAAACCAATAGGTCCATCTCTTGCTGAAAGAATTGGGGCTAAATTTAGACGCGGTGAAAAACCAACAGAGTTTACCCTGCATTTTGGAAAAATTCAGGAAAGATTTATTGCAAACAGGTATGTTGAAGGTGCTTTCCTTAGTCAATCAGATGAAATTAGACAATCAAGACTAAATATGCTCGCTTATACTAGACAAAAAACATTTGAATCTCTTGGAGTTGACTTTGAAAAAACAGAGAATTTGGCATTAAAAAATCTTTCTCCTGAATCTTTAGTTGAAAGAAATAGTTACCGTGTTCATAACTTAATAGTTAACAGAATGGAAGCAATGTTAACAACAAATGGTCAGAATTGGGAAGATTTAACAGATTACCAAAGAATTGATTTAAACCGTCAAGCAAGCGAACTAGGCGTATGGGATTTCTGTGAACAAGAATGTATAGAAGCAGTTGACAAATCTAAAGATACCCGTCATAGAACTGACAGACTTGATCAGCTTGAAAGCGAAGCAAAAGAACGGGGCAAACAAGCAAGTACAGTAACTGATGAACAAATCGAAGCAGTAAGAGCTGAAAAGGCAGCACAAGAGGCAGAAAAGAAACACCTCGAAAAGCAAAGGGATAGAATTGATCAAATCGAAGCCTTTAAAGGTGAAGACTCCCTTTATGATGCACAAAAGAAACTTACTGAAGCCCAAGATGCATATAGTGATTTTATAAATGAACCTAACCCAACTACAGGTACTGCAACACCTGTCGATTATGAACAATATGCCGTACAACAATTTAATGCGTTAAAACCAAGACTGACTACAGTAGAAAACGAGTTAACACAAACTACTGCTGATGAAAAAGCAACTATGACAGCCATGACTACGGCTAAAAAGAAATACGATCAATATCGAGCCCGTCCAACTAACACACAAATCAGACAAGAATTAGTTGATCTTGAAACAGATTTTAACTTAAGTGAAAAATCCCACCAAACAGCTTTAGATAGAATAGACTCTCTAAAGAAACAAAAGGAGGAGATAAAAGAGGAAATGCGACCTTGGGAAGAGAAAATTGCACAAGCTAAGGGTTTAGCTGAAACGATGTCCAAAGCAGAAAGAACTGTTGATGCGTTAACTACCGAGTTGGCGGCGTTAAAAACAGCCGTGGGAAACACACCGATTGAAAGATCGAGAAACATAAGTCAAGTACAAAGTATAATCAAACAAATAGAAGCAACAGAAGCTAGGTTAGTTGCAGTTAAAACTCAAGCTACTGGGGGACCGGAGGAAAAACCAGATCCGGTAAGAATGAAAATTGTAAGCATATTTAAATACGAATATCCTTTAATCATGGCTAGATTTGGTACATCAGGAGATAAAAGAATTGATATAGAAGATCTTTCTAATGCAGATCCACAATACATAGAACAAACATACGATAATTGGCTTAAAGGGATATTTGAATCAAATGGCTGTGTTAAAAATTCTATAGATATAGATAAAAATATACAAACTGGCCTGCTCCCTGCATTTGAACTAGCAAGAGAAATCGAACACTATACGGGTAGATTAATAGTTGTAATGGATCCAGCAGGTAACCCGATTACTGATTTACAAGATGCTTATAATACCGCTAGAGAAAACTTATACAGAGCTCAAAAAATACTTCAAGATAAAAGGGCGAACAGAGCACCAGAAAAAGAAATTACTGCCGCAGAAAGAGCATTTAGTAATCGTCAGAAACAACTTAATGACTTTCAAATACAGGCTCTATCAAGTGTGGTAGAGTCGGTTGCATCCTTATCAAGACCTCAGCTTGTTCAACTAGTTGAAAATATACTTGATCATAGATTAAATGCTGCTCTATCAGGTAATCCATTTGCTGAATCTATATATGAAGCTCCGAAAACTAGAGAAACAATAACTCCGGAAGCAGCAGTATTTGGCCAAATCGGAAATGCAGAAATTAATCCTCAAGCTGGAGCACCAATTGAAAAAGGAGCTAGGCTACCTGTTAAAGTTGAATATCAACTCGATGAATCATTGTTTGGAGGCACAGTTAAAGTTGAAATGAAGGTTAATGATATTGGAAACACTGTAGACTATAACTTTAGACTACAAGCATCACAGACTTTATTTGACAGTTTGCCATTAACACGAGCCCAGGCAGAATTACAAGGCTGGAAAGATGCAGTTGTTAAGTGGTTTTACGGGTCTTTACCTGCAGATCAAAAAAGATCTTCTTCAGTTGATTATAAATTTATTGAGGTTAGTAGAGGAACCAGAAATACTTTTGAAGAAGCTATAAGAGAATTTGCTGGAAATCCTGGAGGCATGGCACCTAATCCCTATGTTGAACTCAATGTGGTTATTCCTTCAGCAATTACTGATAGTGTACTATCAAAACGAGCAGATGAACGAAAGAGTCTTTTGGGAGGATTTAGTTTACTGCCTCTTACCATAGCAGGACAGAACTATCAAATAGCTGCTACCAACGAAGGGAATCTGGTTATAAACGGACAACCTCTTGATAGATTTTTAGCTGAATACGGCGAAATGAGAAGAAAACAGCTTAATCCCCCGCCAGCAGGGGCTCCACCTAACCAATATATACCTTTAAATCCAGCACAAAGAATTATTATAGCTGATGAATTGAGGGAAATTAAGAGTGCAACAGGTGAAGAAATTTTGCGTATTTTACCATCCAAGCGTTTAGTATATAAATAACATATGGCTGTAAATTTACAAACATTAATAAATGCTTCTTCCATGAAGGAAGAAACAAAAAAACAGATACTTGATAATATTGATAACCTTAATTCTGAAACTAAAGCTCAACTCACTCAGAAGATGTGGATTGCTTACGGAGAACTATTTAGGATCCGTCTTAGAGCAGCTTACGATACTCTTCTTGCCGAGGTTAAAGATGGAAAAAGACAATTCAATAAGAATGATTTTGTTGAGGTAGAAACAAAACTATATAATGATTTTGCAAGACTATTAGAATCAGCTTCGACTGAAGAAGAAGTTGAGGAAGTCCGCAAACAGCTTCAAGGCTACAAGGTAGAACCGTTTAAGCAGGATCCTGTTGATCCTAACTTCCAGCCTAGAGTAGATCCCTCAACTCCAATAGACAGGCCGCAGGATTTGATGAAAAAAGCAGAATAGAATTAACCTAATTGACCTAATTTCTAATTCATCTAAGAAATGACCCAAAAACATCAAGTAAGAAAATATGATTTAGAAGAAAGAACTGCTAAATTTGGTGAAGATATAATTGAGCTTTGCCAAGAAATTCCCAAAAATGAAATAACCAGACCAATAATTACTCAGCTTATTAAATGTGGTACCAGCATTGGTGCGAATTATTCTGAGGCAGATGACGCAGAAAGTAAGCTGGATTTTAAACATAAGATAGGTATATGTAAAAAGGAATCCAGAGAAGCAAAACATTTTCTGCGGATGTTAGCCAAAGCAGATCCAAGTTTTATAGATAAAATTAGAATTAGTTGGCAGGAAGTAAAAGAATTGAATTTAATATTTAACTCAATTTTTCATAAATTAAAATAACTTTATAGAATTGACCTAAATAATTTACAATTTAGAAATTAATTAATTGGTGCTTTTTTAGAGTAATTAGATCAATTAGAATAATTAGAAATTAAACATGTTACTCATACTTTCTATCTCAGCAATTGTACTTTTTCTTCTGATATTTTTTATTTCCAGAAGTATTTTTAATCTTTTGTATACCTTAGTCTACTTGCCCACCCACCACCTGCCCGCCAGCGTCTTTGGCCGCAGGCAAGTGCAGGCGGGTCAGACACTATCAAAAACTATCGTAACAATGCTATTTATACCAGGCACTGCAATCCATGAGTTTTCCCATGCTATAGTTGCCCGGGTTTTAGGAGCAGAAGTCGGAGATATTATGCTTTATCCTCATAAAGACAAAGAAACAGGAGAGTTTAAGGCAGGATCATGTGAGATCGAAAAAGTTGATCCGGTAAGACTGGCTATAATAGGCGTTGCCCCTACTTTAATTGGTCTACTTTTACTTATATTGATAGTTTATTATATGTTTTCATTCTCTCCTCCTATCAACGACCCTATTCAAGCGCTTTCATCTCTTAGTATCTTGTCTAACTATTTTCTCTTTCTCGCTTTATTCATGATTTCAGCAACCATGTTTACTTCAAAAAAAGATGTCCAGGAACTATTTCTGGTTATACCGGCAATCGTGATTATGGTAATACTCTTCTACTATGTAGGCTTCAGGTTTACATTAACTGAGAGCATGACAGGGTTTCTTATAAAAATACTGCGGCCTTTGGTATTTGTTTTGGGAATTACAACTCTGGTTGATCTACTTGTATATCTTTTGTTATTCTTACCAACAACAATAATCTTAAAAATATTTGGAATGAAGTTTAAGTAAATAGATTCAATTATCAATTTTCATTTAACAATTTACAATGAATTTTCAATGAATCAATTAAATAATAAATATGACCTGGAAGAACGAACAGCTAAATTTGGTGAATCAGTAATCTTATTTCTCAAAAAAATACCTCAAAATTCAATTAATTCTGTCTTAATTAAACAGCTCGTTAGATCAGCAACAAGTATTGGAGCTAATTACCTTGAGGCAAATAATGCATCTTCCAGAAAAGACTTTAAAAACAAAATATTTATCTGCAAGAAAGAAGCTCAGGAAACTAAACATTGGCTTAGAATGTTAGCGGTAACAGAAACTAACTATAAAGATGAAATAAGGATATTATGGAAAGAAACTCAAGAATTGACTATGATTTTTCAAAAAATAGTAAATTCTTTAAATGGAAAATTAAAAAATTGATAATTTATTGAAAATTGGTGCTTGATAATTGAAAATTAATTTTTACATCTTACTAACTGTATCAATCCCTAACAAATAAAGTCCTTTTTTAAGAATTTCGCCTACAGCTTGATTCAATGCTAATCTAAATTTTCTTTCAGAATCTTGAGCATTTAATATTTGATGTTTGTTGTAAAAGAGGTTATATGCTTGGGCAAGATCAAATAAGTATTTTGTCATCACATTGGGTGCAAAATTTACCCCTGCCTCAAAGCATACTTGTGTATACTTATAGATCAATCTCAATAAAGCGGTTTCTTCGTTGTTTAATTTATAGTTTTTATTTCGAATTTCGAATTTCGAATTTCGAATTTTTCTAAGGACGCTCTGTGTCCTTGCAAAAGTATACATTATGTAGGGTCCGCAATCCCCTTCCAATGACACCGACTCATCAAAGTTAAACAGGATATCACTTTTTGGGGAAAATTTAAGCATAGAATATTTTACTGCCCCTACTGCCACTTTTTCTGATATGTCCTCCTTTTCAACAGGAGTATAATCTTCTTTTGTAATTAATCCAAAAGCTTTTTTCCTGGCCTCATCCAAAAGCCAGTTTCCTGTAATCACATTTCCCTTTCTTGAAGTCATCTTTTCCCCTTTTAAGTTAACCATGCCAAAAGTCATATGCAGGGTTTTTTCTCTTAAATCCGGCCGGACATGGGAAAGTGCAGCAAGCATAACCTTAAAATATTCTGCCTGCTCATGACCTGTAATAATTATTGAGACATCATATTTAAATTCTTCATATTTAATAATTGCCAAGGCCAAATCTTTAGCCTCATAAGTTGCATATCCTTCCTTGGTTATAAACACCCTGGTATGAAGACCATCTTTTTCTCCCTTGTAAACAATAGCTCCCTCACTTTTTTCAAAAACTCCATCTTTAATATGATCTTTAACAATCTTGATACCCTCATTTGCCACTTCGCTTTCAAAAAAATATCTCTTATATACAGTACCAACTCTTTTATAAATTTCTTCAAAAGCCTCAAGACTTATTTTTCTTCCCTGCTTCCATTCCTCTTCTACACTTTTATCATGATTATAAATTGCAAGATTAATTGCTAAAATTTCTTTTTTTGCATCTGCATTTTCTTCATAAGCTTGGCTACCTAAAACATATGCTTTGGCCAGAGTTTTAACATCCCAGGTTTTAGTTTCTAATTTCCTAAATCCCCAAATTGCTTTGGCAACATGAATACCAACATCTCCCTGGTAGTTGACTCTTATAACTTCTATTCCCAAATTCTCCAAAAGCCTACAATAAGATTCTCCTAAAGTTATATTTCGCAGGTGCCCAATGTGGAATTCTTTGAAAGGATTTGGGTCTGCAAATTCAAAAAGAAGTCGAATTTCTTTGTCCGCCGTAGCTTTATGCGAAGGCGGATGACGTAGTTTGATGTCTTTTGATTGTTTTTTTAGAAAGGTTTCAAAAACTTTAAGACTTATAGTATTTTTTCCGAAATCCTGAGGTTTTGCTAGCAGATAATTGACTTGAGTGATAATTATTTCGGTGTTGACGAAAAAGTTTATAAACCCTGGAGATTTAATTTCTACTTTTGAAATTCCTAAATCTTCAACCTTTCCAAGACTTTTAAGAATCGATTGGGCAATTGTCATTGGATGTTGTTTGACAATTTTTGCAAGTTTTAAACAAATTGTTGTTGAGAAATCCCCAAATGAAAATTCGCCAGGAACAGAAATTTCTACAAAATCTTTATTTATCTCCTCTGTTGTCTGAGGATATAAAGAGTAAATAGTTTTTAAGATTTGATCTTCTAGTTTAACTTTAATTTGATTCATGTTGTGGGTGTTGCCTTAAATAAACTACCTATTAAATAACCAACTAATGCTGAAACTATACCAATAAACATAAGTTCTAGTCCAGACTTTGCTGGAGAGCCAATTGTAACTTTAGCTTTATAAACTCCTGCTATAAATAATACAACTGCGGCCAATATTATTGAGGCTGGAATACTGGTTGAAATGGGCAAAAACAAAAATGGTAAAAGCGGAATAATAGAGCCTATTATTGCACTAATTCCTACGATGAATGCTGATCTGAATGCATGACTTTTTTCAATAGGTGTAAGCTTTAACTCTTCTTCCATCATAACATCTAGCCAAATTTTTTTATTTCCGGTAATTGTTTTAACCGTATCTTGTAAAAGTTGCCCTTTAAAACCTCTTAGAATGTATATTTGTTTTATTTCCTCTGCCTCTTCTTTGGGAAAATGTTCTATTTCCCACATTTCCCGCTTTAGTTCGCTTTGGTAATGATCCAGATCAGATATGGTTGAGGTGTAGGCAACGGCTCCCATTGAAACGCTTTCAGCAAATGCTGCGGCAAAACCAGCGGCAAGAACCAGCCTTACCTCACTGGAAGCCGCGGCAACTCCAAGAATAACTCCTAAAACATTAACAAGACCATCCTGACCTCCTAAAATAATATCAGAAAGGGAAAATTTAGTATGCGGTTCGTGATGGATACCCTGAATAATTGCTCCTTTTTGATGAGCTTCTCTTGCCTTATTAAAGTCATTCTTTTTAAAGGCCTCCCGTGCCATTTCTATTCTTGTTTTAACCATAGAGATATTGTACCACTGTAGCTAGTCAATGGTCTATGGTCTTTAGCTATTGGCTAAGGACAAAAGACTAATGACCAACTGTCCAATTAACACCATCACTTTGTATCTTAATAGTTCCTTCTATATCAGTGCGTTTGACTTGAGTGCCAATCTTTACTAGCCTCTCAATAATTTCTGGACTTGGGTGGCCATAGCTATTTTTTCCAACCATAATTACAGCCAGCTTTGGTTTTATCTTATTTAAAAACTGATCTGTCATTGCTGTTTTTGATCCGTGATGCGGAACTTTCAACACTTCAATATCTTGTATATCATTATCTATCAAATGATTATTTAATATATTATCTTGTATCCGGATATCACCATCTCCTGTTAACACTGCTTGAAAATTCCCATACTCCAATATACCCATAACAGAAAAATCATTTAAATCAGAAGTTGTTGTCGAGGCCCCCAAGACATTTGTTGCCATCCAATTCTTCTCTGGCCAGAACAATTTAAATAAAACTGTATCAAACTGTATTTGTGAACCGGCATAAAGATTCTTAACAGTTATTCCTTTATCTTCAATCAACTTTTTAAGCTGTTTATAGGAATCAGTATTATTGCCAACCGGAGTACTAACATAATAGTCTAAACTATATCTTTGTATAACAGGAACTAGACCTCCTAGATGGTCTTTTTGTGGATGGGTTAGGACTACTACGTTTATATGTCTATCATAAAAAGGCATAGACTCAGCTAGACAATCTAATACTTTATTCCCTGGTCCACCATCTACAAGCATGTCATCACCATTGGGGAATCGAATATAAATACTATCCCCTTGTCCTACATCGCAAAAATACATTACAAGCTTTTGATCATTCGGATTAAACCAAAAAATAACACTAACTAGCAGTAAAATAAATAGACTGCCAAGCACCAACTTACCTTTATTCATATTGTTATAGCAATGTTTGCAAATGGAATCCTGCTTGTTAAATCAACTATCGTTACAAACAGATATAGGAATGCGTATGAGATCCAGCTTACTACCCAACCTAAATCTGGAAATATACTACCTAATAAAACAGCTATCATGCCTGATATGGTTGCCAAAGGAACAGTCCAACCAACCAATACGTTTGTTAAAGGAGCAATTGTGGAAACTCTTTTAAAAGTAAAAAGGATAATTGGCAAAGTCCCAATTTGGGCTGCAAGAGTAGTTCTCAAATTTTCCCAAAATATACTTTTTATATCAATCAATATCGATGTTATAAAATCTATATCTTTTTTTATCACTCTAGTCACTGGACTCGGAGCAAAAACCAAAATTCCCAATGTTGAAAAAAAGGATAATTGAAATGAGACGTTGGTTAAAATTGAAAAATCAAATAAAACCATAACTATGGCTGTAAATACCAAACTCCAGAGTGCAAACACTTGTCTGCCAAAATACAATCCAAGAAGGGAAATTCCTCCCATTATTCCAGCTCTGACAATTGTTGGGCTGGGACCAACAAAAATAACATAACTGATAACTGAAATGATTGATATAATAACTGACAATCTTCTACCGGCAAAAAAAGTAAATTTAGCTATAAGATTAGTAATAAGACTAATGTTTGTTCCGGAAAGAGCAACAACATGGATCGTGCCTGTAGTTATCAGTGCTTCTTTAAACTCAGGAGAAAAATTTTCTGTTACACCAAAAAGCATACCTGTTAATAAACTCGCCTCAGGTTCAGGTAAATAGAAATTAATAAGAGGAATGAAAGGATTGGTCATAAACTGATCTTATCCTTAATCTCATTGTAGACGCTCTGGGATATAATTTTCTTCTCTACCAACTCACTCAAACTTCCATACGGTCTGTTGTTTATTATCTTATCAGCCCTGACTTCCCCAATACCAGTTAAATTCATAAGGTCAGTTTTTGAAGCGTTATTAATACTTATGCTATTGATATCAGGATTAATTATAATTTCTTGAGTTAGTTGAGTGATTTCTTCTCCCAAACTTGGAATGTATATTTTTGCTCCGTCGTTTAATATTTGAGCTAAATTCAGGATTTTATCTACTTTAACTTTATCAGCATTATTTGCAAATCCGCCTGCTTTTTCAATTGCTTCACCAACCCTGGTTTGAGGAGCTAAATCATAAACACCAGGGTTTAATACAGCACCAGCTACATGAACTACAATTGTTGCAGATTTTGAGGCAATAGTTTCATCTTCTATAAATTTAACTGAATTCCGGTTATTTTTGTTAATAGTGTGATAAATACCAAAGGCGATAAATGAAACTGCAATAATGGTTAAAGCAACTGGAATTTTAAATCTGTCAATCACAACATTTTCTGCAATTTTTTAAATAATTTCCTGATCTGTAAATGGTAGTTTTCATTTTTAATAAGTTCAAAAGGAATCCCAGGATCAGATTCTAAAAGCTTCTTATACTCAATAAATGATTTTCTAAAAACCTCAATTCTTGTTCTTCTTAGTTTGATTTTAGATATTGCCGAGTTTAAACTTGAAATAATCTGGTTATAACTGGAATTAAGCTTGTCAATATTCCAAACAAGCTTACAAAACTGGGGTAATTGTTCCATATTTAAAGTTATAGTAAAAATTGAAACTGCATCTTTAGCCTGCCCGCCATCTGCTCTTGCAGAAGGCAAGTGCAGGCGGGCCACCTTATTATTTATATTGTTATATAGATCTTTTTTAATGTCATAAGCACTCACATAGATTGATTGCGAGAGAAGACCAAGCTTATAGCTTTTTAAAATCCACCTCAAACCATCTCTTATTTTTCTATTGGATTCAGGAAGGTCATAGCTTATAAGGTGAAACTTTCCATCCCATTTAGAAATAAAATTATTATAAAATGGGTACTCGAGTGAGAGCATCTGAAACGCTTTTTGAGTTGGCCTTATAACTATAGTCTCACCAACCTCTTTATAATCCAGAAGTTCCTTCTTAAGAAGCCCGGAAATACCTAAACGGATTGATTTATCTCTTTTAGGAAAACCTGAAATTCTAGGAAGAGGTGAAGAAAATACATCTATCCATTCTTTGGAATCTTCGCAAAATGATGCTATAAGAAATATAAGCTTATTCTCCGCCGACTTAGTCATAAATTGATATTACGACCGGAAATTATAAAAATCAATAACCAGGAAATCATTTAAAATATCGTTTTAAAAAACCTTGTACTTTAGTTTTTACCTTCATTTTTTCTTTTTGTTTAATGCTTTCTATCTCAATATTTTTGTCTTTTACTTCTATCTGATGAGCGAACGTGAATTTATTTTTCAGTTTAGGTATTTGGTCAATTGTCTCAACAACACTCTTTTTATATTCTTCAAGTGCCCATGGACTGTCCCCAATATATTTTAGCGCCTGCTTTTTATCAATTAATTTCAGATGAGATATTCCCATGATTTCCCCAAGGCTGCTATAAGGGTAAAGAGAGGGATCTGTAGACAACCCAAAATAAGAAGGTTGGGCATGAATATATCTTGAAGACCTAAGAAAATATTCTTTTGGGTCTACAACTTTACTTCTAAACCTACCTTGAAATACTGACCCTTTTTTCTTATATTTCTTATTCCAATACATCGAGTAACTTGTAAGTAAAGAAGTTATAATCTTAGCCAAAGGAGTTTTACGAACGTAAATTAATAAATGAAACTGGGATGGTAAAATTGAGTAACAATATATACTATGGTCAAAACCGCGGATCTCTTTTAAATCATTGAGCTTAGCTAAAAACTTTTCGAAGTCAGATTCTTCTAAAAATACAGCTTGATTATCATTACCCTTATGAAATACATGATAAAAAGCGTTATTTACTGCTACTCTGGCTACTCGAGGCATATGTAGAGGTTATAACAATTGATTTAGAAGTAGTCAAGCCCTGTCCCCTTTTAAGTATTTGGGAGTATTTTTTCAGGTACAACTGAAGTGTAACCAAAGGTAGTATGACCTTCGTTTTCTAAAAATAGCATTGTTTTTACTAAATCTCCAAGCTGTCTTTGACTTAATCTTGTTTTTAAAACTTTAACATCCTGGGCTGTCAAAGCTAAATCATGCTCTGCTCTAACTAGATTAACATCCACCTTAACCCCTTTTCTTTCAGCTATTCTAACAATCTCTGCAAGAGTTTCATCTACTCCTTTTGCTTGATTGATTGCTAATTTACCTAGACTTGAAAGTAAGTTTGCTCGTACCCAAAGAACATTCCGACTTAATTGGCTGACATCTTCGCCATACCTTTGAAGGTATACTGCATGTTCGCCAGCTGGAATATATTTACCTGCTGCAAGATAATCAAGAGTATGCCTTAAAAGCAAACCTCTTTCTGTTAGAATTTTGTCCACCTCATTTGGATCTGTTGTTTGCTTAATTCTTTGGGTTAACGAATCTATTTCTGCTACAACTTGCTCTGCAGGTTTACTAGGATCTTCAGATATTACTTCAGGATTATTAGCTGCTAATGTTCGAAATTCATTTCTCCTCGTCTTACGGGCTTCTTTAGTATCTGGAATAAGTTTAAAACCTTGTGGCACATCTAAAGTTTTACCCTGATAATAACTTTCATCGAGTGGATCAAGAATATGCTGATCGAATTCTCCAAAACGAGCGGACATATCTTGTATTCTTTTTAATGCATCTACTAAAGATGAAGCTCCAGTTATACCTAAACCAGGCGAAACATAAAAATCTAATCTTAAAGATCCTCCCTTCCAATCACTTTTTAGTATTTCTTTAGCAAATTCGAGCATTTCTGGACCACCCAAGGAATGTCCCAAAACTTCCAAATCTTTTTTCCCTGCTGCTTTAGCGGTTTTTTCAGCTTGACCTTTATAATGATTTCCTAATTCTTTATTTGCGTAAGCTTGAGGCTCGGTAATAGAAGAAAAAACAAAGTTATTGCCTGCACCATATTTCTTATCCATAAGACCGCGAAGATAGGTCAGATCTTCTGCACTTCCTCCTAAACCCGGCATGATAACAAAAAAATCTGACTCTTCGTTATTAACCTCATTCTCTGGAAGCTGTTCTATTTTCCTAGGTGTTACTAGGCTATCTATTAGATTAGCAGCTGGTATCTGAACTGAATCGATAACTTTTTTAGCCACCAAACCTGCTGCTATTGTACCTGCAGCCTTAAGGACATGTCTTCTGCTGGAATTAATTGTAGGTAACAACTCACTATTGCCTTCAGTCATATTTTAATTATAACTCAAAAGGCCTCACCCTGCTAGGTCAATTTTGTATATTTCAGTTTTAGTATATAATAAATGATTGTAAATAGGGAAAATTACTATTTGCAGTAATAATTCCCTATTTATAAAGTTCTTTGACAATTAAGCTGTATTTCACTTTTCCATAATCCATAAGCGGATTTGAATTGGCTGTGTCTTTATGAGTATGAGAAATCGTACCCATGCAGTCACAGTCAATTCGCCGGAAAGGTGAAATGATAAATGGCGATTGAGCTCATCGAGTTCAGACTGGGACAAATCTCAGAAAAGGAGATCCTATATGGACAAGAAGGTCCTATTTTTTGTAGGACTAGTTATAGTCCTGTTCGGACTATTAGCTCTCCTTGGAGCAGCAGTATCGGTCTTCGGGTACTTTTTCATGAGGTAATTTCACCCACACTCTGACATAAGGAATCGCAAACAGCTTTTTTGTTTGGCCAAGGTTTGTCGCTTTAAAGACTTCCCTGTCGATAAACGACTTTAAAATACTTTTCCTTGGCCATTCATTTTTGATTTTAATTAACTTGAAGTCAGAAATGAAGATTATTTTTTTGGACTTGTGAATATTAACTTAGCTCTGTCTATTGTTGAGGATAATCTTGTGGCGATAGGACCAGTTCTAAGTTTGGTAATATAAGTTACTACAGGATTTGGTTTAGGATTAAATATTATTTCCTCACGGTTCATTTTTGGTTTTTTAAATACTCTATAAAGCCCAATTACAATTGAGATAGGAATTTCAGCAAGTGAAAGTTCCCGACCTGTCTTAAGCCTGCTCATCTGTGTAGAAAATCCGTATGGTGTTTGTAGATCCATTCTTGCTTTAAATGCTACCTGATCCTGTTGAATTGTTTTTGCACTAATAGTTGTTTTTTGGGCCTCAAAAACTTGAGCTGCATTTTCTTTAGTAAAATTTAACTGGACATTACTATCAGGATCAAGAGTTATTTGTTGGCTTACTTGTTGCTCTACCCCATCACGAAATGCTTCTCTTATTTGTTCAGCTTCGTCAATCTCTGCTTGAGTGGGACCAGGAAGAAGCCGCTGAACTTGGTTATCTAAATTGTCTTGATATCGTTTATCTAGAATACCGGAGACTGCTGTACCTCCAATCCATCCAAAGAAAGCTATTGCACCTCCTAAAGCCTGTCTGCGAGTTACCTTAGTATCATATATCTTTTGTACTTGCGCAGATTGACGATATAGTCTTGCTTCTGTATCTACAGACATACATTTTATTTATACCATATTGTGATCTAAATTACAAAATTAATAAGCCTTTTGGGGACGAAGATTATTTTAGGACTTGACAATATCTAATACAATGATACAATTGTATTATATGAACAACTATATAACTACTAATATCAGGCTTCCCGAAGAGGATTATTTAAGGCTTAAAGAAGAGGCTTTCAGAACTAGTAAAAGCTTGTCTGCCGTAATTAGACAAAAAATAAGTACAAATAAAAGTCCTAGCAAGCCTGCTGATCAAATTATTATCCAAATTAGAGATCATGCAAATCAATATGCTTCTTCTATGAAAAAAGTTGACATAGTTAAAACATTAAGAGAAATGAGAAATCAAGGAAAATGGTAGTTATTGACACCTCTGTTGCCTTTAAATGGTTTGCTACAGAAAAAGAAGAACTTTTATCTCAATCTTTGGGTCTTCTTAAAGAACATCTTACAAATAAGGAAATTATTGTTGCTCCTGATCTTATTATCTATGAACTTGCTAACGCCTGGGCTACAAAAACTAAGCTTAGTATCGATAAAATAAATATATTTATTAAAGACTTTGAAGAAACAGGAATTAAAATTGAACCTATTACTTATAAATTGATAAATAAAGCAATCAATTTTTCC
This sequence comes from Candidatus Gottesmanbacteria bacterium, assembly GCA_016182365.1. GTDB lineage: Bacteria > Patescibacteriota > Microgenomatia > JACOXO01 > JACOXO01 > JACOXO01. The sequence continues at coordinate 3,082 of JACOXO010000023.1, read as the reverse complement.
AAAAAGTATCATGTTTCAGTATATGACGGTGCCTACGCAGTTTTAGCTCAGGAAAAAAACTGTAATTTGTATACAGCAGATATAGACTTTGTGAAAGATGTAAAGCTAAATTACGTAAAATATTTAGGAGAATATCAAAAATGATGCCAGCCAACCGGAAAATTAGAAATCTTACTCTTTACGATACGCTCTCGGAACAGTATGAAATCCTTTTCTACCTGGAAGGTAATCTAATATTATATCACCGGAAGATAAGGTTGAGTGTACAAGGTCTAAAATTATGGAACTGGCAGGATCTCTATCTAGAACAAAAGGTACCATTATATTCTCGTTTTTAATAATATTAGTCTTACTGGCAAACAAAATTGCTTTGGCTGATGGTTGCTCCTGACTCATATCTATTTGAAATCCAAAAATCCAAGGATTTACCTCAAAACCTTCGGGAACTTCAGCTGAAACAGTTTGTCTTTGAATTACAGATTGTACATCTTTTTCTAGAACAGTACTAAGTTGGGTTGAAAAACCAACTAGGTAGGAATCATTTTGTACAGCTAACTCTATATCACAAGTAGGTTTTTCACTACTACCTGTGGTATTTATAACAAAAACTCGTTTTAATTTATCAACTATATAGGGCATATGTTCTAGAGCCAGTTTATCGGCAAGGATAGAAGCCATAATATTACCCACGTCTCTTACTATTGGTTCTTGACTTTGACTTAATCTTGCCATATCTATGTTAAACTGCTCAATTTGATCAGCTATTGCTTGTTGATATTTGAGTTCTATACTGGTTAATGCTTTTGCTTTCCTGGAATTACTTGCTTTTAAGGTTGCGATTCTAGAATCTACTTCAGCTAACTGCCATCTAAGTTGTTCCTTTTGAAGAACAAGATCTGTTAGTTTTCTTTGTTCTGCTGTTTGCATTCCTTCTAAATCAGACATTTGAGCTTCAAATTTCGAGAAATCAGTATGTTTTCGTTCTGCCATATAAATTAAGTAGAAAGTATACTAATTTTTTGTTGTCAAGTCAACCTATATTACAAAATTAACCAGCCTTTTGGGAACGAAGATTATTTTTTTGGCATTGAGCTTGTCATTTACATATTTCTTTACAATCTTATTTTTAGAAACCTCTTCAATTACATATTCACGATCGGAAGCTTTATCTGCAGGCACCACAACTTGTGCACGCAACTTTCCATTTACCTGAACCACAATATTAACCTTATCCTCGACCAATAACTTCTCGTCGTAAACCGGCCAATTCTGAATATGAATAGATTGAAAATCTTCCTCAATTTTGATTTTTGCCCGCCACGCTTCGCGGAGCGAGGCCGGGGATTTTTGATTTTTGATTTTCTGATATATTTCTTCCGTCATATGAGGCATAAATGGAGCCAGGATTTTAAGAAAAGAGACCGCATCTTCTTGGGAAATTACATTTCTATCTTTTTCCCATACGTTCGTAAATTCCATAAATGAGGCAATTGTTGTGTTAAACTTAAATTTAGGAATGTCCCCTGTGGCTTTCTTAATTGTCTTATATAGAGCTACTTTAACCTCAATTGAAGTTATTGATCCCGTTTTTTCAATAAAGTGGAATAAATTCCAGATTCTTCTTATAAATTTAAACATCCCAAACATGCCTGAATCCCTAAAATCTCCTCCTGCATCATATGGACCTAAAAACATCAGGTAAGTTCTCAGGCTATCACTACCATATTTTTTGATATACTCATCTGGAACAACAACATTTCCCTTGCTTTTACTCATCTTGGCGCCTTCTTTAATAATCAGGCCGTGGGCAAAAAAACTTGGGAATGGCTCATTAAAATCAAGATAACCCAAATCTTTTAAGGCCATAACAACAAACCGGGAATACAATAAATGTAAAACCGTATGCTCAGCTCCACCTATATATTTAGTCACAGGAAGCCACTTTCTGGTAATTTCAGGATCCCAAGGCAAAACCTCTTTCACCTCGGAGGAGTCCCCGCCCGAGGCGGGGCCACCATCCGAGGTGTTTTTTACGCTGGGATAGCGCAGGAAATACCAGGCGCTATCTAAGAAAGTATCGCAAACATCTGTTTCCCTTTCAGCCGGGCCGCCACAGTTTGGGCAAGCTGTATATACAAAATCATCAACCAAAGCTAAGGGCGATTTACCTTTTCCCTTAGGTTGATAATCCTCAACTTCAGGTAGTAAAACCGGTAGATCTTTTTCAGGCACCGGCTGCCAGTCGCATTTGCTACAATAAATCATCGGTATTGGTGCTCCCCAGTATCTTTGGCGGGAAATAATCCAATCCCTAAGCTTATACTGAACTGTCCCTTTACCGGATCCTGTATCCTCAAGATACTTATTCATAGCCAAAATAGCTTCTTTTGAACTAAGACCGCTAAATTCTCCACTATCAACCAAAACACCGTAATCTGTACTTGGCAAATCCCCCTGCTTAGTTTTTATTACCCTTTTTACTGGCAAGTCATATTTATTTGCAAATTCAAAATCTCTTTCATCATGTCCTGGAACCACCATAACTGCTCCAGTCCCATACCAGCCAACAACGTAGTTGCCTACCCAGATAGGTATTAACTCTGAGGAGAAAGGGTTAATAGCATAAGCTCCGGTAAATACGCCTGTCTTTTCATTCCTGTCTGATGGCCTGGAATTCTTAATGTAGTTCGTGACTGCTTGTTTTTGATTAGAAGTGGCAATTTCCATTGGAAGTGAAGTATCTGGAGCGATAACTATTGCTGTTACTCCATAGACCGTATCAATTCTTGTAGTGAAAACCTCAATAGGAATGTCCCTACCTTGGATTTTGAAAGTAATTTGGCTACCTGTACTTTTCCCTATCCAGTTCCTCTGGCCTATCAATACTTTCTCCGGCCAGTCAATTTTATACGTATTTTCTAAAAGTTTTCCGGCATATTTTGTAATCCTAAAAAACCACTGAGACATTTTTCTAGTCTCGACCTCAGTCCCACAACGTTCACACTTTCCATCTATAACTTGTTCATCTGCTAGAACTGTTTTGCATGATGGGCAGTAATTTAATGGAGCTTCTTTTCTATAA
>JACOXO010000022.1 GCA_016182365.1 Candidatus Gottesmanbacteria bacterium | reverse complement strand
ATGAGATTGATACCGGATTAGACGTAGATTCTTTAAAATCAGTATCTGAAAGTATAAATAGATATATTAAATCAGACAAAAAACCAGGAGTTTTAATTATTAGCCACTATCAAAGGATATTCAACTACATAAAACCAAATTTTGTTCACGTGCTGATTAAAGGTAATATAGTTAAAACAGGAAATTATTCCTTAATTAACAGAATTGAAAAAAAAGGCTATGCAACCATCGTTGGTTAATAAATATAAATACGGTTTTCGTGAGCCGGAAAAATACATATTCAAATCACGCAAGGGTTTGAATAGAAAAATTGTTGAAGAAATTTCCTGGCAGAAAAAGGAACCAGCATGGATGCGGGATTTTCGTTTACGATCCCTTACTTTTTTTGAACGAAAACCCATGCCAACATGGGGAGGAGATTTAACTGGAATTGATTTTGACAATATTTATTATTATTTAAAACCAATAGATAAAAAGGCTGCTTCTTGGGAAGAATTACCAGTGGAGATTAAAAGAACATATGATCGAATAGGTATTCCACAAGCTGAAAAAAAAATGTTATTAGGTGGGGTTTCAGCACAATGGGAATCTGAGGTTGTGTATAAAAGTATTCAAAAGTCGTTATCCAAAAAAGGAGTAATTTTCTTAGATATGGATTCGGGACTACGGGAGTATCCAGAATTAGTCCGTCAGTATTTCGGAACAGTTATTCCACCTCTTGATAATAAATTTGCCGCATTGAATAGTTCTGTTTGGAGTGGAGGAAGTTTTATTTATGTTCCCAAAGGGGTAAGTGTTGAATTGCCTTTACAGGCATACTTCAGAATTAATGCTGCAAATATGGGCCAGTTTGAGAGGACGCTTATTATTGCCGATGAGGGAAGCTTTGTTCACTACGTAGAAGGTTGTTTGCCAGCTGGTGAGCAGGTAAGTCTTGGGGATAAATGGGTTAATATTGAATCCATCAAACCGTCAGATCTTGTTGTATCTGAAGACGGGAAACTGCATAAAGTAAAAGCAATTATGGTAAGAAATTATAAAGGTAACCTTATTAATATTCGGCCAGTTTCTCCATATAACAAATTTAAATTAACACCCGAACATCCAGTGCTAGTTGTGAAAAGAAGTAACGTAGGAGGTAGAATTCGTAATAATTGGCTTGCTGAAGTAAACACAAAAAAACTTCTCAAAGAAAATCCTAAATATATCAGAGCGGGAGAATTAGAAAAAGGCGACTTCATTGTGTTTCCAAAAATCAGTCCCTCAGTTCAAATAAATTTTGCTGATGACGAACTGTTTTTGTTAGGTCTCTATCTTGCTGAAGGATCAACATATATTCATAACAAGCTCAAAGTTCCCATTGTTGCATTTTCTTTAAATGAAAAAGAAAAAACGACAATTGAAAGACTTATTAAAACAATCACTGTTGTTAGTAGCAAGAAACCAATGATTATCAAAGACAGCAAGAAGCATGCCGTAGAAATAAGAGTTTATTCCAAAATGCTCAGAGATCTATGTTTAACCCATTGCAGTAAAGGTGCTGCAAATAAAATATTAAGTACGCAAATTATGCAATTGACAGGATCTAAACTTAAAATATTTTTAGATTCATATTGGTTGGGGGATGGAAATATTCTCAAAAGAAAAAATGGAAGAAGTATTCTTATGCGGGCATCAACTGCCTCAGAGGCTCTTGCTAGGCAAATTCAAGAGTTATTTGCAAGACTTGGGATGTTTCTATCGATTCAAATCAGAGAAGCTTCAGAAGATTACATAGCTGGTAGAAAAATCTTTCGTAAGACCCAGTACGTATTAACTTATACCCCTAAAAAACAATGGTCAGAGGTAAGAGAGACAAAAAATTATTTCCTAGTCCCAATTAGAGAAATTACTAAGACTGATTACCATGGCCCTGTATTCAACTTAGATGTTTTGGATTTAAACTCCTATCTTACTAGAGGTTTCGTGGTTCACAATTGTACCGCCCCCATTTACACGACTGACTCTTTACATAGTGCTGTTGTTGAGATTATTGTTAAAAAGGGAGCGAGAGTGAGATATACAACAATTCAAAATTGGTCAACTAATGTATATAACTTAGTTACCAAAAGAATGGTAGTAGGAGAAGAAGCAGTGGGTGAGTGGGTCGATTGTAATTTAGGTTCTAAGCTGACTATGAAATATCCTTCAGTATATTTGATGGGCCGAGGGGCTAGAGGAGAGGTTCTTTCAATTGCATATGCTGGGAAAAATCAACACCAAGACGCTGGTGGAAAAGCAATTCATATGGCTTCAGATACATCATCAAGAATTACTTCAAAATCAATAAGTAAAGATGGCGGAAGGACTTCTTATAGAGGATTACTGCATGTATCAAAGGGAGCGAAAAATGTTAAATCAAAAGTAGTTTGTGATGCATTAATTCTTGATCCCGCTTCCCGTTCAGACACTTATCCTACAATGAAGATTGAAGAAGATTTGGTACAAATAGAACACGAAGCAACAGTATCGAAAATTGGGGAAGAACAATTATTTTACCTAAAGTCTAGAGGATTAACAACTGAGGAGGCAGAAGCAATGGTAGTCAACGGGTTTATAGAGCCAATTGTTAAAGAACTACCTTTAGAATATGCAGTTGAGATGAACAGACTAATTCAACTGCAGATGGAAGGATCAGTGGGATAAGATGAAAAAAACCATAGTTATTGATAAACCAGGCAATTATTCTGTGGAACTTGCCAAAGATAGTGAGGAAGTTCAGATATTAGGATTGTTTATTGGTAAAAATAATGATCAGTTTATTATAAGAACTACTCAAAGACATCTGGCGCCTAACACAAAAAGTGACTTGTTAATTAAAAGTGTCCTATTTGATAACAGTAAACTTGATTATGATGGTTTAATTAAGATAGAAAAGGAAGCACAAGGGAGTGATGCGTACCAGAGAAACGAAAATTTAGTAATGAATGAAAATGTTAGAGTTGATACTAAACCAGAACTTGAAATATTGGCAAATAGTGTAAGATGTACACACGGTGCAACTGTCGGAAAAATTGACAAAGAACAACTTTTTTATTTAAAGTCCCGGGGTTTATCAAAAAAGGAGGCAGAAAAATTAATAATAGAAGGTTTTTTTGAAGGAGTTCTGCAAAGGATTACAGATCACAAGCTTCAAAAGAAAGTGCGTGATAAAATTAATAGAAAATTAAATTATGCCTAGTAAAATAAAGATAGCATCTACATCTGATATTCCGGATGCTTCAATGAAATCATTCAATGTTTCCGGAAAACGAATTGTGGTTTGTAATATTGGTGGAGATTTTTTTGCCATGGATGATACATGTACTCACGAGCAATGTTCATTTTCCACAGAAGGTTTTTTAGATGGAGAAAAAATAATTTGCGGTTGCCACGGATCAGTTTTTGAGGCAAAAACCGGAGCGGTCAAAACTCCCCCAGCAACTTCCAATTTAAAAACATATAGAGTTACCAAAGAAGGAAATGATATTTATATAAATTTATAATATGAATGGGTCATAATTCGTCATTCCGAGCGCAGTCGAGGAATCTTGGTAAAGAGATCCTTCGACTCCCCCGCATTCTGCGGGATCGCTCAGGATGACAAAGGGGATATTCTTTGACAAAAAGAACCGATCGGCTGATTTTGTCTCTAAATAAAATAGCGTACTAATTAAGAAAACAAAAGAGAAATAAAAGTTTTTAGCCAACAAAATACTAACGGTGGGGGTATATAAATAAAATGATTAATATTAAAAGTGATTTTCCGATTTTTAGGGGACAAAAAGATCTAGTTTATCTAGATTCTACAGCTACAACTTTAAAATCTCAAAGTGTTATTAATGCAGTTTCCGATTATTACTCCAATTATTCTGCAAACGTATTCAGAGGAGTTTATAAAATATCAGAAAAAGCAACTGAGGAATATGAAAAAGCCCGTGAAAAAGTCGCAAATTTTATAGGTGCAAAAGTAGAAGAAATAATTTTTTTAAGAAATACCACTGAGGCTTTAAATTTAATTTATTACAGCTGGGCGCAAAACTATATAAAAAAGGGAGATGTTGTCCTAACTTCAATAATGGAGCATCATAGCAACTTTGTTCCATGGCAACAGTTGTGTAAACAAAAAGGAGCAGAATTTAAAATATTCGATATAGATGAAAATGGAAAACTTATTCTACATAAATCTCTTCTTACCAATGTTAAATTATTGGCACTAACCCATGTGTCAAATGTTCTTGGAACGATTAATCCAGTCAAAGAAATAATAAAACAGGTGAGATTAGCAAATCCAAATTGTGTGGTTGTAGTTGATGGGGCTCAGGCTGTCCCGCATATGAAAATAAATGTTGTAGATTTAGATTGTGACTTTTACTGTTTTTCCGGACATAAGATGTTAGGTCCAACTGGAATAGGAGTTTTATGGGGTAAAAAGATACTTTTAGATGGTATGACTCCATTTAACTATGGTGGAGAAATGATATCGAGGGTAACAGTTGAAAAAACTGATTTTAAACAGATTCCCTATAAATTTGAAGCAGGTACGCCTCATATTGCCGGAGCAATTGCATTGGGAACAGCTATAGATTATCTTTCTAAGATTGGTATGGACAAAGTTCGAAAACACGAAATCGAAATAACAGATTACGCATTAAAAGAATTATCAAAAGTAGATAAGTTAAAAATTTATGGCCCCACTCTTGCAGTTGAGCGGGGAGGAGTAATTGCTTTTACAATTGAAGGTATACATCCTCATGACATAGCCCAAATTCTGGATAGTGAAAATATTTGTATTAGAAGCGGCAATCAGTGTGCAATGCCGCTTCACCAAAAACTTGGAATAGCCGCTTCGGCAAGAGCAAGTTTCTATATATATACCACTAAAAATGACATAGACAAGTTGGTTTTAGGACTTAAAAAAGTAATATGGACATTTACAGAGAAATAATTCTTGATAATTATAACCACCCCCATAATTTTGGCAGAATTCTAAAACCCACTGTTTCATCAGGCCAAAATAATCCTTCCTGTGGTGATGATATTAGTATGGATATTATTGTTAAAAATAACTTAATAACTGACATTAAATTCCATGGTTTAGGCTGCGCAATCTCAATAGCTTCGGCTTCTCTTTTAACTGAGAATGTATTGGGTAAAAATATCGACCAAATAAATATGATGAATAAAGATGACATTTTAAAATTATTAGGCATTACTCTTACGCCAACCCGTTTAAAATGCGCACTTTTGCCACTGGAAGTTTTGCACAAGACTATTTCTCTGATACAATAAAAATTAATGGGACAATATAAAGTACAAGTTATAAGAGACCTTTGTATAGGAGCCGCTTCATGTGTTGCTATAGCTCCTAAAGCTTTTCAGCTTGATAATGAGGCAAAAGCAATAACACTTCCAACAATTGGAGAAGAGTCAGACCAGGTCCTTTTAGACGCAGCAAAATCATGCCCAGTTGCTGCCATAATTATTACAGACCAATCTGGTAATCAAGTTTACCCCGCTTAGCGGGATTAATCCATGAACAACCTGCCACAACAAACCTTAACATGGAAAATCGGAGGAGAGGCTGGATTTGGGATTATGACAGTAGGACTTATGTTTTCCAAAGTCTCTATAAGAGAAGGCTTTCACATATTTGACTATGTTGAATATCCTTCTTTAATAAGGGGAGGTCATAATGTATACGAAGTAAGAGTTTCATCTAACGAAGTTTATTGCCAGGAGAGAAAAGTTGATATTTTGGTTGCATTAAACCAAGAAACTGTTAGTTTACATAAGGATGAAATGAAAGATGATTCTGTTATTATATACGATAACGAGAAAACAAAAATTTCAGCTACAGATTTTGCTCCTTCAGTTATTTTACTTGCGGTTCCTATAGCTAAAATTATAAAAGAGGCCGGTGCAAGTTTAGTTATGCAAAATAATGTAGCTCTTGGAGCATCATGTGCTGTTATTGGATTTAGTAAAGAAACAATGCTTCTGGTTATTAAAGATATGTTTTTGGATAAGGGTGAGCAAGTTGTTAAGGACAATTCTATCGCTGCAACTTTAGGATATGATTATGTTTCAAATAATTACAAAGATAAATTCGCAAAAAAACTTACACCTTCTAAAACAAATGACCAAATTGTTCTTACTGGAAATGAAGCTATTGGTTTGGCAGCTCTGGCTTCTGACTGCAGATTTTATTGCGCCTACCCCATGAGTCCTTCTTCAAGTCTTCTTCATTTCATGGCTGCAAAAGCTGATGAATGTGGAATAGTTGTAAAACATGCGGAGGATGAAATAGCTGTTATTAATATGGGTATCGGTGCTTCTTATGGTGGTATTAGAGCAATGGTTGGGACATCAGGAGGCGGTTTTTCATTGATGGTTGAAGGTTTAGGTCTTGCAGGTCTTACTGAAACATCTCTTGTTATTTTTGAAGGTCAACGACCAGGTCCTGCTACGGGATTGCCAACATGGACAGCTCAGGCCGACCTTGAATTTCTTATGCATGCAGCTCAAGATGAATTTCCCAGAATTATTCTATCTCCTGGTGATGTTGAGGAAGCTTTTTGGCTAACCGTAGAAGCTTTTAACCTTGCTGATATTTATCAGACGCCGGTGTTTATACTTTCTGATAAGTATTTGGCTGAGAGCCATAAATCAGCCGCTCCTTTTGATTTTACAAAAATAAAAATTGATAGAGGTAAGTTAATTACTTCTGGCAACACAACAGATTTATCAAAGTACCTAAGATACCAAGACACTTCTGATGGTATTTCTCCTAGAGTAATTGTCGGTACCAAAGGAACCTATTTTCTTACTAATTCGTATGAACATGAGGAAAATGGCTTATCAACTGAGGACAGCAGCCAGAGGATAAAGCAGGTAAATAAAAGAGCAAGAAAATTAGTTTTATATGAAAATAATTTACCCGCACCTAATTTATATGGAGATATGGATAGCGATATTACATTAATTGCCTGGGGTTCAACCAAAGGACCAGTTATTTCGGCTTTGGCGCAAAATAATTATGTAATAGCTGGAAAAACTGTTAATTTTTTACATTTAAATCATGTTTGGCCCCTTCCACGTAAGGCAATTTCGAATATTTTATCCAGGTCTAAAAAACGAATAATGATTGAAGGGAATTCCACTGGTCAGATGGGAAAGGTTTTAAGGAGAGAAACTGGCGTAGTTGTTGATGATTATTTATTAAAGTATGACGGCAGGCCATTTTACGAGGATGAAATTATTGATAAGGTAACTAAAAGCTTATGATCGTAGCTGATTATCAAACAAATAGATTTCCCACCTGGTGTCCGGGTTGCGGCGACTTCGGTATTTGGGGAGCTCTAAAAACCTCCTGGGTTAAAATGGGATGGAACCCTTGGGATTTTGCAATTGTTTTTGGAATTGGTTGTTCAGGCAATATGGCGGACTTTATCAAAGTATATGGGTTCCATTCTCTTCATGGACGGGCTCTCCCTAATGCTGTTGGTCTTAAAATTGCTAACCATAAACTTCCTGTCGTAGTTGTTGCCGGTGATGGTGATTGTTATGGCGAGGGCGGGAATCATTTTATACACACCTGCAGGGGTAATCACGATATTTCACTAGTTGTTCATGATAACCGGGTTTATGGTTTAACTACAGGTCAAGTGGCACCGACAGCAACCCAAGGATTCAAATCTAAATCAACTCCAGATGGAATAATCGAAGTCAGGATTAATCCTTTGGCTTTAGCAATTACCCAGGGAGCAACTTTTGTTGCTCAGGGTTTTGCCGGAGACATTCCTCATCTTACCCAGCTTCTGATAGATTCTTATAATCATAGAGGTTTTTCAGTAGTTAATGTTCTTCAGCCATGTGTTACATTTAATAAAATAAATACCTATATGTATTATAGAGAACATACTTATAAACTTGATTCCAGTCATAATCCACAAGATAAAATTTCCGCATTAACTAAAGTCATGGATGATGAAAGGATACCTCTGGGAATACTTTATAAAGAAGAAAGAAAAACCTATGAGCAAAGTTTAAACCAAATCGCAACCAACACTTTAGTGGAAAAGCCATATAATTTAAATTTAAACTCTTTACTAAACGAGTTCAAATAAACCATTGACAGCTAGCACTTAAAATGCTAGACTGCTAATTCTAGACTAATATTATAAATATGCCTATACTTCTTTCACAACAACCAAAGGAAAAAAAGATGCCGGTAATACCTCTTAGGGATGGTGTAGTATTTCCGGGAACTGAAGCGGTTCTCACATTCGGAAGAGCCAGATCTCTTGCTGCAATAGAAGCGGCTTTTGCTAAAGACAAACTTATTGTTATTACTATGCAGAAAAGTCCTGTAGTTGCAGATCCGCTAGCTTCCGACCTTCATACTATTGGTACAGTTTGTCAGATTGATAGAATGCTTAAAGCCGATGGTGAGATTAACGCTTTAGTCAAAGGACTTTATAGGGTAAAAATCAAATTATTTGATGAAGGGACTTCGTATCTATCTGCACAGGTGAGTGAGTATCCGGATGATACAACAAATATAACCGAAGAAATAACAGCCCTTTCAAATCATATTATCAATCAGTTAAGGTATGCTGTGAATCTTGGGAAAAGTGTTGATTTCCTGGCATTTATGAATATTATGTCCAAAAATGATCCAGGCAGTCTGGCCAACCAAGTTGCAGCGGTTTTGGAAATTAAAGCAACCGAAAGGCAGGAAGTTCTAGAAACAATAAATGTAAATAAAAGATTAGAATTAGTTAGTTCGTACATTACAAAAGAGACTAAAGTATTAGAACTTGAAAAGAAAATTGCATCAAAGACGCAGGAACAATTTAATAAATCAATAAGAGACACGGTTTTAAGAGAAAGAATAAAAACTATCGAAAAAGAGCTAGGTGAAGATAGTGAGGAAAACAGAGAAGTAAGGGAGCTTTTAGATAAGATTAGAAAAGCAAAAATGCCTGAAGATGTTGACAAGAAAGCTAAAAAAGAATTGAAAAAATTATCCCAGATGTCTTCTTATAATCCTGAGGCATCATACGTAAGAAGCTATTTGGATTGGTTAGTTGAAGTTCCATGGTCAGTTGAAAGTCCAAACAATGTTGACATGCAAGAGGCAGAAAAGATATTAAATGAAGATCATTTTGGGCTCAAAAAGATTAAAGAGAGGATTTTAGAATATTTGGCAGTTATGAAGTTAAAAAATGAGAAAATAAAAAATACCCAAAATAATGCCAAAGATGCTCCTAAGAAAACTGTGAACGCTCCAACCATATTATGTTTCGTAGGCCCACCGGGGGTAGGAAAAACATCAATTGGTAAATCTATTGCCAAAGCATTGGGGCGCAAGTTTATTAAAATTTCGTTAGGCGGTCTTAGAGATGAAGCTGAGATAAGAGGTCACAGACGGACATATGTTGGAGCCCTTCCCGGAAGGATAATTCAAGGAATAAAACAAGCAGGGACCAAAAACCCGGTATTTATGCTTGATGAAATTGATAAAGTAGGAAGCGACTTTAGAGGTGATCCTTCAGCTGCTCTTCTTGAGGCTTTAGATCCAGAACAGAATTTTGCATTCTCAGATCATTATTTAGATGTGCCTTTTGATTTGTCCGGTGTTATGTTTATTACAACTTGTAATATTTTAGATACAATTCCTCCAGCACTTAGAGATAGGCTGGAAATAATCCATTTTGCAGGGTATACCGAAGATGAAAAATTCGCAATTGCAAAAAATTATCTAATTGATAAACAAATCGAAATGCATGGACTTAGTGATATTAATATAAAAATTGATGATAATGCTTTAAAGCTTATTATAAGAAGATATACAAGAGAAGCTGGTGTTAGGACTCTTGAACGGGAGATTGCTAGAGTTTGCAGAAAGATTGCCCGAAATATTGCTACAAAAAAACAGGAAAAAGTTACAGTTAAAGTATCAGATATTTCAACATACTTAGGGCCTTATAAATTTTCTTCATATCTTGCTGAGAAAAAAGACGAAATTGGAATGTCAACAGGCCTTGCCTGGACTGAAGCAGGTGGAGAAATACTATTTATTGAAGTTGCGTTAATGCCGGGAAGAGGTAACCTTACTCTCACAGGTCAACTTGGAAACGTTATGAAAGAATCATGCCAGGCGGCATTAAGTTATGTACGTTCAAGGGCTGGTGCTTTTGGTCTTTCAGACAGGTTTTATCAAAAACTAGATATACACGTACACGTTCCTGAAGGAGCTGTGCCGAAAGATGGACCTTCTGCAGGTATTGCAATAACTACAGCTTTAGTTTCGGCATTAACCAAGATTCCAGTTAGAAAAGATGTAGGTATGACTGGAGAAGTTACTTTGAGAGGGAGAGCTCTTGAAATCGGAGGAATCAAAGAAAAAGTAATTGCAGCTCATAGAGCCGGTATCAAAAAAATTATTTTACCTAAAGAAAATAAAAAAGATCTGGAAGAAATTCCTGATTATATTACCAAAGATTTAAAATTCGTTTTTGTTGACCATATGGATCAAGTTTTAAACGAAGCAATGGTTAAGATTCCAAAATTAATTATTCCAAAACCCGTACATATTCCACTCATTAAAGAATCTATAAACTAATTCTCAATTCTAGTATAATTTGATTTGTGTTTTCAGTATTGAAGGTTAAACATAAAAACTCATTAATTAGTTTATTTATAATCGTTGGTTATTTGCTTATAGTTTTTCTTCTTTTAAAAACTGTAGTTGAAGGAGGTATACCTTTTTGGTACGATCCTGCAAGAGATTTACTTCTGGCCTTAGATAACCTTTCAAAACCTACCTTAATAGGTCAACCTACAGGTATACCTGGTTTATTTTACGGACCATATTGGATTTGGCTACTCAGTATGTCTTTAAAAATAAGTTTAGATCCAAGAGTAGCTACTCTAATTATTTTAACAATTCCATATATTACAATTTTCCCTTTACTCTTATATCTGTTAACAAAGACCACGAAGAGGCATTTCTGGTTTATTCAGTATCTTCTATTTATTACTGGATTTGGTACTTATGCAGTTTTTCTATGGAATCCTCAACCGGCTTTTATAATAACTTTATTTCTAATTTACCTAGTAACTTTTTTAGAAATTCAGAAATCAAACTTTATAAAATTGATACATCTTTTTTTAATAGGATTATCTGTAGGTTTTATAATTAATTTTCATTTTTCCTTTGGTTTAGGAGTTGGTTTAGGTACGGCTTTATATTTACTTTTTAGTAATTATAAAAAACTGTTTCTTATTGTCCCAGTATTATTTTGTGGATTTATAATCACTTTTCTTCCATTCCTAGCTTTTGAATACAGACACGGATTTAATCAAATAAATTCGTTGAAAACGGCAGTTATCAATGCAGCAATTTACAACACCGCATCAGTTGGACAGCAGGGGATGACTCATAAGGAAATAACATGGGCATTTATAAATCATCTTAATTTATTGTTACATACCGGTAAAACAAACAACTTAATTCAATTATTTATTTTTATACTATTTATTTATTTTGTTATATCTTTATTTTATAAATTTCCAAACTTAAATGTTGAAAAAAAACGAGCACTTATATTCTCAATTATTTGTTTATTGGGGATTTATTTTATGTACCAGACATCAAAAAATCCTATATGGGAATATCATTTTGCTGGTGTTGAAGTATTTTACTTAGTTATCGTTGGTATAATTGTGGCAAGTCAGAGAAAATTAGAAGTTATCATTACATTTTCAGTTTTTGTTATTTTTTTATTCCAGTTTTTAAATGAGTTTACTATAAAGAAAATTGATCCTTTGACAATTTCGTCACTTAGCACAAAAATCTATATTACAGATTTAATTCTTAATGATGCCAATGATACCGTTTCTTATTCATCATATTCACCATCTATTTATACTTTTGATTATGACTATTTATTTAAATGGAGGTTGTTAACTTCGGGTAAACAGTTGGATACGGGCCAAAATCCAAAAGTTAAATATTTGATTATCCCCCAAACAAACGAGGCAGTTTTTCAGGACTTTATAAACTACAAAACTCCTAATGATAAATATATGACTGAAAATATTTGGAATATCCCTGACGGAACGACAATAATTAAAAGAAAAAATCTTAACGATTAAAGTAGTAGTAAGTAATTTTTGATATTTGAGCTATTGTATCTATAGCATCCCGATCGCTTGTAATATCGCTTGATAGAACACCGATATAATAAATTGCCTTTGGGCTTTCAACAATTCCCACATCATGAATCATTCTCACTTCATTGCCTATTTTATGGTATACTTTGGTGTTTTCCGGTAGAAGTGCAGGTATCCTATCCTCAAAATCACTATCATCCATAAAACCGATCATTTCGGTAGTCAACGCAGAGGAAGCAATTTCACCGTCGTACATCATTTTTAAAAGCGTTTCTAAGTCTATGTTTGAGGTTTTATTATTGCTGATATTGGTTTGAGTAAGACCCCATTTATTTAGCAAATCCTGTAATTTTTTAACTCCTATAACTTGAGTTGATAGAATATAGTCGGCGGTGTTGTCAGATTTTTCAATAAGTATCCTTGCCAGTGTTTTTATAGAGTAGACCATACCAGGTTTTTGGTATCTTAATACTCCGGTCCCATAATCTTGGATATCCTTACTTTGTAAAGTTATAGTTTTATCAAGATCAATATAATTAAGGCTTACAAAGTAATAAAGTCCGGCAAGGGTGGGTATTTTAATTGTGGAAGCTGCAGTATATTGAGCCGTTTCATTAATAGCTACTCTTTCTCCTGTTGTGTAATTAACTATAAGAACGGAATAATTACCTTGACGTGAATTAAGAATTTCCTGTATCTGTTCGGCAAGGGGTTTATTGCTTACAATAGGGTTATTTTGTTGTTCAACTTTTTTTCCTGAACTTACAACTATTGGAGTTTTTGGACTTTTTGGTTTGAGAAACAGATTATTTATTACCAGAAAAAGAAGAATTAGCAAAAGACTGATAGTGATGTACTTTTTAAGGCCTTTCTTTCTTTCCCGACGTCCCGACCGGAGCGTCGGGAGTCGGGATCCCGACCTTAGGGCGTCGGGACTTCTAATATTTTTTTTGTATGAATAATCATAGTTCATATTACTTACGATATCTTATCATATCCCGATTATGGTCTTGACAGTTGAGGTTAAGTAGCCTAACATAAACTAACTTTGAGTAAAAAGGAGGTGAGGGTGAATGGACGTTCAGTTTTATGATGTTAAAAGTAGACAAAAAGTTACAGTTCCGGAGTCTCAAGTTAAAAAAACAAAATACGAGAGAACAACAAAAGATGGTAAGGTTCAAGTACGTTATGCTCTCCGCGGAGAACACAATGGAACAAAGTTAACCAAATTCGTAAGTGAAGCAGACTGGAATGCAATGAATGCACCTATGGAGTAATCGTTTATCGTATTTAAAAATAAAAAGGGGTAAAGTACGCTTTACCCTTTTTTATTTGTGACGCGTATGGGATTTGAACCCATGATTTACAGGTTGACCTGCCCGCTATGCCAATTGTGCCGCCAACCGGATTCGAACCGGTGATTTACAGGTTGAGAACCTGTCGTCCTAGGCCGCTAGACGATGGCGACTTATTTTACATTCACCTATTAGCTTTGGCAGGCGGGGAACCTGTCGTCCTAGGCCGCTAGACGAACGCGCCATGATAGTAATTATACCTTAAAATAGCTATGTTTATCTTTTATGAGGATTTGCGGGCCTGCCTGCCAGATGCTCTTGCATCAGGCAAGTGCAGGCGGGCAAAAACGATCATGTTGTCGAAGAGTTTTACAGGAAATGAAATTTTACCTACCGTATTTGAGGAGATAATTGTATTTAGATAATCCCCAACAACTGGTATATTCATATATTGGGTCATATGAAAAATGTATCTTAAGGAAACATATTTTCCCACCTTCTCTAATTTAATCAGCTCATATCCTGCCTGTTTAAGAAGAGTTGTAAGTGTTTTTTGGGAAAAGAAATAAAGGTGTTGGGGTGGAGCATAAAAATGCCAGTTTTTACCCATTAAAGTTGCCCAAAAAGATCCGGCATCACCTGTTTGTATAGATATAATACCTTTGGGTTTAAGCATGCTTTTCAGACCATTTAGAACTTCCCGGGGATCGTTTACATGTTCAATAAGGTCAGAGAGTGTAATTAAATCAAAATTCATGCCTTTAAATTGGGGAATCTTAGTTCTATTTTTCAAAAAATCCTCCACAGATCCTTTATAAATAGTTTTAGGGAATTTTTTTCTGGCAATTGTTGCTGCGTAATCTGAAACTTCTATTCCATAAGATTTATAACCTTTTTTTTGAGCTTCTTCCATAAAAAAACCCATAGCACAGCCTACATCGAGCAAATTGCCATCTTTGGTATATTTATCAGCTTTGTTCAACAGTTTCTGTGCATTTTTTGCAATATTTTCCTTATCATCGGCGTAATTTGCATACGCTCTTAACTTTTTATTACCGGTAAAATATCCTTCCTGATAGTAACTTTTCAAAAACTGACTATATTCTTGGTTAAAATCAAGTGAAAGGAGCCCGCAATTTTTGCATTTTAGTACCGTATAACCCAATTTATTAAAAGAGGGAACCACTGTATTTTGAGTACATAAATAACATTTGGAAAAGGTGATATTTGGTTTTTTTAGCTTCATTTTAGAAAGTTTTCATATCTTATCATAGCTTGACAATAATATACCTTTAAGGTATAGTATACTAACGAAATTTAACTTTAGGCCTTCATGATCCCCCGTTTAATATAATAGGGGATCTTTTAGTATAAATATCAAAATTATGACTGATGTTAATCAAAAAATTCTTCTAACAGCACAAGGCTTAGAAGAACTGAAAAAAGAATACCACTCTCTTGTAGAAAAGAAAAGACCCGAGCTTGTAGATAGACTTGCCCAGGCACGTGAGTTAGGGGATTTGTCAGAGAATAGTGAATATGCTGCAGCAAAAGAAGATTTAGCTTTTGTTGATGGCAGAATTGTCGAGCTTGAGAACGTTTTAAAAGACGTTAAAGTTGTCAATGTTTCCAAAAAGAAGACAGCTGTAGGATTGGGATGCAAAGTTCATGTTAAATTAAATGGTAAAGAAGTTGTTTTTACAATTGTTGGCGAGTGGGAGTCTAATCCTAATGAGAAAAAAATATCACATACATCGCCATTGGGTAAGGCCTTAATTGGCAAAAAAGCCGGAGATATAGCAATTGTTGAAGCTCCCGCAGGAAGAGTGAATTATAAGATTCTGAAGATTGAATAGTTTTTAAAGGCGTTAATAAGAGACCATATGGCGAAGCCATATTGCAAGACTCTTATAGCCTCGGAAAGAAAGACCGCCCCGCAGTCTGCGGGACGAGTTAAATAGACTCCGACGGGAAGCCCGTAATAGCTCTAATAAGAGGTTTTAGGTTACAGGTTTTAGGGATTAGATAAAATAAATTTTGTTTATCTATAACCTATCACCTAATACCTAATACCTAAAAAGAGGTGGTACCACGGTTTTAGACCGTCCTTTTAGAGGATGGTCTTTTTTTTGTGGAAGGAGGTGTAAAATATGTCAATAGAAAATGGCAATGGTTATAAAATGACTAAACATTCTGCTACACAACTTGATAGAAAAATTAGAGTTGTACCAATGGAATTGGTTAAACGATCAGGAAGACTAGCAGAAAGAAAGTTAGGTCCAATAATTAGATCGCCAGATTTACCAATTAGTTTTACATATTTAATGAAGCCCGAAGAATATCATGTTAAAAGTTTTGCTGATTTTGATGAAATAGTTTTAAGGGTTCAGGCAGATGAGGGTTATAGAACAAATAGAGAACCTCAGGTATAATTAACTAAAACAAAAATCTATGATTTGGGCTGATAGAATTGCAAAAGAATTAAAAGGAAAGCCACAGCATGTTGATGACATGAAAACTCCATCTGGGTACATTCATACAGGTTCTTTAAGAGGACCAATTCTTCATGATGTAATGTATAAGGCTCTTAAAAGAGAAGGAAATGACGCAAAATTTACTTATGTTTTTAACGACTTTGATCCAATTGACGGATTGTCAGATGATTTAAGGAAAGATTTTACCAAATACCTTGGTTTCCCTTTAAGAACTGCGCCTTCACCTGATGGAAAAGCCAGAAGCTTTGCTGATTTCTTTGCCCTGGATTTTAAGAAAGTTTTAAAAGAATTAGGTTGTGAAGCAATCTATCTATCATCATGGGATATGTACAAAGAAGGTAAATTTAACAAGGTAATTGAAGAAGCATTAAATAACGCGGAGAAAATTCAAGACATTTACCAAAGAGTTTCTGGTTCGCAAAAAAGGCAGCAAGGATGGTATCCCCTTCAGGTAATATGTCCAAATTGCAATAAAATTGGTACAACAAAAGTTACTGGGTGGGATAGAAAAGTAGTTACCTTTAGCTGCGAAAAAAATCTTGTCAAATGGGCAGTTGGGTGTGGACATTCTGGCACAATTTCACCCTACGACGGTAATGGAAAGCTTCCCTGGAAAGTTGATTGGGCAGCACACTGGAAAGTATTAGGGGTAACTTTTGAGGGAGCTGGTAAAGATCATGCTTCAAAAGGCGGATCTTACGATATTGCTTTTAATCTTTGCGATGAGGTTTTTCATTACCCAAGACCTTACTATTTCCCGTATGAACATTTCCTTTTGGGTGGTAGGAAAATGTCGTCCTCTAAAGGTGTGGGTTTAAGAGCCAGTAATTTAACTAGCATTATTCCTGCTGAATTAGGAAGATTTCTGATGGTAAGAACATTGCCAAATCGTGCAATAGAATTTAATCCAGAAGGAGGCACAATACCTGATTTATTTGATGAATTTGACAGGTGCGCGCAAGCGTATTGGGATAGATCTGATCCGGATATGGCCAGAATTTTTGAGTTATCACAAGTAAATGATTGGTATAAACAGAAAGTTTATCTGCCAAGGTTTAATAGTATGAGTCAATATACCCACTTAGATTTAGAATCTGCTTACAAAAAAGCAGGAATATTATTTGAGGTTGAGAAGAAAATTTTTTCCCAAAGACTTTCCTATTACAAAACCTGGGCTAAAACTGAAACAAAACAGGAAGTAACTTTAACTGAGGCGCAAAAGAAATATCTTATTAAACTTGCAAAAGCCTCTGAATTGGAAAATGATCCAGTTAAACTACAACAGACTGTTTTTGATTTGGCAAAACAGGAGAATTTGCCGGTGAAACAAGCCTTTACTGCTATCTATATTTCACTAACTGGTAAAACCCATGGACCTAAAGCCGGTGAGTTACTTGCTTCATTCAATAGAGACGAACTTATTAAAAAATTAACAACAAATAAATGATTAAAGCTTACGGTATTGCTCATACAACACTATCAGTTTCTAATTTAAAAAGAACAAAAAAGTTTTATGAAGATTTATTTGATACAAAAATAGATCAAGATAATGAATGGTCATTCAGTTTATTAAAAGTTGGTATACCGTGTTGGTTTAGTCAGTGGGGTAAGCAATATAAAAACGATAGATTTGATGAAAGAAGAGTTGGCCTCGATCATATAGCATTTAAATTAGAGACTTTAGAAGAATTACAGGTGATTATTTCAAGGCTTAAAAAAATGGGTATTAAAACAAAAGGTCTGGAGCGTTTTGCTGGAAAATATCCTTATGTATGTTTTAGAGATCCTGACAATATTCAAACAGAATTTTTTATTCCTAAAGAAAAGAAGCCAACTTAATAGACGACCGTCTATAAAAGTGTCTATATGGATAGAGAAAAAGCGCTTGAGCTACTACATTCTAAAATGCAGAATCAGAATTTAAGAAGGCATTGTTATAGTGTTGAAGCTGTTATGCGGGCTTTGGCAAAACATTTTAATGAGGATCCTGATGTTTGGGGGATTGCGGGATTGTTGCATGATGCTGATTACGAGCTTACAAAAGATGATACGACTAAACACGTTGTAACAGTAATTTCATGGTTGAAACAAATGGGGGTTGATCACAACATAATTAATGCAATCAATGCCCATGGTTGGAAATTTGTACAGGGTTGCCCAGAGCCTGCAAATAAAATGGAGTGGAGTCTTTATTGTTGCGATGAACTCACTGGTTTAATAGTTGCGGTTGCTCTTGTTAAAGGGAAGAAGCTTGAAAATGTTACAGTTGAATCTATTTTAAAAAAGTTCCCTAAAAAAGATTTTGCAGCAGGAGTAGACCGTAATCAAATAAAACTTTGTGAGCAAAAACTGGGAATCCCAATAAACGAATTTGTTGGAATTGCCTTAAAATCAATGCAAGAAATTCATAAAGATTTGGGTTTATGAAAAAGCTTCTAATAGCTACTAAAAATCCCGCGAAGTTTAATGATATTAAATCCGCTTTAAATGATTTACATCTTGAGTTTATAAATCTTAATGATATTGGTATAAAAGAAAATGTTTCTGAAACAGGAAAAACTTTTGAGGAGAATGCAAAAAAGAAAGCTCTATTTTATGCTAAGAAATCAGGATTATTAACACTAGCAGATGATGGCGGAATTGAAATTGATGCTCTTAATGGAGATCCTGGAGTGAAAACCAGACGCTGGATTGATGGTAAACAATCTTCAGATGAACAACTTATTAAATATACGATTATCAGAATGAAAAGGTACAAAGACAGGTCTGCACAATTGCGTGCGGTTTTATGTTTAGCAACTCCAAAAGGTAAGACATATCAAGTTGAAGGTAAAATAAAAGGAGTAATTGCCCAAAAACCATATAAATCATTTAAACAGGGTTTCCCTTTTGATGCTTTATTGTACTTTCCTGATAAAAGGAAATACTATTATCAGCTAAAGTATGAGGAAAAAAATCCCATTAACCATAGGTCAATAGCCTTACAAAAAATAAAACCAATACTTAAAACGATCACCTCTAAGGAGCCCATTCGGTTCGCCTCGCTGGCGAAGCGGGTCACCTTAGAGGTGGCTGACCTGCCCGTCGAAGCCTCGGCGCAGGCGGGATAGACTCCTCTAAGGTGGATTTGTGCTACAATAAACCCGTATGATCAGCATTGACTTTATAAAAAAGGATTTATCCAAAGCAAAAGATCTTCTTCAGAAAAGAAATATAAAAGTAGATCTAGAACAAATTCTTTCTCTTGATACAAAAAGGCAATCTCTCCAGGAAAAAATCCAACTACTTCGCGAAGAAAGAAATAAGATAAGTAAAAGAAATACAGAAGAAACTAGAGCTCGTGGTAAAGAAATCAAGGATGAACTAAAAATTTTGGAACCTGAATTTGAAACAATATATGCAGATTTAAAAACTCTGTTAAAACAATTACCTAATACACTTCATCCGAAAACTCCGATTGGGAAAAGTGAGGAAGAAAATATTGTATTAAAAGAACATGGCCAGAAACCCGCATTCTCGTTTCAACCACTAGATCATACCCAGTTAGGAAAAAAACTTAGTATTCTGGATTTTGAAAAAGGAGCCAAGGTAGCAGGATCTAACTTTTATTTTCTCAAAAACCAAGGAGTTGAACTAGAATTCGCATTAATGAAATACGCATTGGATACAATTTCTAAAGAAGGTTTTGATTTATATCAAACTCCGGATCTTGCTAAACAAAATATTCTTGATGGTCTTGGATTTAATCCAAGAGGAGCAGAGACACAAATTTATAATATCGAAAATTCTGATTTGTCATTAATTGGAACTGCAGAAGCTACCTTGGGAGGATATTATTCAGGCGAAATATTAAACCAAAACTTATTTCCTCTAAAACTTGGGGGATTTTCTCATTGTTTCAGGACTGAAGCAGGAGGATATGGTCGGGAATCCAGAGGTTTATATAGAGTCCATCAATTTTCCAAAGTTGAGATGTTTGTTTACTGTTTGCCTGGGCAATCAGAGGAAATGCATGAATACCTATTATCTTTAGAGGAAAAAATCTATAAAGAATTAGGATTTCCTTATAGAGTAGTTGATATTTGCTCAGGCGATTTAGGAGCACCAGCTTATAGAAAATATGATATTGAGGTTTGGATGCCGGGACTAAATAAATGGGGTGAGGTGACTTCAGCATCCAATTGTACTGATTATCAATCAAGACGATTAAATATTAAATACAGGAGAAAAGACGGATCAACTGATTACGTGCATACTTTAAATGGAACCGCAATTGCATCATCAAGAACATTAATTTCCTTACTTGAATTAAATCAGCAAGAAGATGGAACAGTAAAAATTCCTAAAGTACTTCAGAAATATACAGGATTTAGTGAAATTAAACCTCATGGAATATAAGAAAATTCTTTCTTATTTAGGTACTCCCTATATTATTTATAAAACCAGATCCAAATATAACGGTGAGATATTAGTAAATTCCGTATTTGGTCAAAACTCAATAAGCGTTGGCAATCTTACACAGACTGGCTCGATAGTCTCTGGTCTTTGGTCTTTTGCTGTAAAGCAAATAGAGAATGTTAATAGTTGTTTAGTTTTGGGAGTAGGGGGAGGGTCAATTATTAAAGTTTTGAGAAATAAATATCCCCATGCTGAGATTACAGGAGTTGAGATTGATAAAACCATGATTGATATTGGGAAAAAATATTTTGATTTGGATAAATATGAAGCTAAAATTGTTATTGCTGATGCATTTAATTATGTTAGTAGAATCAGTAAGAAATTTGATTTAATATGCATCGATCTTCTTGTTGGGAGGACTGCACCCAAAAAACTCTCATCAGAAACATTTTTTAGGAATATTAAGAGACTATTAAGTAAAGACGGGATAGTAATAATCAATCAACTTCGTCTAAAAAGCCAACCTGAGAACGAAGGATTATTAAAAATATTAAAAAGAACATTTACTATTGTAGAAATTAAGAAACCTCTGGTGAATACGATAATATATTTATATTCTTAGATCAGAAGTAATTAGATAAAACAGCAGAAGTGAGACTGCAATTAGAATTATAAATATAATTGTAAAAACTTTTCTATCTGCTTTATTTTTTGGATTAAGCGGAGTTTTGCGTTTAGCGTTATAAACTAAGGCAAATATAATAATCATTATTACTGCAACGTACATACAACTAAACTATATCATAAAACCACCACATTAGTATGGTTGCAAAAGTAACCTATAGTTGATATAATTATAGTCAATTAAATTTAGTTAAATTATGGAAAAATCTAATAGACCAACTGAAATACAAGCTATTTTGCTTAGGCAACAACAAACTGAGCAAGTTAGTTCAATTCAGGCCCATCAGGACCGAGTAAAACGCGGAAGAATGATAATACATAAACCTAATGAGAGTCTTACATCTACCGGTCAAACAGCCAACCAGACTTTAGAACAACTGCAAAAAAAACTCATTGACGCACGAAGAAGATAAATTATTCCTTCATCCCAATTAACTTACTAGCATTAAACTTTTTTCCGCTGTATAATTGTTCCTGACCTAATGTGATTTAGGTTTTGTTTGTATTTTCAAATATGTTTAAGTTCATTTCCAGACTTTTTGATACTAATCAGAAAGAAATTGACAGAGTACAACTAGTTGCTGACAAAATTAATAGTTTTGAAGGTAAGATTAAAAAACTTAAGGATAAAGAATTTCCGGAAAAAACAGCAGAGTTTAAAACAAGACTTGCCAGTGGAACTACAATAGATAATATTCTTCCCGAAGCATTTGCATTGGTAAGAGAAGCTGCGCTTAGGACAATCGGCCAAAGACATTTTGACGTTCAGCTAATGGCTGCGGTAGTTTTACATGAAGGAAAAGTAGCTGAGCAAAAAACAGGAGAAGGAAAAACTCTATCAGCAGTTCCCGCTTTATATCTAAACTCCCTTACAGGAAAAGGTGTTCATCTGGTTACAGTTAATGATTATCTAGCTAGACGTGATGCCGGATGGATGGGTACTATTTTAAATTTCTTAGGAGTTACCACCGGAGCAATTATCCATGATTTATCATATATTTATGATCCTAAGTATGAAGATAAGGAAGTTAGTGACTGGAGACTTACCCATTTAAAACAAGTTTCAAGAAAAGAAGCCTACCAGGCTGATGTTACTTACGGAATAAACAGTGAATTCGGGTTTGATTATTTAAGGGATAATATGGTTTCTGATATTTCCAGACTAGTCCAGAGAGGATTCCATTATGCTGTTGTTGATGAGGTTGATTCAGTGTTAATTGATGAGGCAAGAACCCCACATATAATTTCTGCTCCTGATACAGAACCTACAAAAAAATATTATGACTATGCCCGGATGATAGATAGGATTACACCTAAAATAGATTATGAAATTGATGAAAAACATAGAACTGCCTCTTTATCTGAAAAAGGAATTGCAAAAATTGAAAAACTTTTAGGTGTCGATAATCTTTATGAGAAAGACTTTCAAACCGTACATCATATAGAAGCAGCATTGAAATCAAGGACTTTGTTTATAAAAGACAGGGATTATGTTGTTAAAGATAATCAGGTTATTATTGTTGATGAGTTCACAGGCAGACTTCTTCCTGGTAGAAGATTTTCAGAAGGTTTGCATCAGGCAATTGAAGCTAAAGAAGGGGTAACAATTCAGCAGGAATCAAAGACTTTGGCAACAGTTTCTTTGCAGAATTACTTCAGGATGTATGAAAAGCTTGCAGGAATGACTGGTACTGCTGCAACAGAATCTGAAGAGTTTCACAAAATCTACAATCTTGATGTAGTTGTCATACCCACAAACCGACAAAATATTAGAAAGGATTCAGGAGATGTTATTTACAAAACACTGAGGGGAAAATACGCAGCTGTTGCTAGGGAAATTGAAGAATATCACAAAAGAGGTCAACCAGTTCTTGTTGGCACAACTTCTATTGAACATAATGAAATAGTTTCCCGACTCTTAAGGCATAAAGGAATTCCTTATGAAGTATTAAATGCCAAAAACCATGAAAGGGAAGCTCAAATTATTGCCAAAGCCGGAGAGAAAGGCGCTGTTACAGTTGCTACCAATATGGCTGGCCGTGGAGTTGATATTATTCTGGGTGGAGAACAGCCTAATTTTTACGAGACAAAAGATAAGAGAGAATATCACAAACTAGAAAAAGAATGGAAGAAAAAACACGATGAAGTATTAAATACCGGCGGACTACATATTATTGGTACTGAAAGACACGAATCCAGAAGAATTGATAATCAGCTAAGAGGTAGAGCAGGACGGCAGGGTGATCCCGGGTCTTCAAGATTCTTCGTATCTTTAGAAGATGATTTGATGAGAATATTTGGTGGGGAACAAATCTCAGGGATGATGACCAGGTTTAATATTCCTGAGGATCAGCCCCTATCCCACGGAATAGTTTCTAGAGCAATAGAGCAGGCGCAGGTAAAAGTGGAGGGTTTTCATTTTGATTCCAGAAAACACCTGGTTGAATATGACGATGTGTTGAATAAACACAGAGAAATAATTTATGGAATGAGAAAAAAAGTATTGGAGTCTGAGAAAGTCCCGACGTCAGAAAGTCGGGATTCCGACCAAAGCGTCGGAAAAACAGATGATGGATTAAAAACTGAGATACTGACTAAAGTGGAAAGAGACATTAGGAATATTGTTGCCATGTATTCGGCAGAAGGTTTATCAGAAACAGAAAGAGAAACAATTATTCAAAATTTTGTAACTATCATTCCTTTTGATGATACTTCCAGAAAAAATCTAGTTAAAAAAATTGGTGAAACTGGCCCAGAAAAAGCAGCTGATTTTCTTGTTAAGCTAGCCAGTGATATTTATGATAAAAGAGAAAAGGAAATGACGCCGGCTGTTTTAAGACAGGTAGAAAGATTTGTAAATCTCTCTGTAATTGATCAAATGTGGATGGATCATCTAACAGCAGTTGATGATTTAAGGGAAGGCATTGGTCTTAGAGGATATGGTCAGAGAGATCCTTTGATTGAATACAAAAACGAAGCATTTTCGATGTTTGAAAGCCTGGTTTCATCAATTGACACAAATATTGTAAATAGAATCTATAGGGTACAGGTGCAGATGGCGCCAAATCAAATGCCCCAGACACCAGTTGAAAGAATGCCCAAACAGGAAATTAAGGCCGAATCAAAGTTACCCGGGCAGGAAACGAAACTGGAAGAAGCAGAAGTTGTAAATCAACCTATTCAGAGGAGAGTCGAGACAGATGGAGAATTAAGAATCGGAGGGATTCCTGTTAAAAGAACAGGAAAACCAAATGTATCCTTAGAAACAAGACAACCAGTTGCAAGAGTGAAAGTCGGACGAAACGACCCATGCCCTTGCGGTTCGGGTAAAAAATACAAGAAGTGTCATTATCCCCAGTATGGTTAAAGAAATTTGACAAGCATTCATAATTTTGTGTAAGCTAAAATCATAGTATGGATCCAAAAATACCTGCTCAACAATTACCTCCGGTTCCTGTTTCCCCTTCTTCGCCTCCCACAAACTCAAAAAAGAATATAACTCTTCTGATAATTGTGTTGTTTACTATCGGACTTTTCGTTATCAGTGTGGTTGTTTTATATGTTGTTAAGACCAATACTGATCTACAAACACAAAATAATACGGTGGAACTACCAACTCCTACTTCTCAAAAAGCTGAAGTGGAATTACAATCTAAGTACGAAAACCCATTTGATGAAAATAGTCAATATGTAAACCCTTTCTCGGAAAATAAAAACCCTTTTGATAATTTACAATGAAAAAATACTTGTTACTTTTATCACTCCTTTTTTTACTTGTAATACCGTCTTTTACTATTGCTCAAGAAACTATAGAATCTGAAGATCCGGAAGCTATTGCCCAAAAATACGGAATTACTTTTCCTATTTCCGAACTCGGAAATTGTATAGATTATTCCTCTTGTAGGAGTTATTGCGAGGATCCAATAAACCAGGTAATATGCATAGATTTTGCCAAGAAAAAAGGATTTTATAAAGAAGAAATAGAAGCCAACACAGAATTACTAGACAAGGCTCAGAATGAACTTGGTTGTGACTCAAGAGAATCATGTAAAGCTGTTTGTGAACAACCTTCAAATTATGAAAAATGTCACGCTTTTGCAAAAAACTATAATGTTAGCGGTGGTTATGAGAAAAATCCAAATAAATCAGAGATAATTGAAAAAGCAAAAACAGTTTTAGGTTGTGATTCAGCCCAATCATGTAAAAGTATTTGTGAGGATGAATCTAATCGGCAAAAATGTTCTGATTTTGCCAAAGAAGTGGGATTACGAGGAGGAGAATCTAATAAAGGTCCAGGCGGATGTAACTCAAAAGAAACATGTCAATCTTTTTGTTCAGATCCTCAAAATTATCAAATCTGTTCGCAATATACTAAGTCAAGTGGTAAAAACTTTCAGGGACCAGGCGGTTGTAATAGTGAATCATCCTGTAGGACATATTGTGAAAGCAACCCTCAAGAATGTAGGCATGGAGGAGACGAAACGCCTCAATATAATCCCCAGGAAATGTGTAGTAAAACTCCAAGTTGCTCGTGGATAGAAAATAGTTGTCAATGCGGTTTTTACGAAAGTTCAACAGACGGGGCAAAAAGGAAAGCTGAAGAATATGCCAGGTTTTGTAGAGAAAATCCAGAAAGATGTAAAAGTAAGGAATCTGGATCTTTTGAAAGTTCACAAAAAAGAGAAGAATTTGAAAAATACTGTACAGAAAATCCAGATAAGTGTAGATATGATGATTCTAATACTCAACCAACTGGAGGAAGTTCGCCAGATCCGGCAACAGAATGTGCCAAGTATCCGGGTTGTTCATGGACAAATAATTCTTGCCAGTGTTCAAATACAGGAGAATCGTCAAATACATCAGGAAGTTCTTCTAATGATACTTCCGGTAGCAATTACTCGACTGATCCGCAAACTGCATGTGGTCAAACGCAGGGATGTAGTTGGAATGGTTCGACCTGTCAGTGTTCGCAAGTACAGGGTGTAACTATAACAGAAACTTTTGTTCAAAAAATCCTACATTTCTTCTTTCCGTAAAAAACCTATAGTACTTGACTTTTGAGGTGAAATATGGTATATTTTCCCGTTACGGACAGTAAATATCTAGGGCACATTTGCGCTCTAAAATATTTAAAATGACCGTAAATTATTAGCCTTAAATAGCCTCAAACCCTCTTCCTGCCTAAGATCCTATAGTTTATGCTTTTTAGGCCAGGATTATGGTTGAGACTTATTTTGGGCTGATATAGCACTTTAACCCAGCTACCAGACTTACCTCGATTAACATCGAGGAGCGTCGGTACAGGGTTTGCGGTGCTTCGCACCTTAACAATTTGCGGATTTATCTCGCCGTATCCCGATTAAATCGGGAGAAGGCGGATTTAAGAGGATTAAAATTCAGTTTAGGGATTTTCTAGGTAAGACGTAGGAAGCCGGAATTCAGTCCGCCTCGGGCGGGTTGACTTCCGGTTTGCTGCGCACTGGAAACGTCTCTAAGGAGGAAGAAATTTTGTTCGCGCAGTGTCAGTAGTGAAATCTCAAGATCAAGAGGAAGGGTTAAAATGAAGCGCCTAGTGAGCCTCATAATCGCAGCGATCGTGATTTTGTCTTCGTCGTTAGCAGTAAACGCAGAAGTACATAGTTTCGTTGTGACGAGCGTGAATCCTCCTGCTTCAGTGCAAGAGGGTGAGATTATCACGCTTAACGGCATCGACCTAGATCAGATCAGTCCCAATGCCCGACTGGGCTTTGTGGAGTACGAGGGGAATTATGAAGTAACCCTCCTTTCAAGATCTGATTCTGCAGTAGTATGGACAAGCTCAGAGATTAGTGGTTTAATCGCTTGGCCATACTCACCAGCGCTCCCTGAAGATGGATATTTGTTCATCGACGACGGTCAAAACGGTTTCCCCGTTTTCTGGCAGGAGTATACAATTACGTCTGCTCAGACCGGACCGACCGCGACGCCGACAGTAACGCCAAGTGGCGCACCAGGCACTATCCAGGGTTGGGTCTTTATTGACGCCAACCAGAATGGAGTTCGCGACGCTGGTGAAGGCACAACCTCAACGGTTAATATCAAGACCGGTGGAGTTACGGTTGGGTCACCGCAGTCAGCACAGGGCTCTGGTTTTTTCCAGGCTTCTAACGTTCCCGTTGGAAGTTATCAACTGGAAGTAGTAAAGTCTGGTTATAACCCTGTTGTTATCCCAACCGTGCAGATTGATGACGGTGAAACCGTAAGCGTTGAGATCGAGCTGGTAGCTCATACACCAACTCCGACGGTAACACCCACCGAGACCCCGACGTTTACGCCCACGGCTACAGATACGCCAACACCAACGTCGACCGATACACCGACAGCAACTGATACCGACACACCGACGGAAACACACACGCCGAGCCCGACCGACACACCCACAACGACGCATACGCCAACTGTAACAGCCACAAACGCACCATCAGGTGCAATAGAGGGTTTCACATTCATAGACTTAAATGGGAACGGAACCCATGAGTTTATGACAGAAATCGAAGGTGTCACTACTACCGTAAGTATTTATCTAAACGGTAGTTTGGTAGACTCAAAAGTGACACTCGGTTGGTACTTCGGTTTTTACCGGTTCGATGGGTTAGTCAACGGTATATACACCGTAGTAGTTGATATACCGTTGGGGTATACTCCGACGAACCAGACAACTCGTGTTGTTGGCTTGGGTGATCCTGGCAACTTTGCAGTAGTTGACTTCGGATTCATCCTGACGCCGACGAGCACACCAAGCCCGACGCCTACTAAGACGTCAACACCCGTACCGCCGACGGCCACACAGACAGTGACGCAGACTGCGACACCGACCGTCACATTGACGCCCACTCCTACATGGACGTCTACGCACACGCCGACTGATACGCCGACAGTAAAGCCGACGAGTACGTCAACTTTCCCCACCAGCTCAACGGTGGAGATACCAACTGCTACATCGACGGCTACGCCAAGCGCTTTTCCCACAAGGGAAATGCGCATTGAAGGTTGGTTGTTTATTGACATCAACCAAAATGGCATCCATGAACATTGGGCGCCATTTAACGAAATCGAACCGGTTCGGGAGATAGTTCAGCTGTGGAAAGGTAGCGAACTAAAGACGACGATGTCTGTCAACGGAAGTTTTGGTGCATGGTATAGTTTTACCGTTGAAGAACCAGGAACATATGCTATTGTTCCAGTTCCACCGGGTGGACTATGCCGAACAGATGAAGGAGGTGCCCACTTCGTAACCATAAATTATGGAGAATGGGTTATCGACCAAAATTTTCCGTACCGACCGTGTCCTGAACCGACAGCCACACAAACCCCGACGGCAACAGCGACCTTCCCGGCCTCATCTGAGACCGAGACGCCGACTAATACCCAGACAGCGACTCCCACAGAGACGCTGACTGAAACTCCAACGGCTACGCCGACGGAGACACCCACATTGACGGCATCTACGCCGCCGATGCACATAGTCTACTTACCCCTTGCGGTAAAGTAGACTTCTGTCAGAAAAACTGAATATCGTCCTCAATGGTGAGGACACCTCTACCACGGGTGCCTTAAAAAAGCACTGGTGGAAAAAGCTCACTCGTATGAGCTATCGCCCCGCGGCGATTCCGCAGATTAAAACTGGCACCGGAAAAAGGTGATAAGATTAGCAGATATTTGCTATGTGAGATGTGGTTTTCCACGTCACACAGCGAATGCTGTTATCTCCTTTTCCCCCCGGTGCCTTTTTTTTTGCCAAAAAACAATATTTTTGATATATTGACCTAAATTACATAATATAGTATACTATAGGTTATTAGAATTCGGAAAGGTATGATTAAAGAAATTCCATTATCAGCAAGATTGGGAATTGCTTTTTTAGTTGTTCAAAGCAATATGCCTTCGTTTGTATCAAGACCGAAAAATGCAGAACCTCCTAAACCTACTGCAATTACAATGAATCACCCTGTTTTAAGGGGGGATATAAATCAGTTTGTTGTAAATGATGCAAAAGTAAATGTTGACGAGCCATGGATTTATAAACCTGATAACGTAGGAATAATATCAGGATGGGTGCATGAAGATAAGGATGGAGATGGAGTTAAGGATGATAATGAACCTTGGCTTGGTGCATCATTAAATTTACATGATCAAAATGGTAGTTTAATAGCAACCACAAATTCTAGTCCCAATACAGGTTTTTATCAGTTATATCCACTAAGTGGTGGTTCATACGTAATATTTTTAAATCCCAAAAAC
Source organism: Candidatus Gottesmanbacteria bacterium (assembly GCA_016182365.1). Taxonomy (GTDB): domain Bacteria; phylum Patescibacteriota; class Microgenomatia; order JACOXO01; family JACOXO01; genus JACOXO01. The sequence continues at coordinate 210 of JACOXO010000022.1, read as the reverse complement.
GGTTACCACACTCATTCTCCAGAGTGTCCTCCAAACAGATATATATCTCTTGCTCCGGAGGAACATGAAGTGGCAAATTTCTGTTTTGTCAGAGACGAATCTACTTCAACACCAACTTCCACATCAACCCATACTCCTACAGAAACTCATACACCAACATCAACACCTACTTCTACAGATACAACTACTCCAACACCAACAGATACACCT
>JACOXO010000021.1 GCA_016182365.1 Candidatus Gottesmanbacteria bacterium | reverse complement strand
CCCATGTGACATAACTTTTATTCCTTTTCTCACAGCTGCTGATATTTTTTTATTATTATTAATATCGTACGCACCTGAATAAATAATAAGGTCAACATCACTAAAGTTATTCCCAGATACCAGTCCGATCGGAATACCTTCTTTTTCTAAAAGACTATCTGTATGAAAACTTTCTTTGCTGTCACCTCCCCAAACAGCAAAACCCCTCTGCTTACAATAGATTGCCAAGGCAGTCATACCAACACCTTTAATACCAAAAAAATATATGTTTTTTATCTTCATTTTAGAGTTATATAAGAAATCATTTCATCAAACTCCCGGTTTTTCGGTTTTTCTCTTCTGTATGAATAAAACAACTCTTTATCTTCATAAGTACAGTAATCGGTTAAAGATATATTAGACCTCAAAATATTTAAACTGGTAAGTTGATTAATATTAACACTGGCCAAATCTATTTCATAACAATTTTTACAAATATGGGGTCCCAGATGGACCTTAATTTTATTAACATTTGCTCCTAACTTAACCATCTCTTTTACCGTACTTCCGGAAATATTAATAAGGCTTCCTTTTCTTCCAGCATGAACAAGAGCAATTATTTTTTTTACTGGTTCGTAAAAAAATACTGGAATACAATCTGCTGTATAGATCACTAAACACAGGTTGTCTGAATTAGTAATCAAACCGTCTGCGCCTTTTACAGTCTTCCCCGAATCTTTATTAGTAACAACAACCACTTTATTACTATGCACCTGTTGTGCATAGACAAAGTTTTTAGTCTTAAACTTTGTAAATGAACTCAGTAATTTGGTAGTGGTTCCAGTGTTGACGTTATCTCTTTGCCAATGCTTTATTAATTTGTTCATGTTCGCTCCAAGGATATTCTTTAGAACCGAAACACATTGATTTTTCATGACCCTTACCCAAAAAAGCAACTATATCACCTTTTTTGGCAAGTTTATTTATTACTGTATTTATTGCTAAGGCCCGGTCTGCAATTCTTATAACCTGAGCTTCACTACCTTTTGTACCTTGGGATATCTCATTTATAATCCTGTTAACATCTTCGCTTCTGGGATCTTCTGCGGTCAGTACACAAATATCTGCGTATTTTGCAGCAATTTTGCCCATCATTGATCTTTTACCTTTATCCCGTTCACCTGCAGATCCAAACATAATAATTAATCTCCCCCGACGCCTTTGGGTCGGGGTGCCGACTGAAACGTCGGCATTTTTTTTAAGTGTTGATAATAAAGCTTCAAAAGCATTGGGTTTATGAGCAAAATCAATAATAATTCTAAATCCTCTTTTATTTTTTATTTCCTCAAATCTGCCCTGTACTCCATTAAAGCTATTAAAAGCTTTTTTAATATCTTCAAGTTCTACTCCTAAAAGTTGACATACGCTGCTTGCTGCAATTGCATTCTGCCTGTTATATTCACCTGGTAAAGTGACTTCGGATACTGTATTTTCAGGTATAAAATCAGCGTCAGGATCTTTTAAGCTATATGTTAATATCACTGCTTTTTTGTTACCTAATTTTTCAACTAACTTGTATGACTCGTCATCTTTATTGACAACTGATACTTGAGCTTTTTGAATGAGGGAAAGCTTAGCCTGGGAATAAGCTTCAAAAGTCCCATGCCAATCTAAGTGCTCATGGGCAATATTAGTCAAAACCGCAATTTTTACATTGGTTCCCAGCATTCTATATTGGGCAATTCCATGAGAACTAGCCTCAACAACAACATATTTATCTCCTTTAGAAACCGCTGTTTTTAAGAATTTTTGCAAGGCAAAGGGGCTTGGTGTAGTAACATGAAAACCAGTATCGGAAACTTTTCCTCCAATTATAGCCTCAACTGACGATATTAAGGCAGCTTTCCTGCCTGATTTTTTGAGGATTGAGTAAATAAGATGGGAAGTTGTCGTTTTACCTGAAGTACCCGTGACGGCAATTACTGTTAAGTCTTTTGCCGGATAGCCGTAAACTAAAACAGCAATTACTGCAACTATGTAGTGATATAGAGCTTTAATATGCTCCATTGGTGAATTATACCATTTTATATCTATCACGTTAAGGGCTTGGGAATATTTTGTAATAGGCAAGCAAATCGCTTGTTATATCCATAAAAAGGGGGGCGGCTGTTTCAGATCCCCAAGGAGAGCTGGTCGGCTCGGTTATAGTAACCAACATTACAAACTTAGGATTATCTGCTGGAGCATATCCTACAAAAGACGCTATTGTTTTTTGTTCATCGTAGTGACCTGCAACCGGAATTTGTGCGGTTCCTGTTTTACCAGCAATTCTATAACCCTTAGGTATTTTATAATGCGCCTCCCCACCAATAACACTTTGAACTAACATTTCTGTAATTACCTTAGAACCATGTGGAGTAATTACCTGTCTAATTACTTTGGGCTTGATCTCTGTCTCATTGCCAAAACTATCAATAATTTTGGATACAATATGTGGTTCAACAAGTTTCCCTCCATTTGCAAGTACAGCAACAGCTCTGATCATTTGTATTGGCGTGACTGCAATGCCTTGACCAAATGTTGCTGTCGCTAGATCAATTTCTCTCCACTGGTTAACTGGTCTCAAATTAGGTACTTGTTCATCGGAAAGATCAATTCCGGTTGATTGCCCAAATCCGAACTTTTCAAGATAATCTAAAAATTTATCTTTTCCTAATTTTTCTCCCACAAATACCATACCAACATTTGATGAATGCTGTAGAATTTCAGTCATATTAATTCTACCTCTGTATTTATTATCCCAAGTGCGGATTTCATAACCTGATATTTTAACTGGACCTTCCTCGTCTGTTTCTGTTTGCGGTGTTACTACTTTTTCTGATATAGCTGAAGCCATTACAATGGATTTAAATGTTGATCCCGGCTCATAACTTGTAGCAACGGTAGGGTTTTTATACAACTCTTTATCATATTCTGAAAATGAAGACTGATCGTATGATGGATATGAAGCCATTCCCAGAATAGCACCAGTTGCTGGCTCCATAACTATAATGCTTCCCGCTTTAGCGCCAAATTTTTCAATCCCTTTTTTAAGCTTGGTTTCAATAGAATTTTGGACAATTTTATCAATGTGCAAAACCACATTTCTACCATTTTCAGGATCAATTCTTTCTCCCTCTCCAATAACGATTGGAAACCCATAAGGGTCTTTCTCCTGCCGCAAAAAACCATCTCTACCTCTTAGTTCTTTATCATATGATCCTTCTATTCCAAAGTATCCTTTGTCATCTCCAATATTATCTGAAGCGACAAAACCCAATATTTGGGCGCTCATTGAGGCTTCCGGATAATATCTTTTGCCCATTTTCTCAAAACCTATACCTGCCAGGTTTTGCTGCTTAAGTGTATTTACAGTGTCTTCATCAATACGCCTTGCCAACGGAACCCACAAAGCATTAGAGGTATCTAAAATCGCAGAAACCGATGCTTGAGGCATTTTAAGGACATTGGATAGAACATCGGTTAGTCTTTTTTTACCTTCTACTTTTGGCGGTTCAGCCCAAACTAAATACGCTGGCTGGTTAGTGACTAAAATCGAACCATCTGAAGCCAAAATATCGCCGCGCAATGCAGGTAAGGTGAAACTAATGAAATGTTGTTTATCGGCAGCGGCAGCTAATTTATTATATGAAAGAACCTGCCAGTAGAAAAGTTTTCCAATAACTAAAAAAAACCAGAGTAGGAAAAAAGTGAATATTAGACGAGAACGCCACATATATAGGAAAGCTTAAAACGAATTTTGAGCCACAGGATACTGCTCATCAATATAAAAGATTTCTGCCTGTTTTGTGAAGCCCAAATCTTCGGCCCTTTTAGTAAGAGTGAGTATTGCAGAAGAAGAAGCAATATTTTTCTTAATTCTTTCATTTTCAAGAAGAATTTCATTTGTTTTTACGGATATATCTGAAATTTTTCTGCCATATGAAGCGAGTCTATTACTTATAATTATTTGAAAAACAGCAAGAATAGCAATCAATATATATAAAGTATATGATTTCATAATTTTTGAGCTACCCTAAGTTTTGCCGATCTTGACCTGGGATTTGTTTTAATTTCTTGTTCGCTAGGTAAAACTGGCTTTCTTGTTATTATTTTTAATTTTTTATTTTTAATATTTAATTTTATTATCCTGTCCTCAAGCGAATGGTATGAAAGAACAGCTAGTCTGCCGTCTTTACTAAGAAGATCAATTGCCTGTTCCAACCCAAACTTTAAGTTATTAAGTTCGCTATTTACTTCCATTCTAATTGCCTGAAATACTTTGGTAGACTGATTGTGTTTAACTTTTTGTCCATGCTTTCGATATACATCAAAAACAATTTCACTTAACTGTGAAGTAGTTGTAATTTCTGCTGTTTTTCTTTTGGTTACTATATCTGAGGCTATAGGACCGGCAAGATGCTCTTCACCAAATTTCTGAAGTATTCTCACTAAATCCTGGTATTGATATCTGTTAACTATATCCAGAGCGTTAAAGTCCGAACTCTTATCCATCCTCATATCAAGAGTTGCATCTTTATTAAAAGAAAAACCACGATCAGGATTATCAATTTGATAGCTGGATACACCAAGGTCAAAAAGTATTCCTTGGGGTATAAAATTGTTTTTTTGTGCAATTTTTTTCATCTGGCTAAAATTTCCTTTTTCAATTATTAATTTATCCTTATAAATTTTTCCCAATTCCTTTTTTGTGTATTCTATTGCATCCTGATCCTGATCAATTCCTAAAACTATTCCTCCTTTGTCTAATATTGCTCTTGTATGACCTCCACCTCCTAAAGTTGCATCTATATACTTGTTACCTTCTTTAACTTGCAAGTAATGTACAATTTCATTGACAAGAACCGGTATATGATAGTTATTCACTCTTGTTCTCATTAATTAATCTCTGGGCAATGGACTCGCTGTTACTATTAAGATTTTCACTGTACTGAGCCCATTTTTTATTATCCCAAAGCTCTATATAACTTCCCAATCCTAAGAATATACCGCTATTCTCAATGTTTGCGTATTTCCTCAGATAATCGGGTATTACAAACCGCCCCTGCTCGTCAACCGTGATAAAACTAGCACTACCCAATAAAAACCGTAACGAGTCTCGAGCCTGACCCATAAAAAAGGGGCGGTTTGTAAGGTCAGATACAAGGTTTTCCCATTTCCCTTCTGCAACAATAATAAGACAGCCTTCATATCCCTGAGCAATAACAAATTTGTTTCCAAGTTGGTCTCTAAATTTTTTTGGTAATGCGATTCTTCCATTTTCAGCTATTTTTGATTGGTGCTGCCCTATAACCATATATTCACCATTTATCACCACTTTGTACCACTTCATCCCATTTAATAATGTTTTCACGCTTCTGTCAATACCCAATTTAGCAATACAACAATCCAATTTCATACTTCCTATGAAACCGTGAAAACATTATATGATCACCTGGGAGGTGAATTATATAGGACACCTAGGAAATTAACCGTAATTTCGCTAGTGTGTAAATTAGGTTAATTTAATAAATATATTGGTTTGTTATAATACGATTGTGAATATAAAACCTTTTAAATTAGAGCGTTATTTTGCAAAATATGAATTTTCAGCAAAATATCTACTTTGCAGTTCTGACTGTGACGGTCTAGCACAAAAAGAGTTATTGGAATGGGCAGATTCGGAGACAAAAGAGTTGTGGAATAGTTTAAAGCTTGGTTATACAGAATCCTTAGGAAATCCTTTACTTAGAAAAGAGGTTGCAAAACTTTATGAAACAATTACCCACGAAAACGTTTTAATTACTACGCCTGAAGAAGGAATATTTATTGCATTTAATACAATGCTCAGGTCAGGCGACCATGTTGTTTGTACCTTTCCTGGATATCAATCGCTTTATCAAATAGCCCAAAGTATAGGATGCGAAGTTACCAAATGGAATCCAGAGGAACAAAACGGGTGGAATTTTAATATTAATCAACTGAAAAAGATTGTTAAAGCAAATACAAAGTTAATTATAATTAATTTTCCCCATAACCCAACAGGGTATTTACCCAGCAACGAAGAACTTTTACAAATTGTTAATTTTGCAAAAGAGAATAATATATCGATATTTTCTGATGAGATGTATAGATTTTTGGAATACAACCAAGATGATAGATTAGATTCTGTTTCTGATCTTTATGACAACTCTGTCAGTTTATTTGGCATGTCAAAAACATTTGGTATGGCTGGAGTTAGGATAGGTTGGCTTGTTACTAAAAATAAATCTTTATATTCAAAAATGTCTGAGTTTAAAGATTACACTACGATCTGCAGCAGTGCCCCAAGCGAAATACTTTCTATTATTGCTCTAAGAAATAAGGATAAAATCATCATGAGGCATTTAAAAAGAATTGAAAGAAATTTACAATTATTGGATGTATTTTTTAATAAATTTTCAAATATATTCTCTTGGTCAAAACCAAAAGCCGGTACAATTTGCTTTCCAAAACTATTAATTAATAAAAGCGCGTATGAGTTTTGTGAACAGGTTATTAAAGATACTGGAATTATGTTGTTACCGTCAACTGTTTATGATTACGATGACAAACATATTAGAATAGGGTTTGGAAGGGAAAATATGCCTGAAGTTTTATCAAAGCTTGAAGAATATTTATCTAAATAAACAATTAAATGTTTACAGTTGAAAAAGCTAAAGTTGAACAAGTTAACGAAATAAAAGCATTACTTAAACATACATGGATTAACACATATCATTCTTATTTTTCAGCTGAAACCATAGAAGTGGTTACTTCAACATGGCACGACCCAGAACTTCTTAAACAGCAAATTCAAAATCCCAAAGTTTACTTTGCAGTTGCAAAAGATGAGAATGAAAAAATAGTTGGCATTATTACTGCAAGAAGAATAGAGAATAATGAAACTCTACAATTAGATCGTCTTTATATTCTTCCATCTCATCAAAACAAGGGAATTGGAAAAATGCTATTTAATAAGACACTAGTAGAATTTAAGGGTATTAAAACTGTTTTTGTTGATATAGAAGAAATGAACCAAAAAGCAATTGAATTTTACAGAAAACAAGGTTTTGAAGATTATGATAGTTCTGTCGAAAAAATCGGAGACAAAACATTCAAGGTAAAAAAGATGATAAAGAGGCTATAAGTTTTGTTTCTATGTTTCGAAACATTAGAACAAAAGGTTAGAAAATTTATGCTTAAATAAAAAAAGTCAAGCTGTATCGTCCTCACTCTCCGCTTTTACGGCGAGGGTACGCTTTTAGCTCGACTATAACTATTCTAGCATAAAATTTATCATTTACAAGAGACAGATAACTTTAAAAAAGCTTGAATTCTTTTTGGAAGCGGGTAGCACCTTTTGAAGAATTAAATTTAATTGTAAGCATGCCTTTACCATCTGGAATTGTGTGGTACTTACATGCACCACTTGAACATGTTCCAAGTGTAAGCTCACGGGTCACTCTACCATCCTCAACCTGAGCTGTTCCTGATACACCCTGAGGTAGCTTATCTGTCTTATATTTTAATTCATATTCAACTGAAGTTATATCTGCTGGGATCTTACTTATTCTAAGATCAACTGTCTGACCTGTAGTAAGAGGAATAAGTTCAACTACAATGTTAGGATCTGCTGGTGGTAAAAATGGAGTTGCGGTTGGTGCCGGACCGTTAGAACCAGATCCACCTCCGATACCTAGTATTCTTGCTCCTCCCCAAAGCAGACCCAAAACAATAACAACAATTGCAATAATAATTAAAGGATTTTTCTTTTTAGGTTGTTCTTCATGGAGAATAGGCTCCTGAACAGGGATATTGGTCTCAGATTTATGCTCATGTTTTATCTGATTTGGCTTATTTTCAACCGGTTTTTTATCTTTATCCATAATATTTAGAATAACTTATTATTGAGATATTCGTCAAGTTTTGTAATAGATACCCTGTCCTGTTTAGTTGTGTCTCTATCTCTTACAGTAACCGAATTATCCTCCAGTGTATCAAAATCAACTGTAACGCAATATGGTGTACCAATCTCATCCTGAGCAAAATATCTCTTGCCAATATTGCCTCTGCCATCAAATATTACTCTGTATTTTTTTCTTAAATTATTAAATACGACCTGTGCTTTATCAACCAACTCCGGCTTATTTGCAAGAAGAGGAAATACGGCTACTTGATATGGTGATACTTTAGGGCTAAGTTTAAGAACTACCCTTTTATTACTGGTGTCTTCATAATAAGCATCAACAAGTAAAGCTAACATTAATCTCTCGACTCCAAATGATGGTTCAATTACATAAGGAAAAATCTTTTTTCCATCCTGAAATTGATACATTAATTCTTTACCTGAATATTTGCTGTGTTGCATTAAATCAAAATCTCCTCTATTTGCAGTTCCCTGAAACTCACTCCAGCCAAAAGGAAATTTATACTCAATATCCGTAGTAGCCTTTGAGTAATGCGCTAATTTTTCCTGAGGATGTTTGAAAAATCTTAGATTTTCTTTTTTTAAACCTAATAATATAAACCAATCAAAAACTTGTTTAACCCATTTCTCAAATTCCGAAGTGGCTAAAGTGGGATCGACAAAATATTCAATTTCCATTTGTTCAAACTCCCGGCTTCTAAAGAAAAAGTTACCAGGTGTTATCTCGTTTCTAAATGCTTTACCAATCTGGGCTATACCAAATGGAAGTTTTGGATGAAAGGCATCAAAAATGTTTTTAAAATTAATAAAAATACCCTGAGCTGTTTCTCCTCTTAAATAGGCTGTTGCTTTAGTATCTTCAACAGATCCTATAAAAGTTTTAACCAGAATATTAAATGAACGAGGAGACATAAGATCGCCACCACAATCAGGACAGGAATCTTTCTTAAGATCTTCTTCTCTAAACCTGTGATGACATTTTTTACATTCCCGGAGTGGATCTGCAAAACCAGGACCTGTATGACCGCTTGCTTCCCATACTTTAGGATTTAAAATAATACTGGAATCAAGTCCGTACATATCAGACCTGTTGCGGACAAACGTATCCCACCAAAGTTTTTTAATTTGGTTTTTAAGTTCAACTCCTAAAGGACCAAAATCCCAGAAGCCCCCAAACCCACCGTAGATACTTGAGGAAGGATAAACAAATCCCCGTCTTTTAGTTAAAGCGACAATCTTATCCATCGTTGCCTTATATTGTAGCAGAAAAATATTAAAAGAACATTTAATTAATAGAAAGAGAGTCTGATAAGGATTCAAATATTGTTGGTAAAATCCTCTTCTGTCTCATTAATTTAATGTATTTTTTTAATTCATTTTGATCATTGTCAGAAACCAAACTTTTTTCTTGCGACCATATTAATAATCTAAGAATAAAAGACGCAAATTTTACTGCCTGCTCACGTGTAATATGTGGAGCCAGTTTTCCAATATCTGTGGGTTTGTTAATAATTGCTTGCAGCATATTCTGATATGTCTCATCCTTTTTTCTATAACCTGGTGCAAACAATTGATCAAAATCAATAACTTCTGACTTTTTAAAAACTGAAAGCATATCTTCAGTTGCATCATCAATTTCTAATGCTCTTCTTGCTAACATTTCCTGTTCATACCCTACTATATCCTTAAACCTCGCTTTATCTTCTGGATTATTCATCGACCTTACTAAATCATCCGTAACTTGATTCATTACGGTTTCATAACCTTCAACAAAAAGATAGAAGACAAAATCAGGCTTTAAGTTTTCTCTAAAAAAATTGAATTTTACATCTTGGTTTTCTTCTCCTGATAAATTTTGCTGATCAATAAAGGGAATGTAGTCATCACGAATAAGATTAAACATATTTACAGATGCATCCTTAACTACACTAACAACATCTTCAATTTGACTAACATCAAATGGTTTGAAACTGAAATCAAATGACTCATTTCCAACTGATTGTGATGAAAGTATATCGTTTTTATGAGTTAAAACTCTGCCAGCAAATACTTTAGAAAAACTCTCAACATCCTCAACTTCCGTTCCTTCAGTAGTATTTAAAAAACTATTATTTAAAAAATTAGTCAGATCTAATCTCTTTTCTATAGAATCTTTTGGCTGCCAATCATTAAAATACTCTCGTGCCCATCTATAAATATCTAATTCTGAAATAGTCTTAGTAGTGAATAATTTTATAAGATAGGCTCTATTTGGCGTTAAACTTTGTAAGATATTTGTGACTTCATCAGTGAGTCTACGATCATATCTAAGCCAGTCATATTCTCTGTCAATAAATTTAATTTTGTGCTGTAATATTTTATTTTCGTCATGAATCATTTTCTCCCAAAACAGCCTTTCAAGTCCTCGGTTTGGAAGTCCTCTACGTAAGGCAAGAATTCGGTCACTATGGATTTTTCCATAGTAGCATTTCTTATCACCTATAAATTGCGAAAGAACTGAATTTCTTTTTAATGACGTTGCTGTAAGCTCATCAAGATAATTATATAATTGATGAAAAGATAGATATTTAAGAGTTCGATTAAAACTTCTTCTATCTTTTACATTCCAAAAGCTCTCGCTAGCCTTTGACAAATCAGTATCAAAAAAATCGGTATTTAAAAGATGTGGATGGACGTATCTATTTAAAACGTGCTGGTTCTCGTGATCAGAAGCTGAACTGTTTGACGCGCTACCATCCCGGAAAGAATACCTAATTTCATAGCCATTATAAGGAATTGAGTATGTTCTGTTTGTAAAACCAATTGCATCAGATTCAGATGCATAATCATTTGATTCATTCCATGCTGTTTTAAAATTTTCAGGATCAAGTACAAATGTAATTGATGTGGGATGAAAATCTTTGCCGACTCTACTATATTTTCTTAATTTATGCTTGATACCTACTCTTGTTCTAATCTCTTGGTATTTTCTTCCATCACTCAAAACATCCTCTAACCCTTCTCTATCATGAATAAATAAAGGCAGACCAGTTTCTAAAACATTTTTTTGTCTTTTAGATAAAGTGTAGTTTTCTTCATTTAATATACCCTCAACTGCCGGTTCAGTTTTTTCAGGTTCAAGAAATAATACTTCATTTCTAATTCTGCCTAAAATGTGAGGCATTTTTCGAACTTGTTGAATAGTCTCTTTAGTAACAGCCATACAAGAAGTATAAATTATATAAATTAATTAGAGAAATAACAACTATAGGTTTAATTTATTATGATCTTGAGATTGTGTGCAGGAGGTTTACTGTTGCCAGGGGGCGTTCGATAACGCTTTCAACTTCTCCCAAAAGCTGACTGTAAGTGAATTGACTGGTTTTCTTAAGATAACCAAGATGTGACAGCATATCATGGACAAAATATCTTACATTTGAACGGACAGTCTCATTTGCGCTTTCTTTATCAAGAGCTTTTAAGAAACTGGCAAACATATTATAAACGTATTCATTTTTCTCATGGCTAGGTAGAATCCTATCAAGTATTTCAGACAGATGGTATGCTATGGCAATTTTCCTAAAACTCTTATGAAGGGTAGTGAATGAATATAATGAAGAAACTTCTCCCACATATGGAAGTGTTTTGGAGTTCCTGATAATCATATTAACTTGGGAAAAAACTTCAAGATGGGCCGCTCTTCTTGAAGTAATCTTCCTTACTCCCTTAGCTATAACTTTTATTTTCCCCAACTCTTTTGAATAAACAACTAAAATCCTATCCGCCTCACCAACATTTACCCGTTTTAAAACGATTGCATTAACTTGAGTAAATTTCATAAGCTTATAATTTAATCTCTTTTATAGTATCTTTGGTTAGGTTAAATATGTCAACTTCATTTCCATTAACAAGAGTTATGTATTCATTATTGTCTGTACCTGGCTGTTTTTGGATATATTCTGAAAATTTATCACCACTAACTGATTGAGGTAATTTATACTTAATTGTTACAGTAGCAACTCCTTCAGGATTAACTGTTGTCAAACCTTCAAATAATGTCCTGTTATAAGCTTCCGAAACAATTGGTGCATCGCTAGAACCTTCGAAATCTATTAGTTCTGATCCTTTAGGTACGTAAACTCTCAACCAGTTTTTCATTGGACCATTTAGACAAAGTCCTCCTGCTTCTAGATTACAACCAGGGGAACCAGGTTCTGGATTTTTATACGATATTGTTACTGTTTTGACAATTGACCCGTCACCCTGTTTTTCAAAATCCTGTTTAACTGACTGTCTGACAAAAAGATTGGATTTGGCTCCTCCTAAGTTGGCATCATTAATATGAAGATAGTCTTCTTGAGGTGAATCAATCATTCTTCCTGCAAAATTTAATGCCTCTAAACTTTGCTGAGCGTCAGTGTTAGTAAGATAAACAAGGATATGTTTTTGCTCAAACTCAGATAAAACCATCTGGAAAAGCTTGCCCCAATATTGAGAAGGAGAAACACCCAAGGCTTTCTGCATAATCTGGTACAAAAGAACCCCGATAATATCTTTCCTGTCCTCCCTTATATATGCCACTCTTCTTCCAGCATAATCTTCCAACTCATAAATAACCTGAGGACAATCGCATCTAGGATCAATATCCACTGTAAAATTGGTTCCATATGCAGGAATTGGTCCTAAAATCTTCATGGCCTCAACTAACACATGAGTGTCAACAGCAATTACACCATCAACAGGAGTTGTTCCGGGAATATTATTATACATTTCTTCAAATCTCTGCATCGAGTCTTTAAAGTCTGGATCGAAGTTGCTATCTCTAAGATTGAGATTGAAAACTTTCAGATTTTTAATAAACTGCTCCGGAGGTGATATTTTTGCCGTATTTTTTTCATCAAGTTTATAGATATCATCTGCAGTTTCTACAATAGGTTTTCCCTTTTCCAGTTTGAAAATTGCATAGGCAGTTATAAAACCGCCGGTGGGACGAAGCTCTTTATCATTTTGGAATATAATAAGATATCTTTTTGGGGTAGGTTCACCCAAAAGGCTAGGTAAGTTCTCTAGAAGGGGTCTTGCATTTAAGAAAAGTTCACTTAGATTATTTATGGTAGTTTTGGCAGCCAGAAGTTTGGGTCTAATCTCTCTATTGCCAATTTTTTCCGGATACCTATTTGGGTTGATTTTATCAAAATTTTGGTTAACTATTTTGATTTTCTCGGCTATATCACCCAGTTTGGGAGTCAATTTATCAAGAGTCTGAACAGCTGTTTGAATACGTTCATCCGCCGATCCCGAAACAAATTTGCTCTCACCCTTAAGACCCAAAAGATCGGCATAAGGAATAATTGCTTCGGTTGTAATAATACCTGCGTCTAATCCGGCATCTGCTGCAGTCATCAAATGCTCTCCATCCAGATAGTAACTTCTGACTATAGGAGTATATTTAGGTAAAAGTAGCCCAGCATACAATTGTCTGGTTTTGGTTAGGTCCTCTTTTGTAGTTATAAGGGCATCTTTTGCGGCATCAATATTCTGGTCTCTGATCGTCTGAATCGCCAACTCTGCACTTGCCTGAGTTTTTTTGCCTTGTCTGTACACAGAGCTTACCTGAAAACCGGTAAAACCAAGAGCAATAAAAATAACGATTAAAACTGGAATTAACCATTTAGATATTTTTCCCCGACGCCTTCGGGTCGGGATCCCGACCTTTGCGTCGGGACTTTTTGTTTTTTTCTTCATAGAGGTGCTTTTAATGTCAATTTTGTCAAATCCGTCTTTCATATATTTACACCGCGCCTTTCCCCGAAACCATAGCCCAGGGAGTACGCAGTAATATTTTTATATCATATATTATTGACTTTCGTCTAACATATTGTGCATCAAGAGCAATACGCTTATCAAAATTTACCTCGCTTCTTCCAGATACCTGCCAAGCTCCTGTTATGCCTGGCTTTACCGATAGCACCTCTTTAACCAGTTTTCTGGTTTGCGGATATTTCTTCTGCTGATCTACTAATTCATCAGGATAATATGCCCGGGGCCCAACTAAACTCATATCACCTTTAAAAACATTCAGAAATTGAGGTATTTCATCAACTGAATGTTTTCTTAAAAACTTTCCCACTTTCGTTACCCTAGGATCATCAACAAGCTTATAGCTATTTCTCTTGTATTGCTCAAATAAATTTTTATATTTTGGATCGCTTCTTAGCATAGAATGGGCGTTTAAAATCATGGTTCTGAATTTATACATTTTAAATTCCTTCCCGTTTTCGCCTACTCTTTTTGGTGTATCAGCTAAAACCGGTCCTTGTGAATCTAATTTAATAGCAATCATGGTCATAATTATAATTGGCGAAAATATTGTCATTAAAACAATCGAACCAAGTAAATCTAGAAGTCTTTTTACAAAGGAATACATAATGAAGTTAAGTCAGTTTCTCGTTCTCTGTACCTGAAAAACTCTCAACAATTTTCTTAATTTTTGGAACTGAATTTTTGTGTGCAACTAAAGTAACATCGCCGGTATTCACTACTAAAAGGCCTTCCAGGTCAATTGCAACCACTAGCTGATTGGTGTAGTTATATATAAGGCTATCCTGAGAATCCTGAACCAATACTTTTCCAGAGGTTATGTTTTCCGATTGATGTTTTTGCAAAGCCTCTTTAAGAGCTTCCCACGCCCCTACATCGCTCCACTGCAGGTTTTCAGATATAACAAACGCATCTTCTGGTTTGATTTTTTCAAGAATTAAGTTGTCGAAATTAATTTTCTCAAATTTTGAATATAATCTGTTTACTATTTCTGTAAATTTATTAGTACCAACAGATTCATAAATTTCTTTAATCAGAGCAAACATTTCCGGCGCTTGTTTTTGATATTGTTTCCATAAAAATTCAGGCGTAGTTACAAAATAACCAAGATTCCATGCATGGTGTCCACTATTAAAGTAAACTTTAGCTAAATCAAGATCGGGTCTATATTTAAAACTTTTGAATGAATGCAATCCGGTTTCATTTACTTTGTTAACAACCGAACCGTATTCAATCCAGCCAAGATTTTGACTAGCAAAACGGGGCTTTTGTGCGATAAAAACTATTTTGTTTGTGTTCTTACTGATAAACTGTCCTGCATCTTTTAATATTTTTTTAAATAAGTCTTGTTTGCCTACAAGATGATCGCTCCAAAGAATTGTTAATGGAACTTTTGCAGATTGTTTATAAAGAATTGCTGTTATTAGCCCGACTGCTGGTCCTACATCTCTCATCAAAGGCTCCCCGATAACATTTTGCTTTGGCACATTAGGAAGTTGTTTTTCAACAATATCAACGTATGTTGCGCCAGTTGAGATATATATATCTTTCCATTCAAACTCTGGTATAAGCCGTTCAACAGCCAACTGAAGAGTAGATTTATTGCCGATTATTTTCTCAAACTGCTTTGGGGATGACTTTCTGCTCAGTGGCCAAAGTCTCGTCCCTACACCTCCAGCAAAGATAATTGCTTTCATAAGTTTATATTATACGAAAAAATCGCTTATAATGAAAATTAACCATCGCGGTAAACTCCTTTTTGAAGCTATTTTCAGAAAAAGTTCTT
Source organism: Candidatus Gottesmanbacteria bacterium (assembly GCA_016182365.1). Taxonomy (GTDB): domain Bacteria; phylum Patescibacteriota; class Microgenomatia; order JACOXO01; family JACOXO01; genus JACOXO01. Next base: position 17,430 of record JACOXO010000021.1, on the reverse strand, counting down.
ACATTTTCAATACAGTCTTGGGATGAAAAATGAAGTTTTTCAAAGGATTCAATAGAAGCAATAATATCTTCAACTGATTGATTTTTAAAGAATATTCCAGTTTTGCCCTTTTTTACTGTCTCCAAAACACCGCCTTGGCCTAAGGCTATAACAGGCTTACCATGCATTTGACACTCAACAGCTGTAAGACCAAAGTCTTCCTCGCAGGCAATTATAAGCGCTTTGCAGTTTTTGTAATAACTGGAAAGTTCACTCTCGGATACATTTTCTTTAAAAATTACTGTACTCCCGGCAATTGATCTCAAACTGCCATATACCCTACCATCTCCAATAATTACCAGATTTTTTTTAAGTTTATTGCATGCTTTAATTGTTAAATCAATCCGTTTATAGGGAACCAGTCTTGAAACAACCAAAAAATAATCAGATATTTTAGCACTTTTCAATGGCTTTGAAATACCGACAGGCGGGTAGATAATATTGGAATCTCTTTTGTAATATTGTTTAACTCTTTTTTGAACAGTTTGGGATATGGAAATTATTACATCGGGCCTGTCTTTTGCTACCAAATCCCATCTTCTAAGATACGAAATTACAGGTTTTGATAAAAATTTAATCAATTTATTTTGAATGTAAACGTCGTAATGACTCCAAATGTATCTTGTTGGTGTTAAAAGATAACAAATATGTAAAGTGTTAGGTTTTGTAATTATTGCTTTACTATCTGCAGAAGTTACAGATATAACAATATCAAAGCCGGAAAAATCAAATTGCTCAAAGGAAATTGGAGTTAAAAAAGGATAAATTTGGTGATAATTTTGGGAAAAAGGAAAATTTTGAAGAAACGAATTTACAACTTTAAAGTTTTTTGCCCAATCTGCTTTTGATTTGTTATAGACTGATGTAAATAAAGGGGCTTGGGGAAATATTTTTTTTAACTGGACAAGGACTCTTTCGGCTCCACCTAAAGTGTCAACCCAATCATAAACTAACGCAACTTTCATCTCATTGCCTCTTTATAAATTTCTAAAGTTTTAGAGGCAGTTTTCTTCCAGCTGAATTTAGACGATATCTCTTTTTGTTCTTTTATAATCTTTTTCTTATCAGCTGCATTTAAAAACGAGGTCTTCTCCATACTTTTTGCAATACTTTCAATATTTAGAGGGTTGAAATAAAAAGGAACCGATCCATATAATTCTCTAAATACCTCAATATTAGAACAGCAAACTATTGTGCCATGATCAAATGCTTCTAAAATAGGAAGTCCAAACCCTTCAGAAAGAGAAGGAAAAATAAGTCCTTCACATCTTAAATACAATCTAGAGAGTGCCTGATCATTAAGGCTGTTTTGAAATATTATTTGCTTATCAACTTTATGAGTTTTGGCAAAATCTTTTAATCGTTGGGTAAAATGATCAATTTTTCCGGCAATTACCAAGTTGTATTTATTTTTTCTATCGCTATTAAATAATTTAAGAGCTAAGATTGCATTTTCCAGATTTTTATGCGGGTAGCTGTTCCCTACATATAGAAAAAAGGGTTCAAAACTATACTGTCTTTGACTGTCAGACATTGGCAAGCTACCTGCTTCATAAGTTACTCTGATTTTATTTTCTATTTGCGGATAAACTTTAATCAGATCTTTTTTTACAGAATTTGACGGTACAATTATTCTTTTACTGTTAAAAAGCGCGTTTTTTAACACAAATCTATATGCGATGTGCTTTAGTTTATACAAGGGCAAAGGAAGTGTTGACGCTTTGCCTGTTGAGTAATTTAAGGTAGTTAAATCATGTATGGTAACAACAAAAGGATGGCTGTTAAACAGTGGGACGCTAAAATATGGAAAATGAATAAGATCAAGATCAAAACGATTAAGAAGTAAGGGGAAACTGATTTGCTCCTCAATTGAATGCCATCTAATATCAGTTGCTACTGCTTTCATTCTAGAGTATGAGTTAATTTGGTTTACTGCTTTTGGGGTAGTGAAAACTATATATTCATTGCTATCATCAAAACCGTCGTACTCCTTTAATAGATTTCTAATATATCTTCCTACTCCGGTTTCGAAATATAATCGCCCGTCAATTCCAATTTTCATATTTCTTTAATAAATTCTTATCACCAACTATTAAACTATAAATTTTTACTAAATAGTATTTTGTATAAAGCAATATTTTAAGAATAACTAAACTTATTTTAGAATAATGTTTAGAATAAAAATAAATTAAACCTTTATAGGTATTTACGGCAGAGTTTTTCCCTAGAGTTGATACTGCTCCATAATGGATTATACTGGCTTTAGAGTAAAAATAACACAAAAAACCCTGTTTTCTTGCCCGGTACATTAGATCAACTTCCTCATTATATAAAAACAAATCCTCATCAAATCCGCCTAACTTACTAAATATTTCTTTTGTGGTTAAAATGCAAGCTGCAGAAAGCCACTCAACAACACGAGAATATGATGGTGAAAATTTAGTCAATCCTGTTTTTTCTCCTTTTAAAAACAATATGGAGAAAACCACAGGTAGTGTATAAAATCTTCCGCAAGATGGTTGAACTGTTTTATCGCTATTTAATAATTTTGGACCAATAAAAGCATGTCTGTGAGATTTATAAAAATTTAGAAGCTTAGATATTGCACTACCCAAAATTATCGTATCTGGATTGAGAAAAAGAATATATTGTCCTCTTGCCTTTTCTACTGCCTGATTATTTGCAGTAGAAAAACCCAGGTTTTCTTTGTTTTTTATTAGTCTTATTCCCTTAATTCCCGCAAGTTTCCTAACTTCATCTTTATTTGATCCATTATCAACAACAATCACTTCATATTTAATCCCGGAATTTTTCAAACTCGCAAATAGTGATTTCAGACATTTCTCTAGATATGTAAAAGTGTTGTGATTGACTATTATGATCGTCAACTCCATGCCCGTATTGTATCAAATGGCGGAGTTCAAAGAGATTCACACTCTTCAGGTATAATAGATTTATTACAGAATCTCCTCCAACTTGAATCTTGCTACTTGCCAAGTATAATACATTGCGATGCATACACAATATAAAGAAAGTGACATGTTCCATATTTTAGTGTATGGAATTGAACGACTGGACTATAGCTCGCCAAAAGAAAAGGTTGTAATAAATAAGATTGAATTAACCTTTGCTCCTTTTGATACTGAACTTAAATTTCAAAACTTTAATGGTGTTATACTTTTCCAAGGAATTTGGGCTAGATGGAAAAGCAGTAATCACCTATATGGCAATAATGACGACTATCTTGTTGAAATACAGAATGACATGCTAAGAGTTAGAGTGAAACAATTACAGCTTTTATTATCAAAAGGTGGATTTATTTCATTTTTAATGGGAAGGATGTCCTACAACGATTTCGATTTGGCTAAGGAGGTACTAGGTTGGTCTTCAATTACAAATTTTAAGCAAATTCCTGACCATGAATTTTTCAGGAAAATATATTTTAGCGAACTCACTAATTACTTTAATAGTGACTACGGTGTTTCGAAAACTAAGTTCAATAATTATAGCAGCACAGATTACAGAGTGCTAGCAGACATAAGTCAATATGATGGTGATGTAGCCGTATGTCTTAAAGGACAAATTTTCTTTTTACCTTGTCATGTAATTAAAAAGGGTGAAAAAAACGTTCGAGATCTGTTTAAAACTCTAGTACCTGGACTCGTGACCACCTATCGAAAACTTAATCAAGAATTGCCAAATTGGTTAAATGAGTTCCAATTTGATTCGGAAAGCAAATATTTAAAAGAAAAACAAATACTTGAAGACAAATTTACAATAATTAATCAAAAAATATTTAACCTAAAACAATTTAAGAAACCATTAATACTAACTGGAAAGTTATTAATCGAGAGCCTTGTAAAAATAATGAAAAATGGTATGTCTCTGGAAGTAACAACAAAAGATGACGGTTATGAGGACCTACAACTATGGAACAGACCTAAAGTAGAAAATGGTTCTGTGATAGCTATCATCGAAGCAAAAGGAGTAAATGGCAATGTTACACGCGAGGCCATTAATCAAGTAGATGATCACAGAGAAAGAAATAACTTCGAAGCAAATTTTCCTGGAATACTTATAGTAAATACATTTATTAAATCGTCCAACTCCATTAAAGATAAAGATCGACCGATAGAACAAGAACAAATTGCACATGCCTTAAAAATGGGTGTTCTTATTATTCGTACGTTAGATTTAGTAAGAGCCTTTGATTTAATACTCTCCAAAAAGATTAAGATTGATAAGTTTAAAAATATACTACTTAAAGAAAAAGGTTGGATGGAGGTAAAATATGGTAAAATCACAATACATAATTAAAAAAATATAGATTTCTGATCTATAAAAAGATGTCAAACTAATATCCTTGATAATACTTACAACTTTTACTGTGAAATAGGGTTACCTAAAACTACCACACCTATACCTTCGTTAGCATATGCACACCCAACGCTAAAATCACCTAGCAAAGATAATCTGTGTCCAGGAGAACCGTCCCAAAACTTAATGGCGTCTTGAGTTGCATACGTATCTTTAATATAGAGCTCTGAGATAGGTAAGAAACGCCTATCGATTCCCTCGTTTTTTACCCATTCCTCAAATCCTTCATGCCCTACATCACCACTTTTAACTTTCAGATATCTTGCTACCAAATTATCACAAATGTATTGATCTAGTTGAAGCTGTTGCTTCCCATTAACTACTCTGTAATCGTTTACTGCATCAAATAATTGCTGACCATTATAATTTATTTTTTTGTAACCGAGATTGGAGTTTCTATAACCAAAAGCAAAAACTATACATATAATTACTAATAAAATAACAGCGAAAATTGATTTTGGAGTTGAAATTCCTAGTGGTGACTTATATTCCGTCTTATCATTCTTTATAAAAATTACTATCCAAGTAAACACCATCAATCCAAATGATATAAAACCTAAACCTATACTTCCAAGCATAGGAAATAACCAAGGAGTTTCCGAGCCACCAGAGAAGTTAGGATCATGCGTAATGCCTTTTGTAGTAATAATTATAATAATTATAAAAAGATAGCAAGAAAATGCCCAAAGAATAGCAGAATAATTATTTAATTTTTTCATCTTCACCAAAATCTACTAATAAGAAGTTTTAGATTTTTGATTAGACCAATCATAAATATAATTAATCCCGTTACAAAAAATGGGTATTTATTTGAATAGTTTTTTTGGTAGAAGATGATCATGGCTTGGTAGAAGGCTTCAATTGTTCTTTTTTGAGTTTCGCGGTCAGTACTTTTTAACCCGCTTTGGTATTTAAGATGTACTGCAAAGCAGTATGGATAATAAATGATTTTATAACCGTGATTTTTAATTCTGTAGGAAAAATCCAGATCTTCTCCATACATAAAAAATTTCTCATCCAATAATCCTACTTTTTCAATAATTTCCCTCCTGAAAAGATAAAAAGCTCCGGAGCAGCTGTCAATTTCGTGAGTTTTATTTATATCCTTATACCACATGTGATAGCCGGAGAATAATCTGATATTAGGAAATAACTTCTCAAGCCCAATCATATAAGTTAAGGACACCCATGGAGTGGGAAATCCTCTATGACATGCAGGATCAATTTTGCCGTTTTGTAATAAAATTTTACAAGTTACAACACCAACATTAGGATCCTTATCTAAAAAATCTATAGTTTTTTTTAATGAATCTTCATTAAGAACAACATCAGAATTTAAAAGAAGAATGTATTTTCCTTGTGACTTTTCTATTCCTCTATTGTTTGCCCAAGCATACCCTCTATTTTGGTTACTTTGAATAAGAGTTAATTTTTTTCCCGACGCTTTTGGGTCGGGATCCCGACTGTAACGTCGGGAATTTTCTTTTACAACCTCTATTGTTTTATCAGATGAGGCGTTGTCAACAACAATAATTTCCCAAGGTTTGTTTAAAGCATCTAAGGAAATAGTGAGCTTATTCAAAGTATTTTTAATTATCTGCTGGTTATTGTGGGTAACTATAATAACTGAAAGAAATTTATCTTTTTTCATGTTGGACGTTTTGGTAAACTTTTTCTATCTTTTTAGTAATTGATTCCCAGTTATACCTTTTTTCAACTACCAAAAACCCGGCTTTGCCTATTTTTTTCCTGAGATTTGCATCTTTTAAAAGCTTGACCGTTAGTTTAGCCAAATCATTATTCGTATCTCCAATTAAGACGTCAACCCCAGGATCTGCTTCTATCCCCTCAATGCCTACTGATGTAGTAACTACAGGGCAAGATGAAGCCATAGCCTCAAGTACCTTAAGCCTAGTACCACCTGGACCTTTAATTGGAGCCAGAACCATATCAGCTTTTTTATATGCTTCCTTAATATTATCTACACTCTCATCAAATATAATATCTGGCTGCTTTAAATAATTAAGCGCGCTGGTATTTCTACCAACAACCCACAATTTTGCATTTGCTATTTCTTTTTTAATTTTAGGCCAGATATCTTCGATCAAAATCTCAACTGCTTCTCTGTTTTGCAGCCATTTGAAATTTCCAACATACAAAACAGTTGGAGTTTGTGCCGAACTAACCATGCTATTTCCAGAAAACATTTTAGGATCAACACCATTTGGTATAACTTCAACAGACAAATTTGGAATTAATTGTCTCATTTTGTTTCTATCATCCTCAGACACGGCAACCACTTGGTTTACTTTCCGCCAATAATATGTTTCCCAAAATTTAACTTTTTTAACATCTAATCTTAAAGGATATTTGATAAGTGGAATTTTCATCTGTTCTACAAAATGCTGGTAAACCTGATATTCAATGGTTTGCTCAACTAGAAGTGTGGGAATTTGGGTTGGGGGAATGTTTGGAAGGACATAAAAAGTTTCTGCATGAATTAGATCATATTTTTCTGTTGCTATTTCATTTGCTAAAAAATTTCTTAGTGTTCTTGAAAGATAAATAACTACTAAAAAGGGATAAAGAGTAAAACCGGCAAGACCAATATTAATCGGAGACCAGGCTGGTCTTCTTTTAAATACATGGATCTTCTTACAATGAGGACGCAAATATTTAATATATTTTTTTTCGTCATTGCTTCTTATAAAACTAAACAAACTTATCTCATGGTTTTTAGCTAAATTTTTAATAAGATTAAATGACCTGGTTTGGCCCCCGGAAAATAAAGGGTAGGGAAGATAGGGCGTAAGCATTAAAATTTTCATACAGTCTTAATCTTTTGGAAGTTTATTTTCAGGAACTATTCTAATCAAAACATAATTATCAGTTTTTTTGATGACTTTATATCCTAATGAGTTATATGGGTCTTTGGCAATTTCTAGCAATTTATTAGTCTGGTCATCAAAATTAGTGCCTACGTAATAATCCGCACCATTTTTTATAAGATAATCAATTGAATTCTCAACAATCGGCCAGCCAGATCTGTTTGTTTGATATAAGAAAGCCGTATCTCCACCATATGGAGCAATTACCAGAGCATATCTATGTGTATTTTCATCTACTGCTTTTCCGGCCTCAACAATTTCCTGGTGGTTTATATTAAAAAAGTCGCGGATTTGATACCAACCAAATGCTTCCATAAATAAAACACATAAAATTGCAATACCAATTGATAATGGTTTTGGGAAATCTTTTGGAAAAGACAGTAAATAGTCAATTCCTTTTGCAACAAATACTACAACTGCTGGAATAATCATTGTCTGATAATAATCATGCCGTACGTTACCTGTTGCTATTACAAATAAATAAATTAAAGAACCAATTCCTAAAAACCTGAAAAACCAACCCTCTGCTTTTGCTGGCCTAACCAAAATGCCTAGAACCAGAAGCGGTAAACCCCAATATCCTAATATAAGTCTTCCTATCCTATCGGCAAAAATCCATTGGAAAAATGCACCTTTAAATCTTATCCCGTCCCCGTTTAATAGCCACTGATAAGCAGGAATACCTTCCGGAAAATTGCTTATCCACACTCTCCAAAAAATAAATGGCAAAATTATAATCAAAGCAAGTAAATACAATTCTTTTTGGCTAAAAATCTTAAGTCTATATTTTCTATATCCTAGATAAATTATAGGTAAGAAGAAAAAAGCAGCAAAAGGTTTAATAAGAAATGCTGCTGCAGCAAACAGACCACAAAGAACGAAATATTTAAATTTAGATAAGGTAAAAAAACAGTCGAAGAAATATAAAGTTCCTAATATGAAAAACACCAGTGTGGGCTCAGGTAAAATTACCCTGCTAAAGTAAATATTGTAAGGGAGAATAGCAAATAATATAGACGTTATATAACCGGTTCTTCTATTTATGTACTTTTTTGTTAACCTGAATAAGAAAACAATCGATCCTAATGAGAAAAATATTGAAGTAAGACGCATAGACCTTTCAAGAGGACCTTCAGGAATGACGTATTTTACAATTACAGAAACTGCGTTGTAAATTGGAAACTCAACCATTCTAAGTCCCCTAGGATTGGGTTGACCCGATGGTATCGATGATAAATCGTCAAAAGTGGGATATAAAAAATTTATACCTCCTTGCTTAATATAATTTCGCGTAACCGCAGCAGTATCAGACTGGCGCCATGAATGCCAATCGGCAATAGGGTTATCAATCCGGTAAAGCCTGACATAAAATGCAGCAATTAATACAAGTGTTAATAAAAATTTATCGCTTCTAATTCCTTCCAGAAAACTGTTTCTAAATCTGGGAAAATCAAACGGGATTTTTAAAGGTTTTCTATCCTTTTCTATTTCTTTTCTTGAAACATGAATACCACCTAATGTAAGACCTAGAAATGCCCAGTAGACATAAGCAACTTTTGAAGCTTCAAAAACGTCTATATAAACCGCGTTAACCAACATTCCAGCTGTTAAACCAATTGTTGCAATACAGACAGCGTAAAATACAGGGTCTTCAATACCTCCTAATGATTTCCAAATGGTTATAACAGCAATTACAATAATTCCCAAAAAAGCAATTGTTCCCAACGCACCAGTTTCACCTAGCATTCTTAAGTAATCATTATCTGTCGATTCTGCCTCGGTAAACTCATTGATATTGGTTTTTGTTAAAGTAGCATATCCTGAACCCAATAATGGATTTCTAGTAAATCCGGCAATTGCCCTAGGCCAGAGAGCATCTAACCTTATTCCTGTTGATAAGTCATACTGTAGTGCTGCATTGGAATAAGTACGCTCTACATAGATTGTTTCTCCTGTTTCTTCATCCAGAATAGGTTGGGTTGTATCTCCGGTTACGTCAACCGGTACTTCGCTTCCGGGTTTTACAGTTGTTGGCGGCTGGTCACTTTTTGAAGTAACAGCATTTAAATTATTAACCAAAAAAACTGCTTTTTCTGGAGGAGGATTAGTGGCTGGCCTTAAAAGCACATTTTTAAGTCCACCGAATCTTTGATCAAGTTTAAGAAGTTTTGTGAATCTGTCTGACAAATCACCAAATGAAAGCATGAAAATAACACTTAAGAAGATTACAGCAAACCACCTGGTAAATACCCATCCTAGGTTTTTCTTAAATACCCACAATAATACGACAACCGATGCTCCTGCAAGGTAAGCCAAAAAAGAAGTCCTTGAAGCTGTAAGAATCAGAAGCCAGAATGAGGCAGCAATAATTACAAACATCGCAAGCTTACTTATTGTTTTTTTGTAAGCAAAGAAAAGTGCGATACAAAATGTCAGAGCCATCATAAGATAAGCAGCAAGATCATAATGACCGCCAAAAGTGGAAAGAACTCTGGAATGTTCTGTTAAATAAAGAAGCCATCCCTTAGAAAACTCCCTATTCATTGTCGAAAAAGCAGGCCAGTATAGATATTTTTGACCAAAACCGTACACGTTTACCAAAACCAAAGTGGCAAAAATAATAAATATATACCTTTTTACATCTTTAATACTTCTTACTGCCGAAAAAAGGATAAAAAACAAAGAGAAATATTCAATTCGCCTGAAATAATGAAGCAGTGTTTTCTGGACATGCAAGAATTCAAATGGAACTGTTTGTATTATAAATACCGCTGATAGAACCGACAATAACCCTATTACCAGATAAATAACAACCGGTTTAAATAAAGGATTTCGTCCTAAAGATATCTTGCCCCTTATTAGCCAAATAAACCAAACTAATATTGTAAAAAGTATAAGAAAGTCTTCAATACGCACCCTGACAATATATCCGGGAAGGATATCAAAAAGTGGAATCTTAGGGTAAAGAGGTAGAAAAATAAGCAAGAAACCTGCAAGAATTGTAAGCAGGTTATTATCCCACCAGTTTAAGATATTCGAGATAACTTTTTTTTCTTTTTTCACTCTTTAACATTATACCAAAGATAAAGATACGAAGTAACGCTCCAAGCGTAAGTAATAGTTTTACAACCAGAAAAGCGAGGATATTGCTGTGTTTTCTGTAAATATATTCAATTCCATAAAGCTCCTCTTTGATTCCGGCAGTTTGACCAGAACCTGATCCTCCCTTTAAATGTAGAAGGGTGGAAACAGGAGAATACAAAATCTTAAAACCCTGCTTTTTGATTCTATAGCAAAGTTCTACTTCTTCAGCATACATAAAAACTTTTGGGTCAAATAAATTTTTTGCAAAAACTTTACTTCTTGCCAAAAAATAAGCAGCTGTTACCCAATCGACCCAATGATCTGATTTATAAAATGAACTTACCTTAACGTGGTAAGGTTTTATTAGATTATAAACAAGTGGAATATTATCCAAAAACAACATCCATAAAAAAACACGGACAAGATTAGGAAAGTAACCAACAGACTGTTGGACTGATTCATCGGGATTTAAAAGTGCTGGACCTAAAATATCAGCTTTCGTTTTAGCAATCTCATCTAAAGAAGATTTTATTGTAGTTGGGTAAAGAACCGTATCGCTATTTAATAAAAGTACGAAATCACCTTTAGTTTGCCTTATTCCCTGATTATTTGCACCTCCAAACCCCAGATTAGCCGAGTTTTTTATAAGAACAACTTTGGGGAATTTTTTTTGTATCATTTCAACACTTCCATCAGTTGAAGCATTATCAACAACAATAATCTCACTTTTTGACAAAAGCCCGGCCGATTTCAAAGAAGCATCTAAAGACTGAAGGCATTTACTAAGAAGTTCTTTTGTATTATATGAAACAATAACAACAGAAAGTATCATTATTGAAATAGTCTTGCTCTTCCTAACTTGTATTCAAGTTTAGTTAATTTTCTTATCCGAATCTCTTTTGCCGGAACACCGCCTACAATAGACATCGAAACAACATCTTTAGTAACAACTGCTCCTGATGCAACAACAGCTCCCTTTTGGATTTTAACTCCTGGCAATATCGTAACTCTGGCTCCTATATAAACATAGTCTTCTATAACAACCGGCTCCTCTATAGCTGTAAAGTTGGCTGCATCAACATCATGTTCTGAATTATAAATAAGCACACTTGAACCAATATCAACATGATTGCCTATTGTGAGTTTTGCCCTACCATCAAGAAAAGCATGATCGCCAATGATAGTATCCTCCCCTATTGAAACTCCATACGGATTAAAAAAATTACACCACATGTGTATGGTTGATCCTTTACCAATTCTAACACCTGATATTCTATATATGAATTTCCTGATAAATGAAAAAGGAATATGACCGACGAAGCGGAGAAGCATCAGCTCAAAATCTAATAAATAGTTCCCGAATCTGTTTGAAGCTTTTTGAATAATTTGATCAGCTGATAATTGATTACCCATTCGATCTTTCATACTTTCTATTATATACTAATTATTAGTCTTAATTTTCTCCATTACCTCAATTGTTTTCCTTGCACATTTGTCCCAAGAATACTGGCTTGCTTTAAGTATCCCATTTCTTATAACATCTGCTCTTTGAGACGTTGTAAGATCAAGTATTTTGTCAATTTTTTGGGCAATATCTGATACCTCGTTTGGATTAAAATAGAACCCGCTTTCACCGGCAATCTCCGGAAGACTTGATACATTAGATACAGCAATTGGACAACCTGAAGCCATGGCCTCAACAACCGTTAAACCAAAACCTTCATACAAAGAAGGTAAAACAAATGCCAATGCCCCTTGATACAAAAGTACTATCTCATTATCAGGAAGGTAACCCATATAGTGTACTTTTCCCTCTTTTATATAAGGAACTAAAATATTAAATACGGATTCATATAGCCAACCTTTTTTACCTACAATAACAAGCTTTAAGTGCGGGTGTTTGCCAAGAAGAATTTTATAAGCTTCTACAAGCTTGGAAATATTTTTACGCGGTTGAATGGTACCCACAAAGATTAAATATTGATCTAGTGAATATTTCTTTTTTATCCTTACAACATCGCTATTTGTATAATTAATATTGTAAATTTTATTGTTGTAACCAGGATAAGTTACAATAACTTTTTCCTGACTTACCCTGTAATTTTTAATGATATCTTTTTTTGTAAATTCGCTTATTGTAAAAATATATGTTGCTTGCTTTACAGAGTAGGAAGTCCAATCAGTTAATTTATAAAGATCCTGCTTTTTAAAAAGCTGAGGATAATAAAGATAGGAAAGATCCATCACCGATATAATTGAAGGAATTGGACTGAGTCTTGGTCCATAATGAGTTGGAGAAAAAACTAGATCATAATTCTTGTGTGTAATAAGATAATAAGGAAAAGCAATCTGGCTCCATAAAAAAGAAGGTTTGAGCTGAAAATATTTCCATTTATTGGTCTGTTGGGGTAAATCCGCTGTAGGACTATCTTTAAAAAAGACAGAAAAACTGTGTCTGTCCTGGTATTTTGCAAGTCCACAAAGGAGATTAAAAGCATACTCTCCTATGCCTACCCGTTTGGGGGCGTTTGCTTCATTACCATCAATTGCAATTTTCATATTGTCAATGCAAAGAGTTGTAAATTTTAATAATTTCCCTTGCAGTATGATCCCAATTAAAACTTCTGGCCCAGCTAGCTGCATCATTTATTGTTTTCTTATCTAGACCTTTTATAACTTTCAAAATTGCCGATGCTATCGAGGAAGAATCTAAAGGGTCAATGTAAACAGCGTATTTACCACCTATCTCTGACAAACTCCCACCTTTTGAGGTAACAACACCACTCCCACACGCCATAGCCTCCAATATCGGAAAACCAAAACCCTCATATAAAGAAGGGTAGACAAAACATGATGCCGCGGAATACAAAGACGGTAAATATTTATCATCAACATAACCTAACAGTTTTACTCTGTCATCTCCACTGCGTTTATCCGGTCCCCATCCAAGCTTACCAACAATTACAAGGTCAAAATCAAATAAATCTTTAATCTTATCAAAAGCCTCAATTGTTTTGTCAACATTCTTTCTTGGCTCTCGAGTTCCTACGCTTAAAATATAGGGGTTTTTTAAACTAAACTTTTCTCTAACTTCTCTAATTTTTTCTTCTGATTGTCTTCTAAAGTTAGAGGAAATACCAGGATACACAACCTTAATTTTATCCTTGGGGAAGTCAAAAAGATCAATAAGGTCATTTTTTGTTGTATGAGAATCAACAATAACCATATTGGACTCTGCCAACACCCAGGAGATTCTTCTTTTTTGAGTATCAATAATTTCTTGAGTAAAATACCCGGGATACTTAAAAACCAAAAGATCGTGTATTGTAGTTACTTTTAATGCCTTTTTGACCGGAGGCTCAACCCAATCTGAAGCGTGAAAAATATCAACTTCGCCAATTAAATTTTCGATTGGCAAAATATGCAGTTTGTTCCACAGTATATCTGCAAGTGTTTGCGGCATTGCAATAATCTTATTTTCAATATTACTGTTTAATTTTTTCATTTTATAAATAAAGTCCAATAAGATTTTCTTCTGTCTCATACTGTTGCCGTATAAAAGATACTGGTTTTTATCATCGTTTTTAATCATATGTTCAACTAGCTGCTCAACGTATCTGGCAACTCCTGATCCCTGATAACAAATTTGGGAAATATCGATTGCGATTTTCATTATCTGAAAGTTATATAAAATATTTTTCTATAAACAGGTTCTTGATTTAATCTGGTAAATATTGGTATGAATAAAAGCATTAATTTCCTAAAAATAAGGTCGATAAAAATGTTATTTGTCATCCATCCCTTCATTAAGAAATTATGCAGTTTCATATTTACATTACCCTCTACTCTAATAGTAGCTCTTTTTGAGTACGATTTACAGGCTAAGTTAACCATATTCACAATTTCTTCCTTTTTGGGAAGTCCAAATTCAAGGTGCTCTTTATAAAACGGAAATTCTTTAAGGAAAACCGATTTATAGTATTCAGAAAGTTCTTTGTCTTCACTTTCTGATAATCTACCTTCCGGGACAGCAATTACCAGAAACTTTTTTGCTACTCTTACAGCCTCTTGAATGGCTTTTTTTCTATTTTTAGGAGGAATATGTTCAAGTACATCCACCATTAGGACTGTATCGAAAGCATTATTGTTAAAAGGAATCTTAAGAACACTCCCATAAACGTAGGTTAATAAATCAGAGCTAGGACCGGAAAAATCAATATCCAGTCCGGTCACTCTTTTTGCCAGATATGGTGTAATCCCTAAAGAACCACTGCCTATTTCCAGAATAGGTTTATCCTCTAAATGCAGGTTTCTTATTCTGTTTACTATGGGTAGATAACGCAGTGCTACCTTAGGGTGCCACCGCCAAAGCTGTTTTATCATATTGATACACAAACCCTACACCGGGAAAGTCAAAAGTTTTATTATTGATATAACCGTTTAATTCTAATGTTTTTTGAATTGATCCTGCAGGATCAGTAAGGCCAGTTAGATATTGAAACAAATACACTGTTTTTCGTCCTTCTAGAAGTTTGGTCATATTATCTAGGTTGTTTTGGTTAACAATAAAATCTGGGGCTACAGCAAGAGTAGTAATCAAATTTTGAGAATACCACTGATATGGTGCAAATGGAGCAGGAAAGGCAAATATCACAACCTGGGTACCGTCCCCATTACTTTCAACAAATCTTACTGCCTGTTTCCATTGTTCCCTTTGAAATCTCTCATTGGTGTAATAAATTGTTAAACCGTAAATAAAAGGAATAATGATAATAATTGATAGAAATATTTTTTTAGCAACACTTTCTTTTAAAACTCCCAATCCCAAAATCAGACAGAAAAAAGGAACCATGAAAAGTAGTCTCTTTGGATCAATAATAGGTACAAAAAATGATGTTAACCAAGATACGAGAAGGGTAGACCAAAACAGAACTAGAGGTAAATAGTTTTTTTTATCTTTAGAGAGTTTATATGTAAAGTAAATAAAAATTGTTGTTAAAAGTAAAATTACTCCACCATATATAATTTTTTGATCAATACTTATTCTTCCTAGAAAAAATTTTGCAAATACTAAAGGTATTGCCTTAACAATAGGTGTTGATACGGCCTCCGACCAACCCGGAAGTTTAGTAATTAAATCCGTACCGTTTTTAAATTGTGTTAAAAAGGAAGGTATCCATGGCAAAAAAATAATGATAGAAATGATTGTGTTTTTTGCAAACCAGACAACATCTTTTCTATTTGTCAAAAGAATATATATAAATATGGAAACGATGAAAAATGGGGCAAAATAAGTGGCGTATAAAAGTGAAGTAATCCCTATTATTGTAATTAGTCTGGACTTTTTTACTAAACCCCAAATTGTAACTAAAGCGGTAAACAAAGATAAAGGGTAAGGTCTTAATTCTTGAGCATAATATACAGCAAAAGGATTTAGTGCCATAAAGGTTGTTGTTAAAAGTGCTGTTCTGTTCCCATAAATAAAATTTACAATTTTATACAGTATTATTAAACTAACTACACTTAACCCTATGGGTAGCAATCTCATCCATGCCTCAGAAGTGCCGCCAAGTTTAATCCATAAATGCAGCAGAAGATGAAATAAAGGAGGTTGAAAATCAGCGGGTATATTAAATTGCGCTTCAAAAGGTAGGGAGCTTTCGATTACCTGAGCAGCTTCATCAAGCCACAGACTTTGGTTGATATTAATTATCCTTAGTATAAAACCAATAAAAATTAATAAAACTATCATTTTAGGTTTTTTGTATTTAGACTATAATAGTACCTAGAATAATTTTAACACATGACTAAGTATAAGCAGATTGTCGATACAATGCTTAGTGAAAATAAAGAGTTATTTGACTCTTTCGAATGGGTGCATAGTCATTATGCCAAAAACCCCAAAGCTTGGCAGAGAACGTATAATATTGAAGGAGAGAAAGTTCTTGCGGTTATGAGAAAATATGAAGATATTTTATGCAGAAAAAGTGAAGGTGCCGGCTATTCTAAGTTTTCCTCAAATCTGGCTGAAAAATTTCATGAAGAAGTTAAAAGTAGATTTCCTAAAATTGACCATGTTGGAATAATAAATGAATAATAAACTCACACCACAGCAATATAATATTTGTTTCTTGAAAGGCACAGAACCCCCGTTTTCAGGAAAATATTATAAACATAACCAAAAAGGTACATATATCTGCGTTAATTGCGGTAAACCATTATTTTCCTCAAGCACTAAATTCGATTCAGGCACCGGTTGGCCTAGCTTTTATGATGTTATCCAAAAAGGAAATGTAAAGCTTGAACAAGATAATAGTCTGGAAATGAAAAGAACTGAAGTCTTATGTAAAAACTGTGAAGCTCATTTAGGACATGTATTTAATGATGGTCCCGACCCAACCGGCCTTCGCTATTGTATCAATTCTCTAGCACTTAATTTTTTACCGTCAAAAATATGAGTATCGAAAAATTACCTATAATTAAAGAGATAAAAAGCTCTCAACAGCACAATCCCGAGACCTTACAAGCAATTGGATTTGGTTTAGTAATTGGTGGTGTTTTGTTGAGTAAATTTGCTCCGGTTGTTGGAGCATTAAGTGCAATTACCGGTCTTGCAATGGTGGAAATAGGCACTAGAAAACTGAGAAATAAATAGCTTATTTGATAGTTCGATGATTCGAATCATTAGACTTTTATAGAATCTTTTATTTATATAAATTTTTACTTTTTGTTGAATTGATAATTGCAAGCCAAACACCAAAATCATAAGTTATTTTAAAAGGAATAAATCTAATTTCTCGATAAATAAGGCTTTTTATAACTCCGACTAACAAACTTATTGGCAAACTATATCTTAATAAATTAAACTGCCTTCTAAGGCCTTTGATCATAAACTCATTCTTACCTATCCATGATGCTTGCTTATAAACTTCATGAAGATTTCTTGGGTTTTTGTGGTAGCAGATAGCGCCACTTACGGCATCAGCCTTATATCCTAACTTTCTTGATAAACTCCAGTCGTCTGTATATCCAATCGGGTCAA
>JACOXO010000020.1 GCA_016182365.1 Candidatus Gottesmanbacteria bacterium | reverse complement strand
AGCATTCCATGCAGTTCATGCATAATATACCTGTGCCATCTGTCCATGTTGTTTTAATGGGCAATGGAATTTTTGAGGCTGCAGCGGGAATTTTATTATTAATCGGATTATTTACCAGGGTGGTAGCTTTTATTGCCGCTTTGCATCTATTGGTTATTGCATTTTCCCTTGGCTATAATGATATTGCAATCAGGGATATTGGCCTGGCAATAATGGCCTTTTCTTTGGTTTTTTCCGGAGCTGGCCCTTTGAGCATTGACAATAGAAAGAATAAGTTTTTATAATAAAATAAGTTCCCTAATATCAACATGGACAGCAGGAAAATCGGATTTTTGCTTATTTTTGTGGGAATATTATTTGGAGTCATATTGTTTATTTTCAAAATCTACATTGACCAGCTCAATGCTTCCCTAATGGCATTAAGCAACGGCAGCTGTTTTTTGGAAAGCGGAAAATGCGTGCATGAAAAAAGCTTTCTGCCTTTTGTTGTTGGTATTTCTGCAATAATTATCACCCTTGGTTTTGGTGTCTATTTGATATTATTTTCCAGAACAGCGAAATCATTTGAGGCCGTGCAAAAAAATATCCTTAAGAGAATATCAACTACAAAAAATAAGGAATTGAAAGAGGAAAGGTTTAAGATTTTATCGGAAGGATTGGACGAAGACGAGAAAACTGCCATTACAAAAGTCAAGGAGCAGGACGGAATCTCACAGTCAACGCTAATGTACCGGACTGATTTATCAAAGTCAAAATTATCAATGGTTTTATCCCAACTAGAGAAGAAGGGATTAATAACAAAAGTGAAAAAAGGCAAAATAAACAATATTTTCCTGAAAAAAGCCTTATAATTGCTCTTTAGCCGATTCTGAACTATTATAAACTATTACGGGCTTTGGCGAGCATTGATATTCCTTATTTTTCTAACAGTTTCTGAGGTTAATTATATATCAAAACTCAATAATATTGTACAATATTAAATTCAGAGGTGCGAAAATGCATATTAACAAAGAAAAAAACCTTGACAGGGCAATAATTGCCCTTTTGGCTATTCTGATTTTGCTTGTGGCAAATAATCAAGTAAAACTAAACAATATGTCGGAGACGTCAGCTACCGGCTTTGCAGTAGCTACAGGCATCCAAGCAGCAGCAGCCAGCATCATTCCGGCCGACTCCTCACCCATCATCTTTCTCGGAGCAAGGTTAGCAATAAAGGCAAATTGTTTTCCTATTAAGTCTTTAGGAGTATAACCTGTAGGTTTAACTCCGGCAAAAATTGTTTTTATTTTATATTCCTCACCCAAATCTACAGTCAGTTTAATAAGTTTAGCACTGTTTTCTACCTCAACAGCATCAATTACTTTGCCTACCCGAATATCGATCTTGTCAAAATCACTGAAACTTATTTGGGGTTTTTGCATAAGGAGAATATTATACTATAGAAAGTCCTATTTTTTCTTTAACCTCCAAAAGGGTTTTTTGAGACTCCTCACGAGCTTTTTTACTTCCCTCAATTATTATCTCCCTTATTTTACCTTTATCTTTTTCCAATTTTATTCTTCTTTCTCTAATTGGGGACAGGAAAGTCTCTAAAACTTGATACAGTTTTTCTTTAACAGCAACGTCACTTATTTTTCCATGCTCATATGCCTGTTTCATATCAGCAACTTCATCTTTATTGGGGTTAAATACATCATGGTAGGTAAAAACTGCATTCCCTTCGATATGACCTGGATCAGTTGCTCTAATTCTTGTTGGATCAGTATACATCCGCATGACTTTTTTCTTAACTTCTTCAGAAGAATCAGAAAGAAATATAGCATTGCCTAGGGATTTGCTCATTTTTGCCTTGCCATCAAGCCCAGGAAGTTTTCCATGCTGTCCTACCAATACTTCAGGGATTGGGAAGATTTCAGAATTAGTTACTCTATTTATATCTCTTGCTATTTCTCTGGTTTGTTCAAGATGCGCAACCTGATCTTTTCCAACCGGAACTAGATTTGCTTTAACACAAAGAATATCAGCAGCTTGATAAATTGGGTAGTTTATAAATCCTAGAGAATAAGTGTTACCCAACTCTTTCATTGTTATTTCATCTTTTATGGTTGGATTTCTCATGACTCTGCCATAAGTAACGTACATAGAAAAAATTGCTGCTAGTTCATAGATTTCAGGAACTAAAGACTCAACAAAAATATGTGATTTATCAGGATTTAAACCAACAGCAAGATTATCTATCGCAACCTCAAGGGTATATTGGGAGATTTTATAGGGATCCTTAGATAACGTGGTTAGAGCATGTAAATCAGCCAAAATAATATATGTCTCATACTCATCCTGAAGTTTAACTCTATTTTGCAAAGTGCCTACAAAATGCCCAAGATGCAGTTTTCCTGTTGGAGTATCTCCTGTCAAAATTCTTTTTTTCATGATTTGTCCCTTATTTTAACAAATAATACCTATTTAAAACAGCCCTGGCTAGAACTTCCAAAGTATCAAACTTAGGAACCAGATATCTTTTAGGCGAAATCAGCGGTATTTCTGTACAGCCTTCAACAATTCCCTGTGCGCCTTTTTTAACAAGATTTATTGCAATCTTTTCAATTAGCATTGAATTTCTTTTTTTATTTTTACCAGCAATTGTATCCATGACAATAGTACCCAACATATTAATTTCACCTTCATCTGGGATGATAAGTTCAATATTATTATCCGCCAATGGTTTTTGATACATTTTTGTCCTTATTGTTGTTGGTGTTGCTAACAAGCCAACTCTGGAAATTCCTTTATTTTTTATACTTATAGGCAACAGGGAAAGAAGTGAAACAAATTCTTTATTGGTCTGCTTCTCTAAATCAGAAAGCAGTAGATGTCCGGTATTGCAAGCCATACAAAAATAATCAATATCAAGTTTATTCATCTCTTTTACTGTTTGTACTAACATGTTTAATGCCCTTTTTTGATTTTTCTGGGAGGAAATAAAATCAGGCACAGGAACTGATGCGATATAAATTTTAGGAAAGTCTTCATTTTTCTCAATTTTGTAATATTTTTGAGATAATTTAATTAACATTCCATAAAATCTTTCTGACGCTTCAGGACCCATTCCTCCAATTACGCCAATTGTTTTACTGTTTTGTTTCATATAATTACAAGTATTAATTATTACTTTTTCTGTTTTTTACTAATTTGAATAAGTGTTCCCACTCCTTCTTCCAAAGGAATACCTGAAATGAATACCACTCTTGATCCTAAACTGCCATGATGTCTATATAAATGATTAAGAACTATTCTCCTTTCCGCAGCTGAAACTTCCTGAGGAAAAATTACTTCACCGTTTCCTTGTCCTAATATTGTGCTTATTACATTTTTTACTAAACCATCATCAACAAATGGAAGTTTATCTCCCTGAAAATGGTATGCATCAATATATGGTTTTTTCCTTTCTGACATAAATTAATTAATAATTAATAAAAAAACCCTTGTAAATCTCCATCGAGCTGAGCTCGAGAGAAACTTACAAGGGCTCCTAAATCTAGGGGCGGTGCCACCTTGTTTTAACTTATTCCTGACATGCTCCTTCCGCCAGCTGGCGGATGACACATGTTGCTGACTTTTTTACCCTTCCGTAGCTTTACGCGAAGGAGGGTTACGGTTTCGCCTCCGTACCGAATTTCTGCGGTCTGCTCCGGTGTTCCAACCAACACCATCATTGCATTTATTATCGAATATTATAGTCTGGGCTATATCACATGTCAATATCAGTGTATAATTTTAACTTATGAGCTGGGTTAAGAAAAAGAGAGTACTAAAAATAATCCTTCTTGTCATATTACTTGGCTTCCCTATCTACTTTCCCCTAAAAATGCTGGCAGCGGGTGCCATTCCCCACTGGCATGATACTGCTTGGGGTTTGCTTCTAGGACTTGAAAATTTGCAAAAAATAAGATTAATAGGTTATGAGGGAGGAATTCCAGGAATATTTTATGGACCACATTGGAGCTGGCTGGTTGCATTAGTTCAGATTTTTAATAAAGATCCGATAGTTATTGCGTTTTTTGTATTGGTTTTGCCTTATTTTATTTTAGTCCCATACCTTCTTTATAGATTTAAGCCAATTTTTGGTGGTTTATCAGTTATCATTCTTTGGCTTTTATATATTCTTGCTTATTATCCAAACACTGTTCATCTTTGGCATGTGAATCTGGCTCCAATTATTTTTCTGGGAATTTTTTGTTCTGTTGTTGCTATAAATTGGGATAAGGAGTTTAAAAGGAATCTCATCAGTTTCTTTGTGTTGGGTATTTTATCTGGACTTCTTACTCAGCTGCATATGTCCTTCGGATCAATAATATTTATTGGAGTTGTAACTTATCTACTTTTAAATATATTTATATTTTTTAACAAAAAAAGAAAATTGAAAATATTTTTTACTAATCTTGTCTATATATTCCTACCATTTTTAATTGGCGTTTCTACAGCAAGTCTTCCTTTTATATTATTTGAGTTAAGACACGGTTTTGGACAAACAAAGAGAATAATTTATGTTCTGACTCAATCTTTTTTATATAATTCTGCTGTAGTTGGACAAGTAGGTCTTTCTGATATCCAAATACTCGAACAGTTTTTTTTGCTGCCAAAAAATTTATTTCAAGTTCCAGGCCAACTTGCCTATCTATGGATTTTTATCGTTGTGTTTTTAGTACTTTACGGATTTTTAACCAACAAATTTAGTTGGACCAAAGCAGAAAAACAACTGATATCATTTATTGTCATATGCTCCGGTATGCTTCTTTTTGTATTTCTGTCCTCAAAAAACCCGATCTGGAACTACCAGTTCATTGGAGCTGAAATAATATTTCTTTTATTAACTGGAGTCATCATCAGCAAATTTCCCTTTTTCAAGGTACTACTTTTTATCTGGGTTATTTATCTTTCAGTTGCAACGATTCATAGATCATTCAACGAGCCCAAAATAGATCCCTTAACAATTCAAACTTTATACACCAAAAAATATATACTAGATTTTATATATAAGGATGCCCAAGGTAAACCTTTTTCAGTATTTGTTTATGCTCCATCTATTTATACTTTTGACTATGATTACCTTTTTAAATGGCTGGGAGAAGACAAATATCATTATATACCACAGGAAAATCAAAATATTACCTATCTCATAATACCTGATGCTTCAACACTAATTAGAGAGGATTTTATAAACTATAAAACACCAGATAGTGAATTTAAAACAAGTAATAGTTGGGAAATAGGAGGACAAACCCTGATAGTTAAAAGAGAAAAACTATCCTTCAATTAGTAAATTGACATTGATTGTAAGTTTGTTTATCCGAACTGACAATATAGTATGCTTCAGTTTTGTCAGGAAAATAGATTATTTTATCAGGAATCGGTCTATCTTTAGCTGAAAAATCTCCCCTTTCTCCAATAAACAATGTTTTTTTATGACCTGTGATATCTCCAGGCAAATAGTCGAAGTGATACTTGTCAAAGTCATATACCCATCCAATTCCATATTCGTTTATGTCTTTAAGTTCTATCTCCCGTTGCATCTGTTGGGGTGGGTATTTTAAGAAGAAGGCAAAATTAATCCACCCCCACATGGTTTTGGATATCCAGATTCTGTCATAACAATCTTTCTTTTTATTAACCTCACTAACTACCTGTTTAAGACCATAATGCCATTCTTTTGCATACCTTATACTCATATGCAAAAAATACTGATGCAGATAAAAGGAAAAAACGAATAAATAAATAATTGTTGATACTGAAAAAATAACTTTGTTTAAATTTTTATACAAATAGTTTATAGAAAGTGCAATTGCAATAGCCAGTACTGGAAGAATAAACTGGATTCTTGATGCTGTTGGTGAAAACCTGGTTAGAGTATCAGGAATTAAACCTGCAACAAGCCAAAAAATTATAAATCCTGTTATTTTCTTATATTTGTTAATAACAATCAGTCCAATAATGATAAGAATTATATCCAGAATATAAATTATTCCAAATGAAGGGACTTTATAAATCTGGTCTAAATCCCCCTCAAAGATAAGAAAATCTAAGCTGAAATGATTTAGAAAAGATTTAGTAACAACTATAAAACCCTCTGTTAATTTATTATGGTAAATCCTCGGAAGTTTGGTTATATTCTCATAACTATCCTCAGTCGTATTCCCAATTATATTTGCAGTTAATCCCTTATCTCCCCATAAACTCACATGGTCAGCTCTTGAGAAAAAGGCCCCAGGGCTTGAAATTAGAGAGTAAGCTATAGGAGAGATAATGATAATAGAAAGAATAAGGGAAAGTAGGGTTATTTTCAGATTTTTCAAAAGCCATTTGTGGTCATGGAAAATAAAATAGACAATAAATAGAGGAACAATTACTCTTGTTGTATAGTAAACGTATAAAGATAAAGATAAAATAATTGCTGATAAAGGCAATAGTTTTATATTTTTCCTGGACTTAAGATAAATAAGAACTCCCAAAGCCACAAGAAGAGTTGCTGGATTAGTATCATGGGCCATCCTGCCAAATTGGATGCTGAAAGGGACAATTGCCATCCAGAGTGAGGCAAGAAGGGCAATGCGCTTTTTATTAAAAAGCTCAAGAGCAAGAAAATAGGTGACGATAATTAGAGCTGTTGAGAAAAGCGTTGATGGAAGCCTTACAGCAAATTCATTCAGACCAAAAACTTTAATAAATGGAACAATTGAATAAATATATAACCCTGGTCGGAAGTCCCCAAATGCTTTAAAAGCAAGAGGAAATGGATTTCCATACTGGTCTTTTCCGGTTTCGAGTATTGAATAAGCCTCATATCCTACAAGAGTTTCATCATTATAAAAACCTGAAGGGATTTGAGCTAGATTAAAAATACGCAAGGTTAAAGCTAGGAAGATAATTAAGAAAAATATAAGGCCAGCTCTTTTTTTCATATCTGTATCTTAGTGAAAAAAACTTTATTAGACAATGCTGCCTAATTCTGTGCAGAATAGAGGAAATTGTATTATGCAGTATTATTCACCATAGAAAAGTTTATTTATCTCTTCATCTTCGTCATTAAAATCATCAGAAATCCAGATTTTTCCTTTCAGTAAACCGGGTTTACGTGGATTTTTATTCTCTTTATAAACTACAGGTTTAGTTTGTTGTATTTTTGTTTGATAAATATTTGCTTTAGTCATATTCTAGATACTCCTAAATATCTCATCTTTTTTTCCACATACTATACACTGATAATTATCCCAGCTATATTTAGACGTACCAAAATCAAAAGATGATGTATCAATAAATTTGAAGTGATGCTCTCCTTTTGATTTTTTACATGACCATTTCCTTTTTCCTGGAATGCTCCTATATTGTTTCAGTTCTTTAATTTTTATGTATTTTGGTGTTGACCATTCTATAAGTTGTTTCATAGTTAAATAATATAACTAATTATAATATATAAATTAATTGATTTTAGGTAGCTTTAAGAAGATTGTCAGTCAAAAAGGCTGTCGCAACAGACTTTTTTGTTTATTTAATGTAAAATAAAGTATAAATGAATCTTAAGAAAATTATTATTAATTTATTTATAGTCATTGTCGGGTTAATTATTGCTGCTATTATTCTATTTTTTGGTTATTATTTCATCTATCCTCAGCTAAAAATTTTCTTACTGAAGTCTCAAGTATATAGTTTGCATAATTTTGAAGATCAGAAGTTAGGTTACAATAGTGAAGTATCTGATTTTGATTGGTGGATGACAGGCAACGTTAAAAACAAAGGAAAGTTAATTTTCGACGGAGTAGATATTCCATTAGATATTAACAATGAAAATACTACTACATCACTGACAAGAATTGGAGAATGCGAGATTTATCCTGAAAAAACCTGGTTATATATTAACCAATTAGAAACACCGGTAAAAGGAGTTCAGGATATTATTGATAAATATGATAAAATTTTAGAAGAAGTTAAAAGACGTGATCTTTGCGGAACCGTTAATCCTCAACCATCAATCAACACTAATTAATTAGCAAGATGCTATGACTTATTCTTCGCTTTGTGCTTTTTGCCATTCTTTATAAGCTCTGTCGAAATCCTCAAGACGTCCTGAATGAGTAATTGGTTTGCCTTTTGAATATTTATTATTCTTATCAAATGCGTATCCATTCTTTCTGTAGGAAGAAAGTGGTATAATTGTAAAAGTAACTGGATCAGAATCTTTTTTTCTCAAAAACATAATAAGCACCAGGAAGACTTTGTGGTTCTACAATCTCCCAATCTATTCCAAACTTTCCACTAGGATACTTATGTGCATATTCCTTTATCTTTTTTTCCTTCTCTTCCTGCTTAGTAATCCAGTTTTGGCCTACAAACACAGCAAGAAGTGCTGACAGCCCAACTGCTATTTTATTAAATAAGGTATTAGGACTTAAGCTTTCTACAATATCAAGACCTCCATTTGTTGCTATATAAACAAAGTTTTTATCTGTAGCAATGATATAAGGATCATCTGAAAAGAACTTATTTTTAATATAATACTGTGCATATTTTTCAGGAAATGGAGGAGCACTATAAATATCTGATGATTCTACTTTAAAACTCTCAACATCCGCAATTTCTAACTTAATAGCTTTGGGAACACTTACATTTGATCTTTTATAATAAATTCCACTTTTGTCTTGAAGAAGTTCGTGATTATTTGTTCTATGAAGAATTTTGAATGTATTAGGATCAAAGCTCTCACTTAATTCTTTACCATTTTGGTCAAAGTAGTACTTATTATATATATCCCCACTAAGATATACATCGTTTTTATCAATAGCTACACCACGTGCAACTGCCTTGAAAGTATCAAGGTCTGCTTCAGGAATTATCTCTGTATACCAAAAAACGTTATTATCATCTTTTGCATAGCTATATTGCTCTGACTCATCTGACGAGTCATACTTTAAAACCTGATAAGTTCGAGGATTAGCGTTATTAATTTTAATATACATTGGACTACATCCTACTCCTATAAACAATGAATTGTTACATTCTCGTTCATATACACCAAAAAAACTTTTGTAATATGGAGAATTTGGTATAGGAACTTTAATATTCAGTCTATTTAAAATAATTAGAATAGCTCCTACAAAAAAAACAAGAGAAAATAGAGTTAGTAATATAATTTTTTTCATTGTATTTATCTTACAACTTAATTATTTATTCAGCACTATACAAATATTTTTCGTACTTTAATGGTCTTCTTCCTTCGTAAGTTTCTACTCTTGCCAGGTCTTTTTTTACCATGAGCCAATTCACCATTCTTTTATTATTCTCGCAACCTAAGTTTGATTTACAGTCTTCATAAACATAGGCAAGAAGCCTGCCGAATTTATCAATCTGATATGCATCATATTCTAAGATTACTGTTTCGCCTTCTATTAAATCCTCAAGATACTCTTTAGACTCCTCCCATCCCTCATCTCCCCTGTTGGGGGCCTCAATGCCAACAAGCCTTACAGTTTGCCCGTTATCGATATCAATTGTATCCCCGTCCAGAACTTCGGTAACTAAAGCTTTATCAGGAAATACTTCTGAGGATTGTTTATATCCCCCGCTTTGGGCTAGCTTTTCTAAATTATATTGCCAATCCCAGCCTAAAATAGAAGCGAGAATAAGACCGGGGAAGAAAACAGAGGGAATACCCAAAGAAACAAGAAGAACTCTATTTAATCTTTTCTTCTTAGCCATTAAATAAACTATACAGTAAAATTATATTACAGGCTAAGATTTTTTTGGTTTAGATTTAGTGTCTTGAAGTTCAGGTCTTAATTTTTTCCATGAAATCTGCCTTTTAGGATCTTCTTTTTGAAGCTTTCTATAATCCTCATGTGTAATTGGCTGCCAAATACTACCTTTTTGGTTTAACAATCCAAGTAATGCATGTTGACTAGTGAACGCACTTACCGATTTTGGTTTAGGAGGTTTTATTGTAAAAGCAACAATTCTATTTGAGGTTGGGTCTGCAAAAAAGAAATCATGGGGTTTCCTAAGTTCTATATCTGCAGTTGTTATTGCCTGATCTGCTGTAGGATCGCTGTATGGTCTTTTTTCTCCTGCCATAAGTTAAGTTTGAAGAAATTAGAACTTATTTTTTGAATCTATCCTTGTTCCAAAAAGCATAAGTTCCTTTTAACACATCCCTGATGCTTTGTAAAAGAATTGGTTTGCCTTTATCTTCATAAAAAGTCCAAGCAATTACTACTCCAGAAATTGTAACTGTAACAAAAATTGTAAAAACATACGTTTCTATTTCTACACCAAAAATCTTAGTGTTAAATGTTGTCTCTGGATTATAACTCCAAATCCTACTTCTAAGAGCAACTGATTCTGTAAGAGTAAAGAATAAAGCATAAATAAGAGTAATAAATATAGTTTTTAAGTATTTTTTTAATACATGAAATCCAAAAACCCATTCAAGAACTACTGCAATCCCTGAAAAAAAGAAGATAGATATAAGATAAGAAAGATGACTAAACATATTAAATTTTAACGTTTTTATTAAACTTGTATTTAGCAACTATTGTAATACTCGCAACCATTAAAGTTATTGTCATCATAAATAGAAATTCTTCAACTGGAATTGAAAAAATGAGTATCCCTAAATTAGTATCTTTGGGGAAATGCCAGATTCGAGTTTGAATTGCATGAATATCCCAAGGAATACTAAAAACCAAAGAATATAAGACATTAGATAGATTATAACAAGGGAATAAAAGAGAATAAAAAATGCCTGTTATTATCAGCTTTTTTTATTTATTTTTTATTTTGTTTAGCATTCTCTGAAACCAATTCTTTCAGTATATCTAATCTTCTATCTGGTGAATTGTTAAACAATTCTAAAGTATCTGGAGTAACAAAATAGACTTGTATCCCGGCATCGATCATTGCAGTTAATCCTGAAGACACAACTTCCTTTGATATAGAATTTACAGGATTCGGATTTACCCAAATATCAACACTTTGATATGATATAAGTTCGAAACCGTAAGAAGCAAAAGTGTGAATTGCACCACCTTTATCTGTTTGTCTGAATACTGTTTCATCTGCACATAAATAGTAAGAAATTCCATCAATGAACCCAGTTTTAATATTAAGACCTTCCATGGGGACAATAAATTTTGTTGCAACATTTCGATCAGATGTTGCAGACACGACTAATCTCGCAGATGAACTCAATCCTACTAATTCTTTAGGTGTAAATTGGGTAGTATCCTTATTAGGTGTACCACGGTAAAGAAAATCAGGTCTGCTCATCCAGCGGATTTTATCATAATTTATATGTGGAATAAAAAAAAGTCCCGATTTAATCGGGACTCTCTTTTTCTTTAATGAGCTCAGTTGCGGGGCCAGGAATCGCACCTGGTCTAGGAGATTATGCGATCTGTTTCTCCAATTACTCAGAGTGTCGGACTATATCTTCCTCGCCTCCTCGGCGGGTCTCGCGTATAGTCTCTACGGCGCCCATTTTATTGGTTGCCTCGGTATTCTCCTTTTTAGGAATCCACCGATACAGCGAGATTAACCCCGACGCTTCCGGTCGGGGAGCCCATTATTGAGCCTCCTGTGCGGCTTTACACTACCCCGCGTATGTGGGACAGAAACTACGTTTCTTTCCCAATAAAATTTTAAGATTACTTTGTTATTATACTCCAATTGCTTTTAGAGCTCAAGCTTAGTAAAATATGGGGACTAAACGCCAGGGTAGCTCAGTGGTAGTAGCACACGCTTCATAAGCGTGGAGTCGAGAGTTCGATCCTCTCCCCTGGCACTAATTTAAAATTACCTCAATCCACTGACGCCAGATTGGAAGTGAGGATAGTTCAACCTTGGCATCAATTATATTTGGAGGCTTAGCTTCCGGTTTTTGTGGCAAAACAACTACTACTTCCCCTTCTTTTGTAAGCCCCAACTTATCCCTTGCTTGCTGTTCTACATATTGCGGGCTTTGAATTTTATCGTATTCAGAGAGTAGTTGTTCATGATCTAATCTGGCTTTGGCAAATCTCTGCTCCTCTTTTTCAAATAAGCTGCCCTTCTGCCACAAATCAGCAATTGATCTAACTAGAGAAATTACTAAAAAGACGCCAAGGATGAGTGTAAAGATGCGTATTGCTTTGGTTTTCATGGTGACCTGTGTCTTATTATTGCCGGTTGACATTAAGCACCCCCAATGATATTATAGGCTTAATAATGAGGTTAATCCTCTTATTTTTTTGATAATATGGCTGATACCCGCGATTTACAATCATTACACAAAGAATTCCTGACATTTTTAGCTGGCCAAAAAAGAGCCAATGCCACCATTTTAGCATACGGAAAAGACATTGATCAGCTGGTTAAATTCCTCACAAACGCAGGTAGAACCCAGGCTAGTGAGATTACCAAAGACGATTTAGACGCATTTACAGGAAAACTGACAAAAGACGGCTATACCCCAAAAAGCGTTTCCAGAAAGATAAATTCTATAAAAACCTTTTATAGATTTCTGAAAAATAACGGCTTTGTCAGCCTCAATCCGGCAACAGAAATAAGACATCCTAAATATGATACAAAGCCGCCAAGAGTTCTTTCCAAGATGGAGTACAGAGCTTTGCGGGACGCAACACGGGGAGATGTCAGAACTTATGCAATTGTTGAGTTGTTTTTACAAACAGGGGTCAGGATCGGTGAGCTGGCACAATTAACAATTGTTGATATCCAAGAAAAAGAACTTATGGTCAAGGATACAAACGGTTCCTCAAGAAGTGTTCCTTTGAATAAAGCAGCCAAACAAGCACTCGACAGCTATATTGCAATAAGGCCAAAAACCCAAAATGCCACACTTTTTGTAACTAAATCTGGAAAACCGCTTTTAATAAGAAACATAAGGACAACAATTGATAGGTTTTTTAGAGTTGCCGGAATTGTGGATGCAAAAATCAATGATTTAAGACATACATTTATTGCTCATCATTTAGCAGCCGGTACCCCAATTACCACAATTTCAAAAATTGTTGGACACAAAAGAGTATCAACTACTGAAAAATACTTAAATTTAGTCAAAGAACAGGAACGGGAAAACGTAAAGTTAGAAGAGCTTTAAACTTCAAACACTAAAGATATAAGCCCCGAGATAATTGCCATTATAACTGCTGCAACTATAGCTGTTGTAAATCCATCAATATGAAATCCTGGGACAAATTGGGCTGCAACGTAAAGTAAAAAGGCGTTAATCACAAATGTAAACAATCCCAATGTTAAAAGATTAATAGGCAGAGTTAAGAATAAAAGGATGGGTTTCACAAAAACAGATAGAAGAGCCAAAACTAAAATAACAACAAGAGCTGATGTGAATGAACTGATTTGAAATCCGGGGACAAAATAGGTTGTCAAAAGAAGAATAAACGCCTTAACCAACCAATCGGCAATAAGTCTCATATCAAAATCAGTATATCCTGATTGTTATTGTTAGTCAAAAAATTAACTTATGTGAGCTAAATCGACTTGACCTTTTTGCCTGGACTTTGCATCTAGAGTTTTCATCTTCCTCACTATATCTTCTCTAATATAATAATCATAACCATACAAATTGCAGATCTTTAGTTGCATATGAGCTTCCTCTTCTGGAAATAAATCATATAAAGTAAACTCGAATAGATCGTAAGAGCCTCCTGAAAAAATACCCTTATTGCCTTTTCTGTGATATGCAAATAAATCAACTTGAACTTCTGGGCGTAAGCTTCCTACCTTATTAAAAACAGACGCGGGTAGTCCCCAAGTTGAAGAAACTTTGCTTCTGTAAATATTTTTTGCTATCTGTCTAATTCCTCCAAAGGGACTAAGGGCATAGTTATGAGCTGGAAGCATGTCCTCTAACACTAAAAAATCCACATCATGATGGGTTCTATATACTGAATGTGTTCCGTCGTTTTCTGCTGCCAAAACTGCTGCTCCAACGCCTCCAACTAAAAAAGCAGTTGGAGGAATTACGTAACCCGAATTTAAAAGGTAAGGTAAATTTGCTGCACACATTATTGCATTTGCAGTTTGGGGATCAAGTTGAGCAAGTTCTTCAAAACTTTGTGGCCGCGGATGAAAAACTTGGGGTGCGGAATTATCCTGAGTTGTAAATGCTTCGATAAGTTGTTCAGGAGTAGGTTCTATTCTTTGTCTAGGGCCACCAAATTCGTTAACCATTTTAAGATTATATCACGTAGAAACAATCTAAACATTATTTACTAAATCTTACTAATCGTCCAGTAATAAAAGCAGTTAATAAATTTTAATTTTTGCTTTTTTGTTTGAATTTTGTTAGTATTGCGCTGTTATGAAAAAAGTTAACCTCTCAACCAAATATATGGGTAAATTTGCTGGTAAATGGGTAGCAATTAATCCTAATACTGATAGGATCATTGCTGTTGCTGAAACCTTAAAAGAAATATCACCTTTTGTGGCAGGTAAAGTTAATGAAAAAGATGAAATTAAAGCAGCAGCTTTTAAAGTTCCTAGAAAAGATGAGGGACCATATGTATTAAAGGTAACTAAAAGAAGTAAGTGAAAATTTTTCCTTACCAGAAAAATTCTGCTGATGATTTTTTTCCTATAGTAGACATCTTCATATTTCATAAAAACTCGGCAGCAAGAATTTTTACCTTAGTAGATTCAGGAGCGACAATTTCAATATTCAGACAGGATGTTGCATCTCAGCTTAATTTAACAATTGAGTCAGGTATAGAAACGTACCTTGGCGGGGTCGGAGGTAGAATTAAAGGCTACATCCATAAATTAAAAATTGAAGTTGCGGGGAAAAGATTTTTGTGTCCAGTAGTCTTTTCTCATGAATATTTGGTTTCTTTCAATCTTTTAGGAAGAGAAGAATTCTTTAAGAGATTTCGGATTATCTTTGAGGAAAATAAAAATCATTTGAAATTGGAGTAATTTCCTCAGTCTACCCAAAAACTCAAAACTGTGCGCCCACTTAGATATAGAATTTTCATGTTGTGCCTCTTGTTTCTGTATTAAACCCGAGTTGTTGACTCTTAGTTTGGCCAACCATTGTCTTTGCTATCTCGTCAAACTCAGCAAGTCCTTGAAGATTGGTACGCTCACCTGCCTTACGCATTGCTTCGATGATGGAATGTTTATACGTCTCTGGCTCTACATCTTCCCCTTTTTTTGGTAACAGGATATTGTGTTGATATTGCGAAATCATTGTAAGACCATGGTAATTAAACCTATCGGTATCCTGAGTTAATCGGTTAAGAAAATCTTGGTATTCTTCTTCTGCAAGAGGTCCCCTTCCTATTACTTGTTCAAGCGTATATCTTCTTTGATTAGAATCCGGAAGAGGAAAATATACAGGATTAAATCGGCGTAAAAATGCCGCCTCTACGTCAGGATTATTTAATGTACAAAGAAGAAAAACCCCATATGTATCCTGAAGTCTTTCTAAAAGAGTGAGTGTTTCTGAACGTTTTTCAGGATTGATTGATTCTGCTTTTTGGCCTACTGGTCCTGTTGTCATTCCTTCTTTTAAAATCGCTTCTACATCGTCAATAAGTAAGACAAAAGGAATACCAAACCCTGTTTTAATTCTTGTAAGACGAGGTAAAACATAGTTTTTGAATACGCTCTCTCCTTCATTATCAACTTTTAAGAGAGTCCGAATCGATACAGGGATTGTTAAAACCCCGTTATCTGTATCTGTTGCAAATAATCTTCCCACTAAACTTTTTCCAACACCCGGTGCTCCTACCAATAAGGTACTCATTGGGATGCCACTTCTTCGTCTTAATGGCCCATAGAGATTCATCTCTATATCTCCAATTTGGCTATCTAAACCATAGATTTCTTCTTTCTCCACTTCAGGCATCATTTCTTTTAGCATTCCTTTATAGATAGATACGAAAATTTCTCTCCGTAGAGGTAACGTCTGTGTCATTTTTTCAGCTGTGGAAAGATCAACGCTGCCGGCCGAAACCAGAGAAGCCATTACTGTGGCATACGCAAGCTCGACTTCTGAAAGCGAACCAAAGTCGTGGATTTCTAAAGTTCCCTCTTTGGGTATCTGGGAATGTAACTTTCTTGCTTGCACTTTCCATGTTCCTATTACCGGTTTTTCCCTCTTTCCTTTCAAAAATACCCCCTCCCCTTGATATGGATTATGATGCTCTCTTATTACTGTTGAAGCAAGAAAATAATATAATTGAGGAGATCGAAGAGGGTAGATTAGAGGTGTCAGTATAGTTGATCTAACCGGTAGATCAAAAAAAAGCCCTTCTCTTATTTCCTGGTTCTGATGGAGATCCTTCCAAACCTCTCGTAAGCTTTGAGTTTTTTGTTCGCTTCCAGCTACGTATGGTATCTGTACCACTTTAAATGGTGTATACGGATGTTTTGGCAGTTCGCCTGTGTAAGGTGCTTCTATTGTTATACCATTATAAAGAGCGATTACATTGTTAACAGTAGTAGCAAATCCTTGTACGTGGACGGCATCGCAAGGAAGAGTAGCTATTAAAGGATTCTCCGTCCTTATAGGAATTGCCCTATGTTGTTGTTCCGACTGTAATCCAGCTTCAGAATGGACTTTTCTTTCCATCTTCTCACTCTTTTCTAGAAAGTAATTATAGCACTGAAGAACAAAAAGTGTTATTCTACCGTAAAACTGTCACCGATGTATCTCAGCCTACACAAATCTCCAACTTTGCCCTACCATAGTATAATATAAAGGCGTAATCCAATATGGTTATAAAGGAAATAAATAGAGGCGGAGCTTTCTTATTTCTACTTTGCGCAGCAATAATTTCCTACCTGATTATTGTTCCGGGGTACTTTCCTTCACTTGGGGTTAGTATATCTCTGGGCTTGTTATCTACACTTGTCTACTTTTTTAAGAATCAAAAAACTAAATTCACTGCAATTCTTTATATATTTACCTTAATCTTCTCCTTTTTTATATTCTATCGGGCCAATGGCTTTCTGACATTCTTAAATACAATGGCAGTTATATTTTTAGGCTCTTTGATGGCATTATCTAATAAAAACGATCATAAATTTGGATTTTTCAATTTTGTATTATCTCCATTAAATTTATTTTTCAACTCACTTAAGACAACCAGCAATTACGTATTAGATTTTTCTTTGCCGTTTAAGAAGATGCGCAATAACCAGGATAAATTAGGAGAAATTGTCAAATCATTGGTTTTATCCTTAGTGATTCTTGTTATTATTATTCCCCTACTGGCTTCAGCTAATCCATTTTTTAATAATTTGGTAAATAACTTTCTGGATTTTTTTGACCTGACTAACTTCTTTAATAATCTAGATGCAATTGTTGTTTTAAGGATAATATTCTTTTTAATCCTTGCCATCCTAATTCCCAGAATGGTTACTTTTTCAAATGAAACAAATGATAAATTTCTAGTAATAGGAAATGCGATCAGTAGTTTTAATTTATTATTGCCAAAAATATTAGTTAGCATCACTCTGTGTATATTTTTCATTACTCAGGCCCAGCTGTATTTTGCCTCAAACGAAACTCTGCAAACCCTGGGCTATTCCCACTCACAGTATGCAAGAGAGGTGTTTGGTCAGTTAACTGTAGTTTGTTTAATCATTCTGGTTGTTATCTATAATGACAAAAATTACAAAAAGCTATCTAAAACATTAACTTACTTATTGATTCTGGAAGGAATATTTTTATCCTTGATTGCATTTAAAAGTGTTTTTGACTACTCACAAGCCTGGGGATTTACTCATAAAAGATTGTGGGGATTTACTGGGGTATTTTGGAGCCTAGCCATGTTCTCCTATTTCAGTTATGTTTACTCCAAGAAACTTTCTGATTCTGTATTTATTAAAGGCGCGGTAATAATATCCTCAATCACTCTTCTTGCTGTAAATATTGTCAACTTTGACTTTCTTATTTACCACTATCGAAAGAGCGCAACCGGAAGCGGAATTGACTATGCTTACCTTGCACGTTTATCACCCGACTCCGAAGCATACAATCTTATAATTGATCAGATAGATAAAGGTCAGATCAAGGGCGAAGGTTACTCAGCTATATTTAAAATTAGGAGATTGCAAGAGAAATACAAAAACGTTGATTATAGAATTATAAATTGGTCCGAGTATAAACAGTATCAAAAAGTTAAAGATGTAGACACCGAACATTATTACCGTCTTTTGGAATCACAATTCCTCCCTCCTCCACCACCGATAATTATCAACGAGGAAATCAAACCGACCATATACATACAAACCCAACCCCTAATCCCACCTGTAGTTTATCAAGATTATTAGGTTAAGGAGCGCAGCCTATAAATCCACCCCAGGCGAAGTCATAAAGGGGTTTTCCTCCAATTGCTTCACATTCCTCTTTTGTATTTATACCATAATATATTAAATCCCACCTGGTAGCATCAGGACATACATCTGAACAAAAGGATCGGTAAATCAAAATTCTTCCTTTACTGTATCCAACCGGAAATGCCTGAAAGTGGTTGTAAAGAAAATATACTAGAGCTAAGAGTACAAAATAGGCAGTACTTTTTTCATATGCTTGTTATTAGATTTGGGGCTTGTGGGCGCGCCTGGGATCGGACCAGGGACCTTTTCCTTATAAGAGAAACGCTACTACCACTGAGCTACGCGCCCGAACATGATACTAAGAAAAAAAGATATTAAGATACCAAGTGCTTAATATCTCTTAATATCTGAGGGTATTTTATTACCTTTTCACTTTTTTGACAAATTTACAGTAGATCTTATTAATCCACTAAGAATAATACTTACCATTTCTGCTAGTTTATAAGCTTGGTTAAATTGGTCTAAATTGATAAATTTTAGATCTTTCGAGTCAATTAATTGGCTTTGTACCTCGCTTACAGAACCTCGCGCATCATAGTAGAAATTTAAACGATCCTTGTAATGAAAACGGCTAAATCCTTCAGCAATACAAGACTCAACTGAAACCGAAGCTCTTCTAAGCTGCATAGTTAAACCATATAATTCTGACTTGGGAAATTGTGATGTTATTGAGTAAATAAAAAGTGTAAGTTTATGTGCTTCTTTCCATACTTCCAAATCAGTAAACTTCATACTTTTCACTTTCTCGCTTCCTCTCTTTATCTCTTAATATCTCTTATAACTTCGCGCGCTGTTGAATTTCTGCCTCAATAATATCTCTAGACTTTCCGTACTTGAGGGATGATAGGCGTTTTATGGCCTCGGCAACTCGTGGATTTTCTGCTCTTTTTTCGGCTGATATATCTCTGGTCATATCAACACTAAATGGAGGTACGGGTTCGTTATTAATTATAGTTTTCATATAGGCGTTATATCTTTCGATATTAATAAGATCTGCTTCATTAAAGGTTGGCTGATATTCATGCTGTAAGTAATTGGCATCAGTCACTCCCACCCTAAATGAAATAAGTGAACCAACGTTTCCAAAGATTGCGTTTTTAACCTCCTCCTCCATTTGCCCGATAAACTGATTGGCAACTGTTAAATTAAGTCTGTACTTTCTGGCCTCAGATAATATTTGGGCAAAATCAGGGGTTGCAAAGTTCTGGAACTCATCAACATATAGGTAAAAATCCCGCCTTTTTTCCTCAGGTGTATCGGTTCTGCTCATAGCAGCAACTAAGATTTTAGGAACAAGTACAAGACCTAGGAAATTTGAATTCTCCTCACCTATTTTTCCTTTAGCTAAATCTACAAGAAGAATTTTCCCCTCATCCATGACTTTTCTAAAATCAAATGAGCTTTTAGATTGGCCAATAATATTTCTCATGGTACGGTTTGTGACAAATCTTCCGAACTTGGAAACGATGTAGTCCAAAACCTCAGATTTGTGGAAATCAGAAGTCTGAGCTATCTGATCGGTCCAATATCTTCTGATTATGGGATCCTGGACTTTGGGAAGAAGCTGCTGGACAAAGTTGGCATCAGTTAAAGCCCTTACAACTTCAATAAAAGTTGATCCTTCATCAGCCATGACTGTTAACATGGCATTTCTTACTGCATGCTCAAATCTGGGGCCGATAATACCGGTTTTCATCGGATCGTACAGTTTGTACATAAGGCCGATAATTGAAGTGACAACATAATGTTTCTGATCCTCGGTATTGGCTTCCAGCATATTAAGACCCATAGGACGCTCATTATCTGAAGGATTAAAGTAAATAACATCCTCAGCCCTTTCAGGTGGAATAAGTGGTAGAAGCTTGTCAATTGAATCATGAGGATCGATAAAACAAACACCCTCCCCGTTTCTTATATCCTGTAAAATCATACTTTTTAAAAGTTCGGATTTACCTACCCCCGTTTTTCCAATTACATACACGTGCCTTCTTCTATCATCCTGGCTTAAATATACAGGCCTGGATACGCCTCTATAAGTACTTTTACCCAAAAATAATCCTGAATGAGGCATGGTAGCAGGAGCCGGAGCCCGTTTGGCATTCAGCCAGAAAATGTGCGGCGTTTCAACAGATTTATTTGGGAAATGAAATATGGTTGCTATCTCCTCAGCGGTTAGTGTTGATGTCTGCTTATACGGCCAGTCAAACATAGGAAAATAACGGTAAATAAAGTCAATCATAAATCCGTGTTTGAAAAAATATTTGACTGAAGTAAAGCTGTTAAGCTCAGATGAATATTGTGAGAAAGCAGTTTTTATGTTTTCAAGGTGCATTTTGGCAATTTCCTGCGTTCCAGCTGAAACTACAATCCTGACAGTTGTATCAAAACCTGATCTTGAGCATTTATTTTCAATCTGCTCCAAACTTTTTGCTTCAACATTAAATTTTGCCTCTTCAGGGTTTGCTTCCCGTTTTTTGGTTGTTGAGATATATGATTTTCCAGCTTCTTTCCATTTTCCATCCGATGGAGATAAAATAATCTGGATTGCTGCTCCCTCACCTTCTCCCATTTTGGCAAGAGCTGAGGTGATTGAAGATAACGGATCTGTTGGAAGATCCCTGTAAACCTTAATTGGGTTATAGTCTTTGGATTTTAGTTTTAAGGCAGCAAATGCTACTTTACCCCGATCAGTAAAAATATTGTATTCATCCACCTCTTTAATGTCAGCGCCAGGATATGCTCCATGAATTTGCTTTTCAATTAAATCTCTAAGTCTATTAGGTGTTGCGACATAAAATCTTATATCCCCTGGTGTTGCTACAATTTCAAAGGAAAAATGGTCCTGGGGTTTAAGATTTGATCCAAAGCCGCCTTTTCTCAGGCTTGCAAGTGAGGCTATAAACTGTTCTGAAGCATCAATTTTAACTTCGTTATCCCTAGGCACTGCAACCTGCAAAAGGGCGTATTGCAGCGAATGTTTTTCCCTGTCTCTGCTTCTCCAGATTCTTACAAAAAAGAACCAACTCACATAAGTTCCAATTCCTATTACGGTTGCTGCTGCAAACAGGATCAGTCCTGTTTCTACAAAAAACATTATTTGACTATAAAACTCATTATCCATAGTTATTATCTATATGGTATTCTTCTTACTCTCCCATGTATTACTTTAAGAGTAAGATGAGCCCTTTTTAGTTGAAACATACACCATTCTGCAAGCCATCTAATACTTAAAAATATTTTCTGGTGCAGCCCTTTTTCCACCTCACTATCTGGTATCGGCAAGACAATTGTTGGATTAACAGGCATAGGCGTTGATGTTCCTGTTGCATTCACTCCCATATTCTGAAGCTCAACATCCACCCTTATCTCTTCCTGCCTTGCTTTTACTCCAACATCTTTTAACTCTATTGAAATCTCAGGTGTAGTTGTTTTCTCAGAATAATATGTTTCTGGTTGTCTTGTTGGTACATTCTCTTTATGTGCTGTCCCAACTTGAGTTACTGGCTGATTATTATTTTTTTTCGTTTGGTCATCCATAGGCAGAATCACCTGCTATTTAGGTGATAAATAAATTATAGCACGTTACGCGCACACCTTTTTACCTGTTTTCTTAGCCTTCTTAACATATTCCTCAAATGTTATTCCGCATTGAGGACATTTATTTCCAACAGGTCCATAAGAATCCTTTCCGCACTCTGGGCAAGTAAATTTTTGCTTTTTTTCTTTTACTGAACTGAATGTTGCGGCGTTTTGAACAGAACCACACCCTCCTACTTCCTGAAGCGTTGAAAGCAAAGTAGAGACACGTGACGGATTTACCGCAAGAAAATTATTATTATCAGATATTGAAAAAGGTATTGAATTTAAATCTCTATAATCCCGTAAAATTTGGTTTGCTTTAATGAAATAATTAGCCATTATCATTTTTGCATCCTCCTCAGTCTGGGCATTTAAAAGCTGTGCTTCAAAATATTCAATCAAAGGCTGCAAAATATCACGTTCGGTTTTTGATGTTTGTTCTGCTTTATCAAGGCTTTCCCCAAGATCTGCAAGTGTGTAGGAAATTCCTTCTTTGTCTGAATATATAACCTCATTATATTTTTTAATTCCATCATTGATTGGTCTGGTAAAATCGGAAAGTTTTTGAATATTAAACTGTTCTGGGTTGACTAATACAGGAGTTGAAACTACCCTCTTAATCCCCTCCCTTGTGTCAAAATCAGCAGACTGAAGATCAAGTTTATCGTTTGGGCTTAAATATGAGTTAGACCATTCTCCTAGCTGTCGTGCATTAAGCTTGGTCCTGGCGGAAACATATACAACATTGCTGTCTCCATCCTGGTTAACACCGTCTTTCCGAAAAAAATGAGTCCAGCCATACATATATGGTTGATATCCATCTGCAATCCAACCAGGCGGACTACTCCATATAACATATGCGTCATCTGGTGCATCTTTTAGTAAAGCCTGGACTTTAAGTGCACCCTCATAGGTCGCTCCTTCCCTTTCAAAAGGTTTTGTAAAAACGTCTAAATATTCTTGGTAAGACGGAGAGAAAAGCCTGCCTTCTTTTAATAAGTAAGGTCTGGGACGTCTTACCGGATCTTTTCTGCTGTATTCAAAAGCATATTCTAAAATTTCATCAGTTGTTGCAGCTACGAATATTCTATTGCCTTTTTCTCCAAACTCCCTATTTAGGATATCTTTCCTTCTATATTCTGCGTCAATGTCAAATCCTGCATTTGCAATTCTTTCAATTAAATGCGCGTCATAAGGAATGCTTTCTTTAGGTAGCAAGAAAAGATTGTTTACGTCTGGATTCCTGACTTCCAATACATCTGGTGGTAAATATAGTGCTGTTTCCATAAAAAAACCTTCCCGAATTGGAAGGTTTGAAAATTGCATGCAAAAAATGCATGTTTAGCTAACCTGCTCGGGTAATTCTCGACTTTAGGTCGGAAATGCGATCGGTCTTCGGACTTTAACCGCTGCGGCACAGTTCCTGAATTACACAGGATTCCCATTGGCCTTATCTCGCCTACCTCATAATAGTAATGATGGCGGATGGCCCATCGCACAAATTATTTTAATGTTAATTTACCCCGATTTAATCGGGGTTTACAACTTTAATATGGTCTTTTTATTGAAGAAAGTCAAGAGAAGGTGTTTACAGATTTCTATGAGTAGGAATATCTTGGGGACGTTCTCCATTTCGCATTCTTTCTTGATCTCTCGTAGACCAATCTCCCAGCTGCACACCCCCACCTTTATTATTTACGGGTGGTATTACCGAAGTGTCTGTAACTGTAGTAATACTATTATCAATATCAATTCTATCAATAATTGTTTGTGCAGGTTTAAAACCACCTAAAGCAATTTTGGATAATTCTAATAATGCACGAGGGTCTCCAAAAATAACTCTGGAATATAAATTACTCAGATAAGCTATTTTGTCTACATTATTAGGTTTTGGTCGTTCTGTCATTATATTTTGATTATATCATTTCTTATCTTTTGACTATTGACAACTGATTTAGACTACAGTTTCAAGTATTCGAACGCTGACAGCGTCCTTTCAGGACATAGAAAGAGAAAAAGTCCTCCTTAGGGAGGATTTTTGTTATTCAATTTCCTTCCAAATGGTTTCGGGGTGGGAGGCAAGGTGGTTTGCAAACCGAGCTAGTACAAATAGAAAATCTGATAATCTATTGAGGTAGATTATTATTTTATCTTTATTTGGATTAGGTTTTGTTTCAGCTTCAAAATATCTAATTACAGCTCTTTCTGCTCTTCTTGAAACGCTTCTGGCAACATGAAGTGAAGCGCCTAACTTTTCTCCCGTGGGAAGAATGAAGTTTTTAAGGGGAGGAAGTTTGACATCCATCTGATCAATTACCTTCTCAATCTCAGAAACCCTAAGCTCAAGATTCAGATTTCCTTTACGGTATCCTGCTAGATATGAGGCAATTGACATTAGGTCTGTCTGCAATGCCAAAAGAAACTTCTCAACATCAACCTGTTTTATTTCAGATAATGCCAGTCCTATAAAGGAGTTTAGTTCGTCAATGGTACCATAGGCTTCAATCTGCAAACTGCTTTTGGATACCCTTGTCCCTCCGTATAGGGATGTCTGACCTCTGTCTCCTGTTTTTGTGTATATTTTCATTTAACACTCCGAGTAGCCGCAGGAGTAGCATTTTTTGCATCCTTCTTCCAAAGCAAGGGAAGCTGATCCGCATTCAGGGCAAAGGTCATATTCTCTCGAATAAGGAAGAGAGTTCTGGGCTGACAGGGCAACTACGGGCTGGGAATTAACCGGCGCTTCTTTTATTGTTAAATGCCCATTTCCTGCCTGCACTCCATTGGACTGTTTAATCTCACCGTTGCCATTTTTATAATGAAAGCCAAAATGTGTGGCCATAATTTTAGCAACAGCGTCAGGCAAAGAGCGAACTCTTTTTTCTCCAAATCCTACAGATCTTGCCCCACCAATCCCAATAAGCTGGTCAGCAATCTTTTTCATCCTGTCTTTTGGAGCAAGTGGTGATACCATTCTTAAGTTTAATGAGATTAGTCTTCCTATAGCATCAGCCATGGCTCCAACATCTGATCCTGCTTTCCCTACTGTTATAAACACCTCAAATGGCTGGTTATCAAGATCAGAATTTATGGTAACGTAGGTAATTCCTACAGGTGAGTCAATCTGATATGTTGATCCATGCACCACCATTGGTCTTGGTTTTTTAACAGGAATCTGTATTCCATCAATTTTTACTTCCCCGTTTACAGCTTTGGCTTCCTGTTTTTCCGGCGCTTTCTCCAAAACTCCCGGTCTCGACCCATCTCTCATAAAGGTTACGCCCTTACATCCTAATTTGTAGGCCAAATTATACAGTTTTTTGACATCATCAACTGTAAATGTCTTTGGGGCATTGACTGTTTTTGAGATTGAGGCATCAACATATTTCTGGATTGCTGCCTGTACTTTTACATGATCCTCAGGAGTCAAATCACTTGATGATACAAAGTAATCTGGAATTGGATCAGAGGGATGATCTTTTTTCCAAGTATCAAATAATGGATGGTACAGTCGGTGTTCACCCAACCTGTCCCGTCTTATAAATGTAAATTCATAAACAGGTTCAATACCTGATGATACTCCGGCCATTAGAGATGTTGATCCGGTTGGGGCCTGCATCAAAAGCACAGAGTTTCTTATTCCATACTTGGAAATCTTTTTTTTGA
Source organism: Candidatus Gottesmanbacteria bacterium (assembly GCA_016182365.1). GTDB lineage: Bacteria > Patescibacteriota > Microgenomatia > JACOXO01 > JACOXO01 > JACOXO01. Next base: position 15,937 of record JACOXO010000020.1, on the reverse strand, counting down.
TAGTAACTGGAAGCTGCTTTATAAAATAGGCTTTGAGATATTTGTCTTTTTCAAACTTAGGGAAAGCTCCTTTCTCTTGGGCCAATTCAATTGAAGCTTCAAACGCAGCATCCCGTATAAGTTTGTAAATTTTATCAATTACTTTTAAAGATTCTTGCGATCCATATCTTATTTTCATTTTAATTAAAGCATCCCCCAGACCCATAGTTCCAAGCCCGATTCTTCTTTCGCCCTCAAGCTGGGTTTTTCTAATTCCTTCAAAAATGTAGATATCACCGTCAATAATATTATCCTGAAATCTGGTTCCTATTTTGGCGTGCTCATAAAGTAGTTCATAATCCATTTTGCCGTCTTTGACAAAAGCAGCAAGATTTAAAGATCCCAAATTACATACTCCGTAAGCCGGAAGCCCCTCTTCTCCGCAGTTTGAAACTACAATACCGTTTGCAGAGAATCTATGAACATCAGCAACAGTAATATCGTAGACGTCCTCTATCCCTTCTTTCTCCAGAGAATCAAAAGTTGCTGTAAAAGAAGACCTGTATGGACCTTCTTTATATGAAGAAAGAAGGCTTGCAAGTTTAACCTGTTTTACTTTTTGCAGGAAGTTTATTTCTCTAGCAAATATCAAAAGATCTGATTTGGAAATAACTAGATCATGATATGCTTGAGTTCGGTATAACTTCCTACCTCCTTTTCCGTCAGGAAGAAGTCTTTCCATTTCCTGTCTTCTATTTGCATAGATTCTGCTGGTTATTCCAAAATTCAAAAGAAGCCTTTGTACACCAACAAGTAGGTCTTGGGAAACTGATGTAAGTCTTACACTTATTCCTTTCTCTACGGTTCCGCTTACATGGCCGTCGCTTGAGAAAAGTCCTTTTAGAAATCCTTTTTGTATTTCTTTTGATCCGGCAAAAATCATTTCTGGGACCTGATATTTATTTTCGTGGGTCAGGCCAATTTTGTTTGCCATTCTCCACAGTCTTGTAGATTCAACAACTGCTTTATCCTCTTTTTCAACATATTGAGGAGTAATTGGATAAGATCTATGAGAGATCTGAGTTCCGTCAACCATTTTATGCACAAACTGTGCATAGGACGGAGCCAGCTCCCTTTTTTCATCATTGTAAAAATAGAGTGTAGCTACGTCTTTTTTCACAGATCCGTCTCCAACAAGCCAGCCGTATACTAATCCCTCCTCCTCTGTTCCAGCTGTACCAAAAGAACCGCCTCTTGTTAGAATTAGTTTTGTGCCAAGAGTCAATTTACCAGCTTCGACCATGCCTGTTTGGGTATATACTTTGTGATCTGAAGTTAATCTTAATGAATAACCCTCTTTGGTTTTAAGCTTATATACCTGCTTAACCCCAGTATGTTTAACAGCTGTTGTAAGGTATGGTTTTCCATCTAAGATAGATAAAAATGGTTTCCCTTCTTTGTATAAATCTTCCATTCTCCCTTGGCCTTTTGAGGTAGAAACTAAGGTATCTCCGGTAACGCATGGATTGACGCAGTTGATTCTGTTGAAATAATAATTGGAATGCCATTTGTTGTATCTTTCCATAAATACTACACCTGGTTCGGCAGACGTCCAAGCAGCTTCACAGCTAAGATCCCAAAGATATTTTGCTTTTACTGTTTTATATTTTTTAACTTTCTTGCCCTGTGCTACCCAGTCGGCAAGGTAGCCATCCCATTTTTGATCATATTCTTTCTCATTGGTATCAGGAAATACCAAATTCCAATCAGCATTCTCCTGTACAGCTTTCATGAATTTGTCAGATACACAAACAGAAAGATTAGCACCAGTAATTCTTGCCAGGTTTCTTTTGACTGTAATAAATTCCTCAATATCAGGATGCCAGTCCCAAAGCATAAGCATCAGAGCGCCTCTTCTGGTTCCACCCTGCTGGATAATGTCATGGGTAGCAACTGAATAAAGCTCTGCCCAGTTCATAGGGCCTGAAGAGAATCCGTTTACTTTTTTAACTCTTGCTCCTCTTGGACGCAGTGAGGAAAGGTTAATACCCACTCCCCCGCCTCTTGCCATAATCTCAACCATTTCTTTCAAGTTATCCAAAATACCGTCTCTTGAATCTTTGGGGGACGGTAAAACGTAGCAGTTATAGAAAGTCACTTTATATCCAGTGCCGGCACCAGAGAGAATTCTACCGCCGGGGATGTATTTAAAATCCTGCATTGCCATATAGAATTTCTTTTCCCAAACTTTGGCTTTTTTAGGATCAGTCTCATATTGAGCTACACCTTTGGCAATCCTTTTCCACATCGCCTCAGGTGTCTTCTCCAAAGGATTACCCACTTTGTCTTTTAATGAGTATCTGTCTAAAAATACTTTTTGTCTTATGCCGTCAAGCTTCATATGACTCCTTTATTATGAAATTTTTTTTAATTCTTTTTCCAGATCTTCAAGATCAACAAATTGTCTAAATACGCTTGCAAATCTAATATATGCCAGTTTATCAATCTTTTTTAGCTCCCTGGCTACCGTCCTACCTATTTTCTGACTTTCAATCTCACTTGTATCGGCTCCCCTTAATTCTCTTTCAACTTTATCCACCAAGCTGTTTATACTGTCAAGGGATAATGTTGTTTTTTCTCCTGCCTTTAGTATCCCTCTTTGTAATTTTTCCCGATTAAACTGTTCTCTTCTTTTATCTTTTTTAATAACAATCAAAGGTTCTACCTCTACCCGCTCGTAGGTTGTAAATCTTTTGCCGCAGTGAATACACGCTCTTCTTCTTCGTGTGGTTGCATTATCTTCGGAGTCGCGGGTTTCAATTACTTCAGTTTCTAACCTCTGACAAAATGGACATTTCATTAAGTAATTATAACACTATCTATAGGGTCTAGGAAGACTTTAGGATACTAGATGTAGTAGTGTCAAGATAACAAACAGCATCAAAAAAAATCAATATTTTCATCAGCCTCATTTGGGAAGTTTTTGATAATTAGAGACTACTGTATTATAGGCATCGCTTAGCTTTTCAGCATCAACTGATTCAAAAGTTTGGATATAATCGGCAATTATTGGCAGGTAGGCTTTTCCTGTCTCTTTAAGCCTAGGACCCAGACCATCTGTACTTATTTCATGGGGGTTTACTGATAAGAAAATGTTAACTGCACCGCTATAATACGAAACTGCATCAACAATGGTATCTGAGGCTAAACTGTTATTCCCTTTTTGATCAGATAGCATTCTTGCCATATTCATCCGTTTATCAGCCATTAGAAGCTTAAATTGAGCCTTTTTTATAGGGTCTTTTATGAAAAAGTCGTATATTTTGTCCCTTAACACCTTAAGTTTATACAATGGATTGTCAGGCAGCATTCCAGGGTAAGGTAATATGTACTCATTTGAGGGTGTAGCGGGAGGGGAGGTAATTTCAACATTTTCTTGAGCGTAGGTTGAGGCTAACGTATATGGTGCAAATAGAATTAGGATTAAAAAAACAACTGTAGCTAAAAATTTTCTCATATATTGAATATAATACCCTATTCTATCAAGGTTTTTTTACTTGGTATGGTAAAATAATATCATATATCTATGACCCAAAGAGATGATTCTATACCGAAATTGACGCCTGCACAGTTTAACACTGTCAAGAAAAACCTTCTTGCCAAACAGGAAAGACTGATCAACGAATTAAAAACTAAACATATCCGGGTTTATAACTGGCTTATTGCTCACAATATCGATATTCACAATCTCCATAAGTACAGCAAAAATATCGCCGCAGCTCTGGCACTTACTAATCAGTTAGTGGCAACCAATCCGCAGATAACTCATGCAGCTGCTGTTCCAGTTCCCACACCCCCCAAACAGGAAGAAATAACAAATGGAGACGCTTCAGACAATTCAGATGATAACAATAAAAAAGCTATTAAGGTTTGGAAAAAGTACGGAGACATAATTGATAAAGTTGCCAAAAAATACAATATTGACCCTCAGCTTATTTTTGCAACCATAATGACAGAATCCGAAGGAAACCCACTAGCTTATCGATATGAATCCCATATTGGGGATGCTAGTTATGGTTTAGGGCAAATACTATATACTACAGCTGTTGGCCTTGGATATTCAGGAACACCCCAGGAAATGTACAGGCCGGAAATTTCAATAGACTTAATTGGAAAATACCATAAAAATACAATTGATACGTATGGAGAACTAGCACCAGTACAGATGACTGTTGTCTACAATACAGGAAAATTATTTGGATGGCCATATCCAGGACACTTGACCCGTTTTAGAGACTGGTATTATAACTACCCTAAAGAGATATTATCTAGAATTGCAAAGTCAAGTTAACTCAAATTACCGGTCTTGACATCGTGATATAATAATTTCATGAGCGAAAACCAATCACCAGAACAATTTATTCCCCAATCTCAATTAGCGAAGAATGTGGAAAATAGTGTAGCAGAGTTTCCTGTTCTCGCAGAAATTGATCGTAAAATCCCTAAGAAAGGCCCTGAATTTAATAGAATATTTAAGGAAGCCTTCAACAAATAACTACTTATCCCAAACCTGCCACCATTTTTGTTTAGGTTTGGGAAGAAAGAATAAAAGTCCCAGTGCCGCAATAACTGCAAAAGAGGACCCTGTATAGAAAGTGATGGATGGATCAAATCTTTGCCATAAATATCCGGCTAAAACACTGGCAGGTAGAAGACCAAGACCTAAAATCATGCTGTAAAGGCCAAAAGCCAGACCCCTTTTTGCCTGTGGTACCAGATCCGAAATCATTGCCTTAGCTACACCCTGAGTAATTCCATAGTAAAGTCCGTAGATAATAAAAAGGGGTAATAACTGCCAAAGACTGGTAGCCATACCAAAACCAATGTAGGAGCCAGAAAATATCAGCCATCCTAAAACCAGCACTAACTTTCTTTGATGATGATCTGAATAATTACCTGCAGGAAGTGAAATCAGTGTTGAGGATAAAGTAAAAACAGCGAGAAGAGCAAAAATCGATACCAGCGAAAGTCCTAATTCACTTGCTCTTAAAACTAAAAACCCGTCAGAAAAGTTTCCTATTGAAAATAGAAAACTTAATACTAGGAAAATATAATAATCTTTTCCCAAATGATCATGGAATTCAAAACCTTTTTCACCGTCTTTTTTGTCGCGAACCATAAACATCAAAAGTAGAAGCGCGACAAACAGAGCCGGAGCTGCAATTATGATTATCAAAAACTGAAATACACTTCTATTTAGAAACTCAGGATTATGTATAAGTAGAATTGTTGCTATTATTAAGATAATACCCATTGTTGCCCCTAAATTATCCATGGCCCTATTTAAACCAAAAGATCTTCCTTGGTGTCCATCTTTAGTTGATGCAGCAATAAGAGAATCTCTTGGGGCAAGAGCAATTCCTTTTCCGGTTCTATCAAGAAACCTAATTAGAAGCGCTTGAGGCCAGGAAGTAACAAAGATAAACAGAATCATTGAAGCTCGCAGTATCTGACCAAAAACTACAAAGATTTTTCTTTTTTCTGTTTTATCTGAAATATAACCGGATATTGGTTCAAAAATATGCGGGGTTGCCTCCCCCACTCCTTCAATAAGACCAATTATGGAAGTTTGCACGCCAAGAACAGTTGATAAGAAGAGTGGAATAAGCCTTCTTACTGTTTCTCCAGCAACATCATTTAATAAAGAGACAAAAGAAAGAATAATAACGTTTTTTGAAAATTTCATCTAAATCTACTTTAGCATATTAGGAGCGGTTTAGTTTCTGAAGAACAGTTGCGACTGTTTCCTCTTTTGAGAGAGAAGTTGTATCGATTATCAAGTTATAGTTTTTACGGTCTAAAAAGTCTAAACGCTTGTAAATTTTATTTAGTACTTTAAATAAATTATTTTCTCTTTGTTTAACTCGCACTTCTGCTTCTTTTAAACTCAACTGCTCCCTGTTTGCAAAACGGTGAATTCTTTCTTGATCAGAACATGTCAACAGAATTCTTAATACCCCTCCCAACTCATCTGCCATAATTCCAGCCATCCAGCCTTCAACAATAATATTGCCACTGCTCTTGAGCATATCAGCCATTCTGGTGTCAATTTTTCTGGTTAAAATATTGCTTTGTTCTTCGGCTTTTTCCAAAGACAAATTGTGAGTCCGGGAGTAATCCCTGAAAAACTGACTTGCGGAAAAAGTGGGCCAAATAAGTTTCTCTTGCAAACCCCAAAAGAGTGAGGTTTTTCCGGTACAAATAAGTCCGGAGATGGTTATTTTTTTATACACTTTAGGTTATTTTTATGCTGCCTTTATACCCAAGTTTATCAAGCACACGACCGACTGTTTCAAGCTGACCAGAAGCATATGTGTCAATTACCAAATCGTAGTATTTTGGATCCCAGAAATCATAGTTGCCGTATAACTTTTGCCATTTGTCAATGTTCTCCGATTCCCTTGCCCTTATATACCTCTTTGCATCCATAATTGTCATATTATCTCTGTTAACAACTCTGTCTATCCGAACTGCTTCATCAGAACAAATTACTAAAACTTTTAAGACTCCTTCTATGTCTCTGCTTACAAAACCTGAAAGCCATGCCTCGTAGATAATGTGTTGTTTTTGTGTAAGAATTTTTTGGGCCATAGCTTCCATTTCTCTTTCATGACTATCTGGCCTGGCTACAGCTCCCTGTTGATTTTCATCGATTCCATGTTGTCTGTCATACTGTCTTTGCAGCTCACCGGTATTTATATACTGCCAACCTAAAATTTGTTTGAGGTGTTTTGAAAGAGTGGATGTGCCCACGGCAATTTTCCCGGAAACCGTAATATTTCTGTATTTAAATTCTTGCATAGTATGATTATACCCGAGCGTTGGCTTTCTTGACAAGCTTTTTACTATTTGCTATTATTTACTATGGGTCTTCAAAACGCTACACTCATTGATAACCAAAGCTACATTACCCCATCATGGACTCAAACTGGACTTCTCTGTTTTAACCTTGCTCAAAATATAATTTCCAAAAAAATACACATAGATAGACTCATCGCCCTTGCAGATGGTGGTCTTACTTGGTCAAAGGCCCTTCTTGATTATCTTGATGTAAGTAAGCTGTCTACGTTGCAGGTTAAGTTTTATCAGGATATTGGCAAAACCAACAATCGACCAATAATTGTGCAGTCACTAGCAACAGCTGTCCAAAATGAGACCGTTCTCCTTTTTGACGATGTTGTAGATAGTGGCGAGACGGTTAAAATAGCCAAGGAATATTTGCTGATGTGCGGTGCTAAAAAAGTATACACATCTTCCCTATTTATCAAAGACTGGGTGCAGACAAAACCTGATTTTTATGCAGCAAATACTTCAAGCTGGATTATTTTCCCGCATGAAATAAGAGAGATGATAAAGCTTCTTTATTCTAAGTGGAAAAAGGAAAGAGTATCTGAAAACGAAATTAAAAAAAGATTGGTTAGAATTGGGATATCTAAAAAAGAAGTGGATTATTTTATTAAAATTATCTAAAAGGAGTAGCTATGGCTATTTTTACTAATGGGCAATATTTAACTTTCGACGATGTTTTGCTTCTTCCAGGATACTCTAATTTTGATAGAGAGAATATATCTTTGAAAACAAAACTTACTAAAAATATTAATCTTGATCTTCCTCTTGTTTCTGCTCCTATGGATACAGTAACTGAAAGTAAACTGGCAATTGTCCTTGCTAAATTAGGAGGAATCGGAATAATCCACAGAAATTTAACTTTCAGCGATCAATCAGATGAAGTTAGAAAAGTTAAAGCGAAAAAATTGTTGGTTGGAGCGGCAGTTGGAGCAAATAATGGTTTTGAAAAACGCGTTACCGCGCTAGTTGCTGCCGGGGTTGATACTATTGCTGTAGATTCAGCACATGGAAATGCAATAAACGTCATTAAAACAATTAAATATATTAAAAAGAATTACCCTAAAGTTGACGTAATTGCCGGAAATATAGCAACTGCCGAGGGAGCAATTAACTTAATAAAAGCGGGTAGCGACGGACTTAGAGTCGGAATGGGTCCGGGGGCAATTTGTACAACCCGTATTATTTCCGGAATGGGAGTTCCACAACTTACTGCTATTGCCCAAATATCAGAAATTGCCCATAAAGAAAAGGTTCCAGTCATTGCTGATGGTGGAATTAAGTATTCCGGAGATATGGTCAAAGCTCTGGGAGCAGGAGCATCGACCGTTATGATGGGAAGTTTTTTTGCTTCAAGTGAAGAATCTCCAGGCAAAGTAGTTGAATTGGAAGCAGCTCATGTCCCATCACGTTTTAAAAGTATTCTTAAAAATGGAGCGTCCTCCTACCGGTTTAAGGAATATAGAGGCATGGGATCAGTTGCGGCCATGCAAAAAGGAGCTGCAATTAAATCAGAAGATGAATATCATGGGAAAAGTTATAAAGATAGGGTTTTGGTAGCCGAAGGCGTAGAAGGACTTACCCTAATTAAAGGAACTGTCCAGAATATAGTTGATCAAGCAGTTGGTGGAATAAAATCCGGAATGTATTATATTGGAGCAAGAACAATTTCCAATCTTTGGAAAAAGGCGCAGTTTATAAAAATAACCCATGCTTCCTTGAGCGAAAGCCATCCGCATGATGTACTAATAACCAACCCTGGGGAGAACTACAGATGATTATTGTTATCGACTTTGGTTCGCAAACTGCACACCTTATTGGAAGGCGTGTTAGGGATATGGGTGTTGCAGTTTCTATCGTTACTCCTGAAGATGCTTTAAATTTTATTAAAAAAAATAAAATTCATGGAATAATTCTTTCAGGTGGTCCTTCAAGTGTATATGAAAAAGGCGCACCAACAATTGATAAAAAAATATTTGATCTTGGTATACCAATTCTTGGTATTTGTTATGGTCAACAACTAACAGCTCATCTTCTGCCTGGTGGAAAAACAGTAAAAGATAAGGTTCGCGAGGACGGACCGGCAACATTAGTGGTTGATAAACCATCGCTGCTTTTTTTAGGAATATCAGATCATTCCAGAATCTGGATGAGCCATGGAGATACAGTGGTTTTAGTACCCAAAGGATTTAACCTTATTGCCCATTCAGAAACAATCAAATCCGCGTGCATGGTCAATGAGAAGAAAAAAATCTATGGAGTACAGTTTCATCCCGAGGTTGAACACACTGAACATGGTAATTTGATACTTCTTAACTTTGTTAAACGCATATGTAAAGTCAGGATGAAAAAGTATGTCATTGATATTCAAAAAATTATCAAAAAAATAAAAGCCTCGGCAGGAAATGCAAAAGTATTGGCTGCAGTATCAGGAGGAGTGGATTCAACAATTGCAGCTTCTCTAGCTGCACAGGCAGTTGGCAAACAATTAACTGTTGTCTATGCAGATAATGGTTTAATGAGAATAGGAACGCGTCAAGAGATTGAAGACATATTCATTACCAGACTTAAGGTGGATGTCCGTATAGTTGATTGCCAAAAGGAATTCTTAGATGCTCTTAAGGGAGTAACGGATCCGGAAACTAAAAGAAAAACAATTGGTAAATTATATATTGATATTTTTGAAAGAGAAGCAAAAAAAATTAAAGGAGTTAAGTATTTAGTCCAAGGAACGATTTATTCTGATGTGATTGAAAGCAAAGGAACTAAACATGCTGCAAAAATAAAAAGTCATCATAATGTTGGAGGACTTCCAGACAAAATGAATCTTATTCTTATTGAACCTTTAAGAAATTTTTATAAAGACGAGGTTAGGGAAATAGGAAAAAAACTTGGTTTACCAAAATATATTACACACAATCAAGTGTTTCCGGGACCTGGTCAGGCAATAAGGATAATAGGGAAAATAACACCAGAAAGATTAGAAATGCAGCAAGCAGCTGACAAAATAGTTGTTGAGGAGATGAAAAAATCAGGCTGGTATTATAAAGTTTTTATGTCCTTCCCTATCTCAACTGGGGTGAAAGCGACCTCTGTCAAAGGAGACGGAAGGTTTTATGGAGAAGTAATTGCCCTTCGGATCATTCAATCAAAAGATGTTATGACTACAGTCTGGGCCCGTCTTCCCTATAATCTTTTGCAAAAAATAGTTTCAAGGATAACAAACGAAATTCCCCAAGTTTCAAGAGTAGTCTATGACATCACTACCAAACCCCCGGCAACTATGGAGTGGGAGTGAGAATTTGACATAAATTTAAATATACATCATAATGTATACATTATGAGAAGACTACAAATTTATCTTCCAGAAGAAACTTATCAAGAACTTCGCACTGAGGCGTATGCGAAAAGCTCTTCTATTGCTGAGATCGTGAGAAAAAGAGTGTCTAAAAAAAATGAAAAAGTTAGCAAAGTTAAAAAAAATCCTGGTAAAGCTCACTCTGAAGCAATGTTAGAACTTGCTAGGCTTGCCGAAAAAGAAGGTTGGAAGGGTCCTCGTGATCTTGCCTCTAGAGTTGATTATTATCTATACGGAGAAGGCAGCAAAATTTAATAGTGGATATTTTCTTTGATTCTAACTACTATATTGGATTAGTTAACAAACTTGATTCAACTTATTTACAAAGCATCATTCTCTCGAACCGTCTAAAAAAAGAGCCTTATAAACCCATTATCAGTAATCTCGTTTTTCTTGAAGTAGTAACTGTTATTTCGCAAAGGGTTGGAAGAAAAACAAGCATTAAAACAGGAGAATCTCTTAAGAATAATGCTGGAATAATCAAAATTTACGATGAATTAGAAGAAAAAACTTGGGATATATTTAAAAAGATACAACAGAAAGATGTTAGTTTTGTAGATTGCTCTACTCTGGTTTTATTAAAAGAAAAGAAAATTGAAAAGTTAGTAACTTTTGATACCCATTTCAAAAAATTCTCAAAACAATTCAGGTTTTCTGTTATTTCTTAAAAGAAATTTTCTCAGATAATAAATTAAGTTGAAGTGATATGATATGATGTAATGGATCTCCTGCTCATCAAATTCCGTTTATTATGCTAACTAAAAGAACATGATAAAAGTAGAACAAAATCCTCAAGTTGAAGCTCATCAATACCGTTTTAGTGTCGAAGAAATAGTTCATGCTAGCTATGTAGACCAACTTGTTGGAATCGGTGGATGGATGGACATGGATCGAACATTTAAATTTCTGTTAGAGGAAGGATATAAAGGCATTTATCAAGACGAGTATGCACATCTTCCTCTTCAACAAAGGGAAATTGTTGATGCCAAAGCGGCTGAAAAACTTGCTAGAGAGGGAGGGTTATTAAAAATGGTTCCACTTTTGAAAACGAGTGACAGGAGACTTGGTGCAGGTGTCCTTAGAAGGTATAGAAGCGAACATGGAGAATTATATTATCATAATGATGCCCCAATTTCACAATTATTAACAATGTTCGACAGGGTTGAAGGATGGACAGATAGAGTACAACGCTCTGGTTTATGGCAAGCTGCTGCCTTCGATGCCGGGAAATTGGAATCTTATAAAGTTCGGGGATTGTTTTTTGGCGATCGCCCTTTCTTTTATGACGATCCGAATACAATGCCTCCTATTTTCTGGGGCTTTGATAAACGGGGCTACGATCCTAGATCACCTAATGCAATAGAAAAGGTTCAACAAATAATAGATCAGAAAGTTGCTGATTGTTGTCGTCTTCAACGAGAACTTACTGAACGTATAAATATCCCTACCATTTCTACAACTCAACTAACACCGCAAGGATTTTAGAAGTTATCAGAAAATAAAGATCTTTGCGACCCTATACTTTTCCTTAAATCTCACTTTTGGTGTTTCACAAGCTTTTTTTGCCTTGACTCAAGTTAAGAAATTTGGCATAAAGATACTTAGAGACTTGTTTGGATGGATGTTTACATCGGTTCAAGCAAGCTTTCTCACAGCTTTTACTGCTCTATCTATAGTTTGATCGATGTCTTTTTCAGAAAACGATTGCGCTTCTTCTCTTACTTTAGCAAAACAATCGTATAATTTTCTAAACCACTCAATGTCTAGAGCTTGAGTACTTAGTTTTTTAAATTTGTTAATCATATGTAATTAGGTAGTAAGTTGTTACCATGTTTCGAAACATTAGAACAAGTATCATGGCTTAACTGGCTTGCAATTCGCTGTAATATTTATTATTTGGATCATATGGCTTAATTGTGTTCCCAGAGACCACCTCGGAGGAGTCCTTTCGGCTACCATCCGAGGTGATTGTATTTTACCTATTGTTTTAATGATTCAACGTTTTTATGATATTGAGGTAGTACCCAGATTCTGGCATCATGGGGGTGAAAGCGGACATAGTTTTTTTTGATAACTTCAGTTGTTCTCTTGTTTCTCATATACCAAATCTGTATTTTATATGCAATGTTTTCCAGTAAAAATATTAAATGATTATCGCCTAATATCTTAGTATCTTTTTCTCCTAATATCTTTATGCTGTTTGGCAAATATTTCTTAATCCAGGAATTTTCCTTTAAAAAAAGGTCGTAGGTGTTGTTTTTACTTACCAGTGGCACAAGCTGGCTAACTTCATGGGCACAGAACAAATCTTGTTCAGATTGAGGTATTCTAAGTCTGCTTTTGTCTACAAACATATTTGCACAAATTCTATCCTTGGTTTTATTAGACTGAGGATCTCTTTTAAGTCCAACAAATAAAAGAAATATTAAAATTAAAATTCTTGTTATCCAAAGACTGTTTTTTTTAGTGATGATAAAAAAATCAATGTCCTCATTTTTTGATGCAGCCAGTAAAGCTAATTTTCCGGAAAGTCCAATAAATTCAATTGTTGGTATATAAGAAAGCAGGAACGCAGTTTTTCTGGCAATTGTTAATTTCCTCTGTCCTTCCTTTTTCTGTTTTCTATAGTCTAAAATCCATGATTTTTTGTTTTCTAAAAGGTACAAAGAGTCGATTTGAAAAACTTTTTTAGTTTTTACTAACGCGTTTAACTCCCTAGAAAACTTAGAAAAGCTCAGTCTGCTATTATTATCCCAAATTAAAAAACGCCAAAGCTGGTCCAGGGTTAAAGGATATTTAAAGACCGAAGAGTAAGCAACAGTTTTTAATATTGCTTTTGAGTAAATTTTCATTATGGTGTAGGTGAAGCAGCAGCGGCTGCTAAACCGTACTGGCCCAAAACCTGTTGGAAACCTTGGGCAACTGTCTGCATAGCTGATTGCGGGCTAGCTCCCTGGGCAACAGAATTTATTCCATCCTCCAGGTATTTAATCATCCTATCATTTAGTCCATTGTCATGGGTTTTTGAAGCCAAAGGAAATGATCTTGCCTGGGGCGCCTGGATAATATAAGCACCAACAATAGGATCCGAGGTTAATGACTGAGCAAGGTCAGTTCTGGAATAAGGTTCACCAAATCCCCTAATATTTGCCTCGTTGGTATACAGCTGGGTCATAACCTCTTTACTTGATAAGTACTTTAAAAATTCCCAGGCTGCTTTCTGGTTAGGGCTGTTGTTGGCAACTCCCTCCACCCAATAGCTGGCCCAAGTAACCGGTGGAGCGTCTTTAAGCTGAGGAACTGGAATCACTTTAAAGTTAAGATCAGGGTTTATAGCTTTAATTGCCAACGCCTCCCAGGAAGGAGCAAAAATCATTGCAACTTGCCCCTGGGCAAAAGCTAAGATGGAATTAGGCATAGTCTCATCCCACACTCTAGATGGTTCTTCAGCATATAGTCTGTAATAGGCCAAGGCATCTGTTGCCTCAGGGCTGGTTGGGTTAGAAAGGTTGGCTCCGTTTTGCATCATCATAAGGCCCATAATATCTGAAAAATGTTCCACATTACCTGCAGTACCCAAAGCTATTCCTCCTGTCCTTATTTTCCCATCCGGAGGAATGACTTTTAAGGTATCGCTAGCTATCTGAACATCATCCCAAGTTTTAGGATCAGCAACTCCTGAAGCTTTTAAAATATCCGTATTTGCAAAAAGTCCCAGTCCATCAATCATTAAAGGAATTCCTACATAATTTCCTGATACATTAAGGTCTGTCTTGGTAACGGGGTAAAATGTAGCTTCATATTCTTTTTTTGCCATTACCGATTCGGGTAGTGGTGCCAGTTTGTCTTTGAGCATAGGCACCCAGGTATTGTGGTATCTAAATATATCCACCTCACCACCCCTTTGGATTGCAGCTTCAAGCCTTTCCCTATATTGTTTGGGTGTTTGAAATATGTAACTTATTGTTACATTAGGATTTTGATTTTGGTACTCATCAATGATAGGCTGCATAATAGCCTCATCTTCCCATAAACCCCAGTAAGTTAAACTAACTGGTCCATTTGAACCGGACCCGCGGGAGCTAAAAAATCTGTAGCCAAAATAAATTACAACTGCAACCAATACGATTACCAAAAGAATAATTAAAATTCTAAACAGCGGATTTCCTCCGGGAGTATCATCAAAGCCTGGCTCAGAAGGGGTAGTAGGAAAGTTGGGAGAAAGCTCAGATCCTTGACTTACCTGTTGGTTCTGGGGCTCACCACTACCTACTTCTTCAACTTGGAAAATATTTTGAGAGTTTTGTGATTGTGGCGTATCCATACTACATGTTATCATACTACCTAAGGTTTTCTATGGTCAAGCAAAAATCAACACATCATAAAGCTCATTCTCACAAAGTCGAGGTCCAACAACAGAAACCGGCTAAAAATAAAGCTTTTAGGTTTGTGACTCAGACTTCAATTTGGGCTACGGTCTTCCTTTTAGTATTTTTTATTATTCTCCCCTTGTTATTTCTTCTAATGTTTAACAACAGAGTTTATCCTAAAATTTTAATTGGAAATATTAATCTTGCAGGAAAAACTGTCAATCAAGCAACAACTGAGATTGAAAGTCAATATAAAGATATTGAAAATAAAACCATTAATTTAACTTTTGAGAACCAGACTTGGGAAACAACGCTTTCAAATTTAGGAGTAAAAGTTGATTCAAGTCAAAGCGCAAAAAATGCATTACTCATAGGAAGAGGAGACAATCTTACTACTAATGTTAAAACACTAGTAGATGCCTGGCAAAATCCCGTAAGTTTACCTGTTGTTGTTTCTTTTGACGATTCTGTTTACAACGCTTTTATCCAAAAAGTGGCTGATGAGATTAAAATTCCGCTGGTTGAACCTTCAATTATACTGGATGATAAGACAATAACACTAGTTGCCGGACGGGATGGCAGGGAGTTGAATTATGATAAGCTGCAAAGCCAGATAATAAATTGGATAACATATCAAGATTCAAACCCATTAACACTTCTTGTTAAGGAGTTAAAAACTGATATTAGTGAAAATGAACAAAATCAAACTAAGGAAAGAGCCCAATTGTTAATTGATAAAAAGCTCACAGTGATAATCTCGGAGCAGTATTATGATGTAGAAGGCCAGGAGCTTATTTCTCTATTATCATTCCATGGCGGATATGATCTCGATTCTATTTCTTCGCTTTCTGCAAATTTAGCTACAGCTTATGATAAACCACCGCAGGATGCAGCTTTTAATTTTGAAAATGGCAGAGTGACTGTTTTTAGACCTGGAAAAGATGGCCAGAATATAGACCGGGACAAATCAGTTTTAACTCTTGACGAAAGCCTCATTTCCTTAGAAGCTACAACTTCAGCTGAAGCAAAAGTCTCAGTTCCTATTGTTAAAACTGCCCCTGACATATCAACTTCTGAAGTTAATTCAGTAATCTGAAAACGAATAAGTTGAGCATTATTTTCTTTTGCTAATGCTTCAACTAATGATGATTTACCACCTCCATGATATCCACCTAAAAATATAGCTTTTGAACCATATTTTTGAAGCATATCAATATCACCAATAACTTTTTCATAACCAACTAGTCCGTGAAAATTTGGAACTGAAGTTGATTCTTAAGATGTTTCTTGTGTGGGTTGAACAGAAAGTTTAACCCCTTTTCTA
>JACOXO010000019.1 GCA_016182365.1 Candidatus Gottesmanbacteria bacterium | reverse complement strand
AGAGGCAAAATTGCCTGATACTTTCTATCTCTTCCCATCTTTGCTGTACCGCCTGCAGAATTTCCTTCCACTATGAATATCTCTGACAATTTAGGGTCTTTTTCCTGGCAATCAGCAAGTTTACCCGGAAGAGATGCTCCTTCTAGAGCTCCCTTTCTTATTATTGCATCTTTGGCTGCCTTGGCAGCAAGGCGTGCTCGGGATGCCAGGAAAACTTTTTCCAGAATTGCTCTTCCGACTCCTGGATTTTCCTCAAAATAAAGATCTAAAAATTCTTTAACTGCAACAGCGACAAATGGTTGGATTTCCGCATTTCCTAGCTTTGATTTAGTCTGTCCTTCAAACTGGAGATTAACCGATGACATTTTAACCAGAACCACAGCAGTTAATCCTTCTCTTGTGTCCTCACCAATAATATCAATTTCCTTTTTGTCTTTTTCACCAAGAGTTTTTTTAGCATAATCGTTAATCACCCTGGTTAAAGCTGTTTTAAATCCGCTAATGTGTGTTCCTCCTTCCGGAGTATTTATTACGTTAACAAAGCTTTCAACATTTTCATTGAAGCCGTCGTTATATTGGATTGCAATTTCTAGTTCCACTTCATTCTCTGTTTTTTTGAAAAATATAACATCATGAATTGTAGGTTTATTACGGTTAAGTTCACGAACCAGACTTTTAATTCCGCCTTCAAAATGCAAATGATATTTAAATCCATCTCTTTCATCAAGGAAATGAAACGTAATTGCAGGTACAATGTAAGCTCTATGTTTTAGCTGGTCAACAATTTTTTCTTGGTTTAATGTCGTATCTTTAAAAATCTGACTATCCAATTTAAACCAGGTTAGTGTACCTGTTTTTCTACTTGGGATAAAAGGGTGCTTTCTTTGCTCTTTGACTTCGGTTAGTTTGTTAAAAGGTTTTCCTCTTCGATAAGTTTGGGTATATGTTTTAGAATCTCTATTAACCTCAACAATACATTCTTCGGACAAGGCATTAACAACTGATGCCCCAACACCATGCAAACCTCCTGAAACTTTATATGCTTTATTTTCAAACTTGCCTCCGGCATGAAGCTTGGTCATTACAATTTCCAAAGCACTCTGGTTGTATTTAGGAAGAAAATCAATAGGAATTCCCCGGCCATCATCAGCAACTGTTGCTGTTGAGTCTTTGTGCAAAACTACCCAGCAGTTTTTGGCAAACCCAGCCAAAGCTTCATCAAGGGAGTTGTCAACAATTTCTGTAAGACAATGGTGGACTCCCGAAGAATCTGTGGATCCTATATACATTGCCGGCCTTTTCCGAACCGGCTCTAACCCCTCCAAAACTACAATATCTTTTCCCGTATATGAGGTTTTCTGCATATGTCATTTAAAACAAAAATAAGCGCATTTATCGCTTTATTAAAGTCATTTTAACACAACATAAAAGCGCTGTCCATGCTATTTAAATTTCCACCTTAGAGGTGGAATAGCTACGCCACCTCTGGTAAATCTAAAAACGCAGAGAGTTATTTGGATGGTAAGCTTAAAAGCAAATTATCAATTACCAATTTTGTGTTGACATTGCCGCTTATGTAGCGTTTGGCATTAAGCAGATTTTTAATTATTAGGCCAATTTCCAAAGCATTCATTTTACCTTTTATACTTCCAGTTGTCCTTTTGTACATAACAGATCTGAAAAATAAGATTTGTCTATCCAACCAGTCTAATAATAGGTTTTTATTGCTATAATCCTGGCTTATTCTTGTTGCGGCAATAAGTTTTTCAGATAAACCAGTTGCAGTAATAATAGGTTGCCAATAGTTACTAAATTCTTTGACATCTATTTCAACTTGTTTATTATTAACAGGGATTATTTGGCTCCTTGATAATATTGTAGGTAAGATAAAATCAGAATAAGTACCCATGATAATACAAATCGTATTAACTGGGGGTTCTTCTAAAGTTTTTAAAAGAGTTTGCTGGGCGTCTTCACGCAGTTTCCCAATTTCATTTATAACTAGCGCCTGAAATTCTTGTTTTTGGGAGTTATTGATAAGCTTTATTATTTTTTCCCGGACACTTTTAATGCTAGTATCATCAACTGTTATTAAATTATATTTTTTTATTTTATATCGGCTAATAATTTCTCTTGCAGAATTTTCAACTTTATCCCTATCAGTACCTAAAATTATAAATGAATGCATACGTTGACATTATATCCGAACTGAAGCTATGATAAAAGGAATTATGTCTGCCCAATCAATTGTTGATGTACTTGTTGAAAATAAAGTAATTCCAGCTGAAGTTGGTCAGCAGATCAAAGTTGAATCATATAACACCGGAACAAGTGAGCAGGACATCCTTCTTAAGAAGCATTTGGCAAACGAAGAACAAATAGCCCAGGGAAGAGCTAAACTTTTGGGTATTGATTACGTAAAACTTGCCGGAAAAGGTATATCCCCTGAAGTGCTATCGTTAATTCCCGAACCTGTGGCAAGACGCTACACCATATTTCCATTCTTTATGGATCCTCAAACCGGAGAACTTTATGTTGCAATGGATGATCCTTTAAATTTGCAGATTATTGAGTTTGTAGAAAAAAAAGCAGGTAAAAAAGTTAAAAGCTTTCTGGGGTTGCCTGAGGATATTAAACGCGCTATAGATGATCAGTATGCCCAAAATTTATCCTCAGAGGTGACAGAGGCATTAAAAGAAACAGTTGGGCCTGATATCAATACAATAGATGCAAAACAAATTGGGGAAATAATCAGGGAAGCGCCGATTGCAAAAATTGTTTCAACAATTCTTGAATTTGCAATGAAAAGTAGGGCTTCAGATATTCATATAGAACCTGAGGAGAAAGAAACAAGAGTCCGCTATCGAATTGATGGAATTCTAACTGAAAAACTGGCACTTCCGCGAAAGGTGCACGATGCCGTTGTTTCCAGAATCAAGATTCTGGCACAGATGAAGATTGATGAAAGGCGTATACCCCAGGATGGAAGGTTTAATTTCAAAATGGGCAGCGATGAGGTTGACCTTCGTATTTCAACTCTTCCTACCGTTTGGGGAGAGAAAGTGGTTATGCGTCTTTTGAAAAAATCCGGCGGTGTGCCAAAACTTCCTGAGTTGGGTTTAAGAGGAATTGCTCTTAAAAATCTTGAAGTCCAAATAGATAGACCTCACGGCATAATTCTAGTTACTGGTCCTACCGGATCAGGTAAAACAACTACTCTTTATGCGATTTTATCAAAGTTGAATACTATTAAGGTAAATATTGTTACTCTTGAAGATCCTGTTGAGTACAAAATTGCCGGAATTAACCAGGTACAGATAAACCCAGGGGCAGGTTTGACTTTTGCAAACGGGCTTAGAGCCTTCTTAAGGCAGGATCCTAATATCATTCTGGTAGGAGAGATTAGGGATCAGGAAACTACTGACCTGGCAATCCAAGCAGCTCTTACTGGCCATTTAGTTTTTTCAACACTACATACTAATAACGCGGCTGGTGCAATTCCAAGGCTTATGGATATGAAAGCAGAACCCTTCCTTGTAGTTTCATCATTGAATGGTGTTGTGGGCCAGCGTATTTGCAGAAAGATATGTCAATCGTGTAAAACTTCTATAATTCCCCCGCCAGAAGTTGTTGCCGATATTAAAAAAGTGTTAGGATCATTATATAACCAAAATACCATGAGCAAGATTTATAGGGGTAAGGGTTGTAATGAATGTGCCAATACAGGATATTTAGGTAGGGTTGGTATATTTGAGGTTTTGCCGGTATCAGAAAAAATTGGCCATCTTATATTACAAAGAGCATCATCTCAGGATATTGAAAAACAGGCTATCAGCGAAGGGATGATAACTATGAAACAGGATGGATACCTAAAAGTTGTTGAGGGTGTTACCTCAATTGAGGAAGTACTAAGAGTTGCACAGGATTAATTTATGGATAGTGTAAAAAACTTATTAGCGCTAACATCACAAAAAGGCGCTTCTGATTTGCATCTTGTTGTTGGGTACAAGCCAACCTTAAGGATAGATGGTGTTTTACAGCCAGTATCAGAAGCCGGAGTACTGGCAGCTGAAGTTACCGAAAAGTATGTTTTTGAAATACTCTCACCAGATCAAAAAGATATATTTCTTGCCAACAGGGAATTTGATTTTTCCTATTCAATTAGTGGCGCTAACTTTAGAGTTAATGTCTATTTTGAAAAAGGATCAATAGCTCTTGCAGCAAGACTTATTCCAGAGAAAATAAGAACTGTTGAAGAGTTGGGTTTGCCACAAATTTGCCATCAGCTTACAAAGCTAAGGCAGGGGTTTATTCTTGTTACCGGTCCAACAGGTCATGGAAAATCAACATCATTGGCTAGCATGCTAAATGAGATAAATATGGCAAGGGATGCGCATATAATTACAATTGAAGATCCTATTGAATATATTTATCCAAAGTCAAAAGGCCTTGTTTCCCAAAGAGAAATGCGTCTCGATACCCATTCCTGGGATGGGGCATTAAGGAGTGCTTTAAGAGAAGATATTGATGTTGTATTAATAGGAGAAATGAGGGATTTTGAAACGATTGCTTCAGCTTTAACTATAGCTGAAACCGGGCATCTTGTGTTTGCAACGCTGCATACTAATTCTTCAGCTCAAAGTATTGACAGAATTGTTGATGTATTTCCATCAGTGCAGCAACCTCAGATAAGAATGCAGTTGGCTGCAAATCTTGAAGCCATTCTTTCGCAAAGGCTTCTACCAAAAATCGGTGGAGGCAGAATCCCTGCCGTCGAGGTTCTATTAGGTACATCAGCAGTCAGAAGTACAATACGGGAAGGCAAGTCTCATCTTATTGATAATATTATCCAAACTTCAAAAGACTTAGGCATGGAGACATTGGAAGGTTCTCTTGCAACTCTAGTTAAAGAAGGGAAAGTGAGTATGGAAGTTGCCTCAAATTACGCTCTTAAACCGGAAGAATTATTCAGACTTGTAAAGTAAAAATTCGAAATTCGAATATCGAAACTCGAAACAATGTTTTAAAAATTTAAATTTAATAAATTATAATTTGTTTCGTATTTCGGATTTCGTGCTTCGGATTTATTAAATTATGTTATTTAAATATAAGGCTAAAAATAAAAATGGTGAGTTCTTAAGCGGTTTAGTTGACGCTACTTCAGATAAACAAGCGGCTGTACTTCTGAGGGGTCAGGGCCTTTTTATCATAAGCCTTATCGGCCAGGAACCATCGATTTTTTCTCAATTAACTATAAAATTCTCAAGGGTATCATTTAACGATATTGTTACTTTCACTCAGCAATTATCAACAATGTTAACAGCTGGTCTTACTCTTACTGATTCATTAAACATTTTAAAACTCCAGGCTACCAACCCGGCATTTGGTAAAGTTGTGTCCGGAATGCTTAAGGAGATAGAAGGGGGTTTAAGTTTTTCAAAAGCTTTGGGAAAATATCCCGAACACTTCTCAGCAATTTACATATCACTTGTCCAGGCTGGAGAAGCATCGGGAAAACTTCAAGAAGTATTTGCTCGCCTTGCCTCAAATCTTGAGAAACAACGGGAATTTAGGACAAAAACCAAAGGGGCACTTATTTACCCTGCGATTATCCTAATAGGTATGATTGTAGTCGTTTTTATAATGATGACAGTTGTTGTACCAAGACTTACGGATTTATATAAAGATTTCGGTACTGAGCTTCCTCCAACTACACAACTACTAATAGCCGTTTCTGAATTCTTTGTTAGGTTCTGGTGGCTGCTTATTATTATGCTGTGGGGCGGTTTTGTTGCGTGGAGAAGCTGGAAAAAAACACCAATTGGAGCCAGAATGTGGGACAGGTTTATACTTGATCTGCCGATTTGGGGAAACTTGAAAAAACAGCTTGTATTAACTGAATTTTCAAGAACTTTAGGGATCCTTGCCGGTTCAGGGATACCTATCTTACAGTCTCTTGAGATTGTCGGTGGAGCAGTTGACAGCGTTACATATCAGAACGATCTTAAAGAAGTGGCAAAGCAAGTTGAAAAGGGTTATCCTTTAGGTATTCCTATATCCCAAAATCCGGATTTTCCGCCAATTCTGGGCCAGATGATTTCCGTAGGTGAAGAAACGGGTAAATTAGATGAGACTTTGCTTAAGATTTCCACCTTTTTTGAGGCTGAGGCAGAACAAGGGATAAAAACCTTGACAACTGCTATGGAGCCACTTATCATGGTTGTATTAGGGGTAGGAGTTGGTTTTATTGTTATTTCGATATTAATGCCGATTTACAATTTAACAAATCAATTTTGAGGGAGGTGAGAATTATACGTGAATCATAAAAAAGGTTTTACGCTTATTGAGCTTCTTATTGTTATTGCGCTTTTAGGTGCTTTAGCAGTGGGACTTTTAGCAGCAATTGATCCGTTTGAACAGCTTAAGAAAGGAAGAGACACATCAACAAGAAACACAACATCGGAATTTTACAATGCGGTACTTAGATTCTATGCAACAAATGCAAATTTACCATGGAATGTAGGAGGGGCTACAACTACTTTCTCAGCCCAACCAATGACATCAGGAACGGTAACGGCGTCAATCAGTACTTTAATTACAGCTGGAGAATTAAAAAACAAATTTTATACTTTAGCTGGAGTTAACAACTTGGCAAGAATTTATATTACTTCTCCAAGTACAGAAAGTATGATTGCTTGTTTCATTCCTGAATCAAAGTCATTTAAACAGGATCTTAATGTGGTGTTTAACAATATTGGCTCATCAACTACAGGTTGCGTAGCTGAAACTGCAGGTGGTTCGACTAGCTGTTATTGGTGTATACAATAAAAATCGTCAAATGCTGGTTGTTGTAAACAATAAAGTTGTAATATAGAATCGAAAAATGGGTTTCATATTGCTTATTTTAATAGGATTCATATATTTACAATTACAGACAACCAGCATTTACGGTGGAGATGCAGGTGATTTGGTGGTAGCCGCTTTTTTAAAAGGTATATCTCATCCACCTGGTTATCCGTTGTATACAGCAATAGGACATTTGTTAACACGGCTTAAAATTTCGACTCCAGCTTTTGAAGTTGGTTTATTATCCTCAATCCCCGCTTCTATAACAGTTACTTTAGTTTATTTAATTACCAATAACATAATTAAAAATAAGATATGTTCTTTTATCTCGGCTTTGACTTTAGGATTTAGTTATCTTTTTTGGCTTTATTCAGAAGTACCTGAAGTTTTTTCATTAAATCTTATGTTAATGTCCCTACTTATATATCTTTTAATTGCTATTGATAAAAAGCCAAGAAAAAATCTGTTATATCTTTTTTTTCTAATTTTAGGTCTTTCTTTTTCTCATCACCACATTATCCTTTTTTTTGTCCCGGCAATAATATTTTGGTTTGTAATAATCAGGAAAAAACTTAACCCCCTTTTAAATGTAAAAAGCATACTAATAACATTTTTATTTTTCCTGATCGGTTTACTCCCATATTTATATTTACCAATTGCAGCATCATATAACCCGCCCTTGAATTGGAGTGACCCTGTTAATCTGCATAATTTTATAAGGCTTATAACCAGAGCAGATTATGGTTCGTTTACTGCCGGTGGTTTTGTAATAAATGCGCCTTTTGCAAGACTATACCAGTTTAAAGCGTATTTCAGATTTCTTACAACGGATTTTACACTTATTGGCATGGTTCTTGTTTTTTTGGGATGTGTTTATCAGTTTATAACTCAAAGAAAATACTGGTATCTTTTTATGGCAGGTTTTCTTATGGCAGGTCCAATTTTTCTTTTTTATGCAGCTTACCCTTTGACCGCTGATTTTAGTCTAGCAACATATGAAAGATTTCTCCTCCCCTCATATATATTTGTTGCAGTTTGGTTTGGTTACGGCATTATGACAGTATCATTAATTATTGATAAATTATTTAAAATTTTAGTTGGTAAAAAGAGCATCTTACCTTTGATTACACTTACCGAAATAGTTTTTATAGTTTTCCCTTTAAGTTTTTTCTCAGCTCACTATACTAAAATTGAAAGTCTTAAAAACGACAGGACAGCAGAAAATTTTGGTATTGATATACTTGATACAGTACTACCTAATTCCATACTTATACTTTCAGGAGATACTTCTCTTTTTAACACACAATACGTTTACTATACACAAAAGTACAGACCGGATGTAAAGCTTCTTCACCATTCAAAGCTATATAGAGAATATTATATAGAAGATTTAAAAAACCATTATCCGAATTTAAACATTCCTCAATTTGACGATAATTTTATAGCTAACTTTTTTAAAGAAAATAGTGGAAAATTTCCAATATTTTCTATGACTCCTATTGAAGGTTCAGGCGGCTTTTTCAATAGAAAAGGTTTATTGTTGGAACATTTTGCTACGGAAGAAGATATACCTTCAGAAGATGAGACTATAAGGACCAATATTGAACTTTGGGAAAGTTATCACGATCCAACTACGGGTGCTTTATCTAAATATAACCATTTAATGCTCTCTGACACTGAAAAAATATATGCTATGGCCCTTTATGATCTTGCTGAAGGCTTATTTAGGGTAAACCGTTACCAGGATAGTATCCCCCATCTTGAGAGAGCACTAAAGTATCAACCATATGATGCAAACATACATTATCTTTTGGGTAAAGCTTATTTTAATTCAGATAAATGTGACAATGCTAGAGATGTTTTATTGAGAGCGTATGAGCTTAATCCTTTCTTGGTTGAAGTTTACGAGCAACTCTCTTCCGTTTACCAGCAATGTTATTCCGATAACCAGAAGAGTGAATATTATCAGAAACTCTTTGATGAGAAAAAGAGCGAAGTTGAAACAAAGTTAGAATCACTATAATAATTAGACTAATAAAACTTATAGTCTTACCCTTTTGGAATGTTTCACTTTCAAAACGGAAAACTACTTCATGCTTTCCTTTCGGTACAATAACCGCCCTTTGATTAATATTTGCAGCCAGAATTTCTTTTTCCTGATTATCAATATATGCTTTCCAACCCGGATAATAACTGTCACTTACAACAATAAGTCCTTTATAAGGAGCGTCAATTGCAAGTGATAAAGTTTGATGTTCATCTTTTGTAATTTTTATTATCGCTTCTTTCTGATCTGTAGAATTCACCTTTTTTATATCAACATCTTTTTCCAAAACCACCATATTCCCGGGTTCAAATGAGTTATCCAGAAGAATATCAAAGGCCTCAGATAGAATATCTGCTGTTTTATAATTGTTGGTAAAATAAGCCCTGCCAATAGCGTTTTCATTTTTAAAAATTGATAAATTGGAAAAATTGAATACATGTTCTTTAGTTTCAAATACTTTTGTAAATCCTTCGGTTTTAAAATCATCAGTTGCGATAATATGGGTAATATTATTTGCAGATAATAATCTTGCAGATGGGCTGGCAATAGATGTTGCAATTTGTCTTATTTCCAGGCCTGACTGGATAAGTCCGCTAAAGTACAGCAATCTTTTGGTAAATAAAGCAGTATAGATTTCGGCGCTTGGAAGATTGTAAAGAATATTAAGATTAGGATGCAATCCGTTTCTTGCAGAAATATAATCTAGAGGTTTTGTCCATCCGAATGTTAAAAAGTAGTATCTCCAAAGGCTAAATCTGTTAAGGGAGAAGAATTTACCGTGGTCGACGCTTTTTAAATATTGTACTGTTTCAGGTTCAGAAAGCCAGATTTGTACATCCGCAAGCGCATGGTAATTAAACCAAACTTTCATAATATCTATATATGTAATAAAAACAGCAGATAAGCCAATAAAAAAAATTACGACCACTTTTCTCCTTAGGATATTTAAAAAATAATCCAGGCCAAAAGCTGAAAGTAGAGATAAAGACATGATAACTAGCAAAATAAATCTTGAATGTATCCTGAAAAAACTGATTGGAGGGAAAAGAAGCAATACATATAAAGGTGAATTTTTTCCCAACATAAGAAGTATAGAAAGAAATAATAAGATAAAGAAAAACAAAACAAACTTATTTTTTCTAAGATTAAATAAAGCAAATATCACCAGAATTAGAGGTAGAATACCAACATACCCTATATTCTCCCAAAAAATTGCACCATCAAATTTTGTGTAATCTGGATATGAACCATCTTTGGGAGAGCCAGCAGCCCAGGGATTAATAAAAGTTTTAAATAATTCAGGTTTAAATGAGTACTGTAGAACTTCCTGAGAGTTTAATCCCCCACTTCTTAGAGATAAATTGGTTAATTCAAATGTAGGTAAAAGCTGTATTGCCGAAAGAAAAAACCCTAAAGTGATTGCAGCAATAAGTAACAAAAATGGCTTTAGCAAACTCAACAATTCTTTTGCTCTAAACTTTATAATAGCCAGGTAGACAATGTAAAAAAATACCGGAAACAAAGTTAGGAAAACCATTTGAGGAAATCCGGCGAATATTTGTTGAGATAAGATAATAGAATATAAAACTATTATCGCAACGGTCCACTTTTTTGATTTGCCGGTCAAAATTAAGTCACTTAATAAAAATATAAGAGGTAAGAAAGCTGCTGCCTGAATAACGTTTAAATGGGAAATATGAGCAATAAAAAAGCCACTAAATGAAAAAGTTATACTCGCGAGAATGCTGGCGGGAACAGATAATTTAAAATGCCTTCCCAAAAAATACATCGAAAAACTTACTGTTAGAAATGTTACTACATAACTTAAATTAAATGCCTGGTAAGAGGGTAAATAATAAAAAAGAAGCAGGTTTGGTATAAAAAAAGCTCCTATCTGTGCTTCAGCAATAAGCGGGAATCCGCCACCCATGCCCTTATTCCATAAAGGTAATTGACCTGAGCGTATTGATTCTTGCAAAAAAACTTTTAGAGGAAAGTTTAATTGCCAGATATCTGAAACTCCCATTTCCGGTGTAATAAACATTTGTGGTTTGGGATAAAAAAGAGGACGGAAGAAAAAAGCAACAGCTAAAAATATAATAATCAAAGCTAACATATCCTGTCTTGTTATTCTCATTTTCTATATTCTATACTATACTTTTGTTAATAATGATAGAGCTTACAATATTTATTATCGGTGTTTGTATAGGGTCTTTTGTAAATGTTTTAGGTATGAGGCTGGCAAAAGGGAAAAATATTTTTAATGATAGATCTGTTTGTGATCATTGCCATAAGAAATTGTTGGCTATAGACCTTATACCGGTCTTATCTTATTTTATGCTTGGTGGCAAATGCAGATTTTGCCATAGGAAAATATCCATCCAATATCCAATTGTAGAATTAACAACAGCCTTTGCTTTCTTAGGGATTTATACAGCTGGATTTCCACACACTGTTTTTTTGATGGTTGTTTTTTCATTATTTCTGGCAATTGTTATCGCAGACTGGAAATATCTTATTATTCCCAACAGCCTGGTTTTTGCGCTTATATCAATATCTTTACTGTTTAATATTGTTTATTCTCCACAGCTACTTATGAATAGGTTATTAACTTCTATTGGGGCTTTCGCGTTTTTATGGATCATATATACCCTAACTCGCGGAAAAGGAATGGGGTTTGGCGATGTAAAGTTTTCACTAGTCATGGGATTGTTGCTTGGTTATCCGCAAATTATTATCGCCTTTTACATAGCATTCTTGACAGGAGCAGGGGTGGGTATCATACTATTATTATTACATAAAGCAAAGTTCGGCCAGCATATACCTTTTGGTCCGTTTTTGGTGTTGGCAACAATCGTAACTTTCATATGGGAAAAACAACTGCTCATAATCTTCTTAAAAATTCTGGGTTTACATTAATGGAACTTCTTATTGTTATAGCATTAATTGCTCTTCTTGCCTCAGCTTTTTTAGCCTCTGGGAATTACTTTACTCAAGTTGGAAAAGGTAGGGATGCTGATAGAAAATCAGATCTTGCAATGCTTAAAGTAAAAATGGAAGATTATTATAATGATAACAACCGTTATCCCGACCAGCCCCTTATGACAAATTGCAATGTAGCTCTAGGATCATATATAGCAAAAATTCCCTGCGATCCTCAGGATAGTAATCCATACTTTTATGAGACAGATGCCGCTGGAAGTTGGTATCGGATTTATGCGGATTTAGAGTATAAAAAGGATCCTGTAATTACAGATGTTGGTTGCAGTGGCGGTTGTGGTCCTGGAAATAGTTATAACTATGGAGTATCAAGCCCAAATACTACTTTACAATAATATGGTAGTATAGAAATATGAATACCAAAAACAACCATAAGTTCGGTTTTACACTCATAGAGTTAATAGTTGTTATGGCAATTATAGCTATACTTGCTGCTGCTGGTTTATCTAGTTTCACTTCAACCCAGAAAAAAGGAAGGGACGGCAGGAGAAAGGCAGACCTGACGCAAGTTTCCAGGTCATTAGAATTTTACTACAATGACCATGGCCAATATCCTATATCAAACAACGGTTTAATTGCTGCATGTGGTGGTACTTGTGATGGCGATTGTTCATGGGGCGGTGGACCAATGTGCAGCCCAACCAATGCGGCAACTGTTTATCTGCAAACACTGGCTAAAGATCCTGTTACTAATTACCAGTATTTTTACAGTTCAAGTGATGGCAGTTACTATCGATTATATGCAAGACTGGAAAATACTAACGACTCGCAAATAATTACTCCTGCAATAACTACAGATTGTGATACGATAGGAAGTGTAGAATGTAATTATGGTATATCATCAAGTAACAGTACACCATGAGAAAAAATAGAGGTTTTACATTAATAGAATTATTGGTGGTAATTGGAATTATAAGCGTATTGTCAGCCGTTGTTGTTCCCAATTTTATGGGCGCAAGGGAAAGAGCCAGAGATGCGCAAAGAAAAAATGACGTGCGGCAAATCCAAAAAGCCTTTGAACTATTCAAAGATAATCAAACCCCAATTAAAAAATATCCTACAAATGCTCAATATACTAGTATTACTTGTGATCAGTCCTGGGTTTCTCTTGCCGGAGATACCTATCTTAATAAGTTCCCATGTGATCCTTCTTCCGGATCGCAATATACTTACAATCAAACTTCTGATTTAACTTACACGTTAACAGCATGTCTTGAGAACAAATCCGATCCAGATGGCGATACCACTTCTAGTTGTAACTGGGGTGGAAGTGCAACAGGTATACCGTATCAAATTATTGAACCATAAGGAGAATATATGTTAAATAAAAAATCTTGGGGTTTTACTCTACTTGAGTTGCTGGTTTCAATTTCCATAATTGGTGTACTTATTAGTCTTGCAAGTGTTTCCTATTCAACTGCACAAAAAAAAGCAAGAGACGCGAAACGCCAGGGAGATTTAAAAACAATTCAAAATGCGCTGGAACAATACTATTCAATATGCGGCTATAACTACCCGGCTACTATGCCAGGAGCAGGTAATCCAATTACTTGTGCGTTGCCACCGGCAACAACAGTATTAGACGCATATCCGATTGATCCAAAAACAGGAGTTGCTTATCCATGTACTGGTTGCAGTGTATCGGGATATACAATAACTGCAACTGGAGAGATATTAACAATACTGCCAATCAAAAATTTACAATAATATGAAAAAAGGATTCACATTGATAGAAGTATTGGTCGCTGCAACGATAATTGTAGTTTTAGCATCAGTTGCTATTGCAAGTTACTCAACTGCTAGCAAAAATTCAAGAGACGCAAAAAGAAAAGCAGATCTTGCCAATGTTGCAGCTGCATTAGAACTATATAGAGCAGATAATAGTGGAGCGTATATTTTAGTATCTGGGGCCCAAAGAGTAGACACAGGATTAACTGCTTTAGAACCTACTTACATAAACGATCTTCCGGTTGATCCGAAACCAATTTCTTCTCAAGCTGCGGGCGGGTATAAATATACAAATATGTTACCTCCAACTGCATACAAATATTGTCTTTTCGCTGTTATGGAGAATGTTTCAAATGGAAATGGTACAACAGATGGGAATAATCCCTGTGGATATATTCATAATAGCGGGAATCCTTCAATAAATTACAATTATTTTATCCCTAACCCATGAGATATAGTTCTGTCTCTTTCGGCTTTACAATAATAGAAATTATTGTTGTTGTAATAATCATGTTGATATTGATGGGAGTAGGTATTGCAGGATACAATAATTTTAATCAGTCTCAGGTATTAAAGCAAACTGCTGAGGATATAAAAAGTGCTTTAAGAGATGCACAAAACAGAGCCTTAACAAGTGAGAAAGATGAAAATATATGTACCACTGCTCTATCATCATATGATCTTGATCACTGGAGATTTTCAATTACAGCTAATAATACTTACCAAATTTCAGGATCCTGCGGTTCACTAACTTTTAATACAAAAACTTATAAAACACCAACAAATATTACCCTCTCTCCTACATCAGGTAATGTTGATTTTAAGCCGTTAGGACAAGGTGTGACTCAAGGATCATTGCAAACGATAACTTTAATAAGTTCGGTAACATTAAAAAAAATTGATATTACAATCACAACAAGCGGAAACATTACTGTAGGTACAATTTATTAAATATGGGACAAAATAATTCTGGTCAGTCGATTATTGAAGTGATTATTGCTGTTGGTATTGTTGCTTTGGTTTTAGTTGCTTTAGTTACTGCAGTAACAGTTTCTATTAAAAACTCGACTTTTTCCAAAAATAAAAGCATTGCAAATAAATATATAAATGAAGGAATAGAAGCAGTAAGAAGTATTAGAGATACAAGTTGGACAACTCTTTATAGTGAATCTGGACAAGTTAACGGTTTATTAAGCTCAGCAGGTGTTTGGAATTTTAGTGGGGCATCAGATATTCCTGCAACTGGTTTTACTAGAACTGTAGACGTTTCATGTCCAAATAATCAAACTTGCAATATTACTGTTACAGTTACCTGGATAAGTGGAGGTCAAAATCATTCATCATCAGCATCAACAGTTTTTACAAAATGGTCAAACTAAAACTTAAAAACGGATTCACGCTAATAGAGTTACTAGTTGTAACAGGGCTTGTACTGGTAATAATAGCTGTTGTTGTTCAGTTGTTTTTCAGCGCTTTAAGGGGTGCTGCAAAAACAGCTATAACTAATGAAACACGTCAAACAGGTGACTATGCAATGTCTGTTATGGAAAGAATGATCAGAAACGCGCAAACAATTGAAAATATTACTACATACTGTGACGGTACAACCCAACATGACAAAATTGACATAGTCAACCAGGATAGCCAAACTACGACTTTTCAATGTCCTCTCTACTTTAGTACGGTATATATAGCCTCTAATTCAGCTACGGGAAATTCACAATTAACATCAAGTAAAGTAGCTGTTGAACCTCATCCTGACTGTAATTTTATTTGTACAAAAACCGGATCAGGTCCAGCTGTAGTTTCAATTGATTTTACAATTCACCAGCTGCCTCCGGCAGCCGGTGTTACCCTAAGGCCCGAGGAAAAAAACAGTATTGATTTTCAAACAAGTGTTGTTGTCCGCAATACTGGATTATAGTTGACTTTAGTTAAAGCCACTCGTTATACTGAATATATGTCTGAATATAAAAGTCAGCGGGGTGAAATTATTCTTATTATTCTTCTTGTAATGGCTGTTGGTCTTACAATAGGTCTTGCCGTTGCTTCCCGTTCAATTACAGATGTAAGGTTATCAAATCAAATTGAAGAATCATCCCGGGCTTTCTCTGCAGCAGAGGCTGGAATTGAGGAGGTATTAAAAACTGGTCTTATTAATTATACACCGCCTGGTGGTTCTGTGTCTGTTGGTAGTGGTGCAAGCTATAACGTTCAATTAAACTCATATGGGCCGTCAAATGACATCTTTACATTTCCAACAGAAATAGCTGAAGGTGATACTCAAACTATATGGTTGGTTGGTCAGAAAGCCGATGGTAGTGGCCCCGATGATTCAGTCAGACTGTATAACGGAGGCAGTATTAATCTTTGCTGGGAAGATTTAGTAACCGGAACTACACCAGCATTAGATGTATCGCTGCTATTTAAATCTGGTTCTGAATATAAAGTTGTAAGAGAGGCATTTGATCCGGTTTCGAGAAGTAATGATTTTGTACCGGCTCAAAATGGTGATCAATGCAGCATGGCAGGAACTAACCAAAAATACTGGACTCTTTTTAACTTTAATATGGATGCTAGTATTCCTTACGACAATATTAATGATACCCCAATTGCTATAAGAGTTCGTCCAGTCTACACAAAAACGAAAATTGCTGCAAAAGGAAGTGATGGTGGAATAATTCCTGAGCAGGGGAAAAATATTGTTTCAACAGGCCAGACCAATAGTGGTGTTGAGAGAAGATGGAATGTTGTTCAAACTTATTCTTCACCAAATGATATCTTCGATTACGCTGTTTGGAGTAACAAGGACCTAACAAAATGAATACATTAATAGGTCTTGATATTGGTTCAAATACATTAAAAATTGTTGAATTATCCAAAGCCGGAAAAACATTTTCTCTAATTAATCACGGATTTTCAGCAACACCACCAGGTGGAATGGTATCAGAAAATCCTGTTGAGCAAGAGGCCGTTGCTCAAGCTATTAAAAAACTTGTACGGGACAGTAAAGTCTCAGATAATGAAGTTAAAATTGCTTTACCTGAATCACAGGTATTTACATTTGTAATAGAAACACCTGCATTATCTGAAAGGGAGCTGGCATCATCAATAAGGTGGGAAGCAGAACAGTATATACCTGTTCCTCTGGATGAAGTTACTCTTGATTGGAAAATATTATTTCAGGGGAGCAAAGAAAATGAAAAGAATCAGGTACTCCTGGTTGGTGCACCCAAAAGAATTACCCTGAAATATCAGCGGGTTTTGGAGCTTGCCGGCCTGGTTGCTGTAAGCTTGGAGACAGAACTTATCGCGGCAACCAGAAGTTTGTCGGCCAGCCTTCCTACTGTGGCTAACCTTATGGTAGTTAACATGGGCGCCGGAACTACAGATTTTTCTATAGTGCGTCAGGGTGTTCTAGCTTTTACTAGATCAGTCGGTACTGGCGGTATGTCATTAACAAGAGCTGTAAAGCAAGATTTACAGCTTGAGGAAGGCCAGGCAGAGGAATATAAAAAAACATATGGGCTTGATCCTAATCAGCTTGAAGGGAAAGTATATAGATCCTTAAAACCCCTTATTGATTCGATTCTTTCTGAAATGAAAAAAGGGATAGGATTTTTTCAGGAGAAAAATCCAAATGATAAACTTGAAGTAATTGTTTTGTCTGGAGGCAGCAGCCTTCTTCCTGGTATTGTCCCCTACTTTGCCGAAACTTTAGGAGTTGAAACACAGGTAGGTAATCCTCTAAGCAGCATATCAAATATTGATAAGAAGACAACGCCAATTGGGCAATCTGAAGCTTCAATGTACACCGTAGCCATTGGGCTTGCAATGAGAGAGAGTTAGAAATGAGTGAAATCAATTTACTAATTCGCAAAAATGTAATTTCGCCGAGGTTAGCGAAAGTCGCATCATACATTAGCAAAACAAGTATAGTCTTTCTTGTTCTTTTTATAATCTTTGCAGTATCTATTTTTGGATTCAGATACTTTGAAAGCCAGAAATTAAAGGACTTAACCCAAAATATTGAAAGCACAAAGAGGCAAATAGAGTCTGAAAAATCAACAGAAAGCATTTTTATAGCTTATGCTGATAAAGGTAAACAAATAGATTCAATTTTTAAAAAAAGGTATTATCCCAACCAAATTTACAATAAAGTTCAAGAAGCTATAGGATTAGAAAATCCTATTGTTCAGTTTGCTGTTGAAGGAAATATTATCAACTTGCAGGTTGCAGCATCCAGCGTTTCTCAAGTTGAAGATATAACTTATGGATTATTAAACAAAACAAATCTTGGCGTATCTGAGGTTATTATGGAAGGACTGGACAAAAGCGCTGGAGAGTTATTAATAGATTTTACTATTACATTCAATCAATAGATCAAATGAATATAGGAAAACCAATACAATTTAATCAGTTAAAGGACCTTAAAGAGATTAAA
Organism: Candidatus Gottesmanbacteria bacterium; assembly: GCA_016182365.1. Classification (GTDB taxonomy): domain Bacteria; phylum Patescibacteriota; class Microgenomatia; order JACOXO01; family JACOXO01; genus JACOXO01. Next base: position 15,881 of record JACOXO010000019.1, on the reverse strand, counting down.
GATCTAAAAAAAGGTAAAGTCGAAGTAAGTCCGATTGTTATTAAACATATTAAACTGTTTTTGTTTCCTGTTGTGACAATAATTATGGTTATTTCGCTTACCTGGTTCTTTCTCATACCCCAAATTACCGAAATTCGTGTCTCGATTGATGAAAACAATAAAAATGCAGAAGTTCTTGCAAGACTGGAAGAAAAGCTAAATAAATTAAACGAAATTAAAAATTCAATGGTTCTTGGTGAATTTGAAAGATTGGAAAAAGTACTCCCTTCTGAGAAAAATATACCTCAACTTATAAACACCCTATCCATGCTGCAAAGAGATAATGAGGTAATTTATGAAGGATTAGTAATAAAGCCTGGAATTATTGATTCGGATACCGTAGAAAATAAACCAATATCTTTTGGAATCAACATAGGTGGTCCAACAGATAAAGTGGTAGCCTATATTAGTAAACTTTTAGACACAGTTCCTCTTATTAACATATCGTCAGTAGGTCTTAATACAAAAGATGGTTATACTAGAGGAACATTGAGTGTGAATTCATTCTACTATCCACTGCCGTCAAAGCTAGGCGCGGTTGATTCGCCACTTCCTGAAATCAATAAATCTGTACAGGAGAGTATTGACAAAGCGCTTAGCCTTAAAGATCCTCCCCAACTTTTGGATATTCCCGTTGAAGGTACTCCTTCTGCCGAAACAGTCCAAAAAGTATCCATCTTCAGCCTCTAGTAATCAAGGGTGCGAATTGTCTTCTTTGAATTGGTGGAAGTCTACTTCGGATAGCTTGACTATCAACAGCCCACATTTCAGTAAATGTTCCACCATCATAACAATCTGGTATTGATATCTTCCCAAATCCTCCCATTCCCCAATTTTCACCCCAAGAATTAGCAAAATTAATGTACCCTTCATCCTTATTTACTCCAACCAATAGTACCGCATGTTTAAATACATTCCCCTCATTTCCTGGCTTTCCAATTATTTTATCTTCCTTCCAGATATCCCATTCAGGCGAATAAGCCTTAACAGCGGCAAGTATTGGACCATTTTGATACATAATTTCTGCCAACTCATCGATGTTTGGAAATATTTGGTAGCCTGAATGAACGCTGATAATATCGTTTTGATTTATTTTATACGCTGCTGCTTTTGCAAGTTGCTCATTTGTTGGTTTTGTATCTATATCAAGGCCTGGTCCATAAGGAACTACCTCAGTTGTGGCATTTCCATGTCCAGTCCATGCGTCAAATATCGTGGGGTATGTTGCTCCATTATTCCTATTCCGAAACCAATATAGAAAACGAGGTGAAAAAATTAATGAACCGTTTCCAAATAACCATGCGGATAAGTGAGCTATGGACGCGGGGACACAGTCATCATAGTATTGCATAAGAATGTTTTTAATTTCAGGAATAAAATTGAAATTTTGGGGAACTTCAATTGCTAGTTTTCCTGCCAAACTTTCCCGTGTTAAATAGGGAGATAATTTCGCCGCTGAAGCGGCCCTAAAACCAGTATCTTTTCCATCGAGATATTTCCTAACATGCTCTTTTACAGCTGGATCAACTTGAGGTTCTTGGAATGGAGATATAATTCCGCCAGCGGCTACTCTGAGAAATTTTCTTCTGCTTATTTTTCGAGGTTGTTCAGATTGTTCATCCATTAATTATTGAAAATCGGCAGGGTTATTTGAATATAAATATAGCGTATTTACATCATTTGAATCGGCAGCAAATAACAACGACACATTATCCCCTTGTTGAATCTGATTAATATCAGATGGGCTTTCCTTATTCATATCAGGATTTTCAACTAAAAGAGCAGGTACAGGTATTTTTATATATTTAGTTTGTAAAGTCAGGTTTGCAGTGTAACCTTTTCCCAGAGGATCTTTAATATCAATCAAAAGATTGTCAATGTTTGAAACTGTTCCGGAAATACTCTCGTAGTTAGGAGGACTTGATATTTGTTCTTTAGTAACCTGAGTTTCCTGTAAAACCCGCTTATTAGATTTACTTAGGTAATAAAGCCCTACGATGATAATGATTAAAACAATTAGTCCAAACAGATATTTTTTATTCATTATAAAAACAATAGCATAGTTTGACAAAATAAAAAAGTGTGATATAGTTTACGTTGGAATGTTAAATCAAGGTCAACTACTTAAGATAGTTGAACAAACCTTGTAATACAAGGAGCCATGATGGCTCCTTTTTTTAGGCAAAAATTTGTGTAGCAACTTATAATATGTTATTATAGGATCTTAATATGGCAAACAACGAACTGTCCCGAAGAGCATTTATGAGAAAAGCAGCCGAATCTTTTGCAGGCGCTGCCATCTATCCCTTTGTTTCTAATTTACCTAGTACTTTAGTTAACAGTTCTCAATCTCAAGAAACTGCGCCAACAGTTGTACATAGAGAAGTGGAAAAACCTATTAGAGTTGAATGGACAACTGTTGAAATTCCCCACTTTCAAGTAAAAGCACAAAATGTGCTAGTTGATGCAAACGGAGATACTGGAACACTTTATTCACCAGAACATTCAGGAGATGGATTAAGCGTTGTGAAGATGTCTTATCAAGGAAATACTTTCGCAGAACCGGAAACTATAAAGAATTATAGTGGTATTGATAAAGCAGCTCCCTCAATTGTAAGAACAGATAATGGAAAACTGATGGCAACTTTAGAGAAAACACCTCAAGATAGAAATGAATATGAATTTGTAGTTTCACGTGAGGCAAATAATTGGGCATCTGAGTTTACTGGATCAAAAGTGCCTGCTGTTGCGAGTGTACAACCCCTTAGAACATCGGTAACTAAATATGGAGAAAATGAAATTTTACATATAGGTATGCCCTATTCCAGATATAAATATCAGGAAGGTCAAGGAGATGCAGATCCAGATCCCGCAGTTATTCAATTTACACATATAAACTTAACAACAGGTGAGTTTTTAGGTTCACCTGAAAAACCTACTCAATCTCATCCGGCAAATATAAAATTTAATATTGAAGGACTTCATTATTATTTTCTCGAATCTGTAGAAGATCTATCCCGTTCTGCCGGAGTTCTGGAAAGAGGGTTTTTTGGAAACGAATTGCAGGATTTACAATCGCTTCAGGTAAAAACAAGAGGAAATGAAATTGGTGATGTACAAAACTATGTAATTAGTGGAGATAGATTTGGTGTTCAAAGAGGGAATGGTGAATGGGAGTTATATAAATGGGATCAGGATGGTATTGCACGATTAGACTATTCAGGTGCTGTAAGAAATTTTAAAGCTGTTTTTTCTCCTGAGCAGGTTGGTGGAGACAAAATAGTCGTTATTGGTGAAGATGAAAATGGAGTTCCTGCTTATTCAATGGGCGTGGGAGTATTTTGGGATATAGATGAACAATTACCATTTAATCCTGACGCAATTTATACAGCTAATTCGGTAAATAAAAATCAGCTTACCTTTATTGCTGAAGTTAATGATAGACCTGTTTTAGTAAACGGAAAATTTCTGTATTCAGGAAACACCAGATAAAATTTGACACCAGCACTATAGTATGATATTATAGGTTATATTATGAATGAACGAGGTCGCGAATTTTCCCATTTTAAACAGGTTTTAGCAATTACATTGGCACTTGGTGTATTAGAATTAGGTTCAGTAATTCCTGTAACATCTTCTCAAAGTCCGGATGGACCTATCCCAGTACCTACAGGTAGTACTGAAGGTCCAAATTTAACTGTTACTGATGCTTCAGCATGCTATAACGACCAAAATCAAGTAGTTTTTAATGCTAAAATAGGTAACAATGGATTAAAACAAGTAGATAATGTTACTACAGCTGCAGGTGTTGTTAACGTTTCAGGTGAAGCTTTTGATGCACACGTAGCTAGTGTAGAAACCCCTTCGCTTAAACCGTTTGAAGGAGCTCAATTGTCATGGAAATCCGAACCTATAGACCCAGAAATATTAAATAGTGAACAAGGATGGTATGTAGAAGCTGATTGGAATCATGAAGTCTACGAAATGGGACAAGGTGATTCTGATAACACATTTTTTGGATCAACACTCAAGAAATGTACTTCGGTAATCAAAAAACTTTGGTTTCCACTAGTTACTAAATAATTTTCCCCCCCTTCAAATAGTTGATTTTTCTATTCTCATAGTTTAGCATGGAATAAGGATGCTAAGAGTATGAAAAAAATTGGATTTCTAATCATTTTTATATTTCTAATAACTTCTTTATTTAGTAGATCTTATTCTCAAGGACCACCTCCTACTTCTTCTCCCGCTGATCTTACAATTACTAATGCAAGTGCGTGTATAACTTCGGGTAATGCTATTCAGTACACTGCAACAGTTAGAAACCAAGGTGGTACAAATATATCCACGAGTTTTGAAGTTAGAGGTGCAATATTTAGTACTAGTACACAGTATGCGTCTACTACTATCAATAGCCTACCTGTTGGTAATTCAACAACTGTTACTTGGACGAGTTCTAGTTATAGTCAGGGGATAATTAATGGTATTACAGGTTGGGATATTCTTGCTGACTCTACAAATGTTATCTCTGAAAGTATTGAAGTAAATAATACTTGGACTAGTGGATCTCCACCAGGACAGTGTCCAAACCCAACACCTACTCCAACTAATACACCTATACCAACTCCAACGCCTACTGGCGGTGTTTGTTCGAGTACTACTCCCAGGAGTGTTTCTGGGATTGTTTTTGATGACAAAGATCAGGATGGAATTAAAGATCCTTTTGCTTTAGGCCAGCCTACAGAATCAGGCATTCCTGGTGTAAGGGTTGAACTTAGACAAAATAATAATCCTTTAGGGCCTCTTCTTGCGTTTACAACAACTGATGGCGATGGTGAGTATACTTTGACAGGACAGGTTTGTAATAATCCTTTGGGGCTTGCAGATGTAGTTGAAATAGATCCACCTGGATATGTAAGTAGTACTCCTAATACCGTGGCCTGGTATACATTTGATCCCGCATACATTTCATTTGGAGATTATATTCCTACTGTTGATACACCGACTCCTCCTACCAATGGTTGGTATTTTAGGGGTAATCTTTATCTAACCGGAACAACTACATGGGTGGATGGCGGTACAATTACTCTTTACGGTAAAAATAGTGTTCCCACTTCCGGATCCTATGGAACATATATTTCAAATGATACTCCTCAGACAGTAAACCGTTGTCAGGCAGGACAAACTTGTAACTGGCGGGTTGACGCACCTGCATCTCCTTGCTATAGATATTATTCTATGGTTAAGACAAATCCTTCTGGTTTTTCGTCATCTTCAGCAAGCTCACCTGGAACTGTTGGTTCAGCAGATTGGATTTATTATGATTTTGGTAGCGCTTGTAATGCTGCGGGGTATTATTACAATAACAACTATTTTGTATCCACCAGTGCTTGTCAAATAACTAACCTTGTTGCCAGCGACTATGTCTATCCAGACCGAATACATTTAACCTGGACGATAAATGGCGCAGCAGATCCTAACTTTGATCATGTTTTAATACGAAGAGGAGGGGTTGATTATGTGTCACTTAGTAAAACAAGCACTTTTTACACTGATGTGACCGGATGCGGTCAAGGATATTTTTATAGGCTTTTTTGCGCTAGATCTAACGGCTCAGTAATTGCCGGGAGCGGTCCTTACACACCGCCGCCTGGCACTAGCGGAGATGCTGCTGATAACGGTTATAGTCAAGCTTGTGTAACAGGTCCTCCTATTACCCAGCCTCCAACTGCCACCCCTACTACGCCTCCTCCAACACCTACATTTACTCCAGCGCCTGCTGCAGGATGGTTTCAGACATTAGGAGGAAATGCTTTAAGTAAAACCGGATCTATTTCTAGCGCAGTTCCATCTGGTGAACAATTTAATATAGCAATTAATAATAAAGCATCGGAGGGAGTATCTTACTCAACCTCAATTAATCCGGGTAGTGGTCAACCTGGAAAAAATGCTGCTTCAACAGCTTTCCCTGAACTTTTAAGTTATGCTGAACTTCTTTCACGCTTTGATTCAACAAATACTCCATCAGGTGGATCAACTCTAACTCCGGGGAATTTAACTGCTGGTAGCGGGAGCCTTGGTAATACTATAGCTTACGAAGTATCCGGTGTTACTTTACAAGGATGGACAGGGTTTACGGGTAATGCTGTTATATTTGTTGATGGTGATTTGACAATTGATGAAAATGTAACGGTTTCCCCTGGTTCATTTTTAGGATTTGTTGTAAGTAAAGATATAACTGTTGACTCTGCGGTCGATACGGTTGAAGGATTTTACTATACTGATAAAGATTTTTTAACCGGCTTATCCTCCACAGCTTTATCTCTAAATGGTACATTTGTTGCCAAAGAGTTTGTTCTTAATCGTGATCTGGGTGCAGGAAATTCAACATTACCAGCGGAAAAATTCAATTACAGGCCAGACTTTGCCTTTACAGCCCCTCAGGAATTAAGACGCCCCTACAGACATTTCCAGGAAGTCGCACCATAGTATTGATAAGGTATTCCAATTTATGTTATAATAATGTTATAACAAGGGAGGATTTATGATTCAAAAAATAATCAAAGTCGGCAACAGCGCCGCAATTACCATACCTAAAGAGTTTTTGCAGAGTGCAAATTATAAAATTGGGGAAGAAGTTGCTTTGGAGATAAATACTCCAATGAGAACACTTGTTGTTAAGCCCAAATCTCAGGCTGCAAAGAAAACACTTACACCGGAATTTAAAGATTGGCTTGATGGATTTATGGAAGAATATCAGCCTATTCTTGAGAAACTGGCTCATTTATAAGTACCGTGACAAACTATATTGGTATTGAAGAAGTTTTGGCAATTCATGACAGGATTATTAAAGAAACTGGGGGTAAACCAGGAATTTTTAGTTTTACTCTTCTTCATTCATCTGTTGAACGACCAAAAGCAACATTTGGAGGATTAGATCTATATCCTTCTATCTTTGAAAAAGTAGCAGCACTTATTCATTCTTTAATTCAAAACCATCCTTTTGATGATGGAAACAAAAGGACAGCGCTTGCCGCAACTGTCCGCTTTTTACGTATTAATGGTTATTTGTTAAAACATCCAGTTGAAGAAACCGTTAACTTTACTCTAAATATTCAAAAAAAGCAGTTTACTTTTGAAAAAATATCCGGCTGGCTAAAAAAGCATTCAATCTTAGTAAGAAAGTTTTAAATTACGAGCCGGAACTTCCAGGAAGTCGCACCATAGCCAAAAAACGGAAAAATTGATATAATATTTATGTGGCGATTCCTAAGAAACTTCAACCAGTCTTATGGTCAACAAAAGTCGATCTTCTGGATTCAAAAAAGGATAAATACTATATTATTCATCAAATCTTCGCCTATGGCTCACTTACTGATATTAAATGGCTATTTGAGAATTATTCAAAAAAAGATATTATCAGGATTTTTAAATCAGCGTTTAAAGACTACCGCAGATCAAGGTTTTACTTTGTTAAGAATATTCTTCTTGATTTGAAAAATTGGAAACCTGATGAAAAATACTATGTCAAAAATACACCTCGAGTTATTGGATAACATAAGACAGAAAGTATTTAAACAGTTAGCTGTTTTTAGTAAAACTGCTTATTTAGCCGGTGGAACTGGTTTAGCTTTACAACTGAATCATCGAAGGAGCGAGGATTTTGATATTTTTGTAAGTAAAGCAATTGATAATACTTTACGGTTAAAAATTAAAGAAGTATTTGGCAGGGTCGATTTTTATATCAATACGGGAGATCAAATAAGTTTTAAGACTAATGACGGAGTAAATATAACCTTTCTATGGTATTACTATAAACCGCTCTTTCCTACTATCAGCACAATAGGTTTACCAATTGCTTCTATAGCAGATATTGCTGCTGACAAAGCACAAACAATCGGAAGGCGTGCTATCTGGAGAGACTATGTTGATTTATTCTTTTTACTGAAAGGAAAATATTTTACTATAGAAAAAATTATCAATCTTGCTAAGAGAAAATTTGCCGGCGAGTTTGTGGAAACTCAATTTTTAGAACAATTATCATATTTCGGAGACTTAAAAGAACTTCCTATCAATTTTATAGATAAATCTTATTCCGAATCTAAAATCAAGTCATATCTTGAAGCTGAAGTAGAAAATTATGCTAAAAAAAATATTTTACAATAATTCTTATTTGACTATTATTGTTCCCTTCATTTCAGGATGGATTTCACAAATATACGCGTAGGTTCCTGGTTTATCGAAAGCTTGGGCAAATTTCCCACCATTATTAATTGTGGCTCCGCCCCAGTCATCACCTTTGACTCGATGCTGTGTATTATCGTTATTTTCCCAGATTACTTGGTCATTAACTTTTATTGTAATTGACTCTGGCGAAAAGGCATTGTCCTTAATTAATACAGTATGATTTTCTAGTTCGGTAATGATTTTTATTTCCTCAGGCGATTTTGTTGGTTGATTTGATCCGTCTCCGTTTATGGCGTCAAAAGACCTATCTTGGTCAGATTGATTAGGTGTGAGGTTATTATTAGCTACAAAAATATTATAAAAATAAAATACACCAAATACTAAAGCCGCAATTACTATAAGTGTAATAATCAATTTATTGCTCACATATTTACTATAAATAATCGCGAATTTTATTGCAAGTGTTTGTCTTGGTCCTAAGTATTTATAGGAAATATCTGGTAATATTTGGCAACATTAGGTATTATTAGGTAATATGTTGATACCCCCAAAATACACACTTACTGCAAAAATATCACAGTATCTTTCGAGTATTGAATCCAGTAAAGCTGTAATTGATTCAATTAGTATTCCTGCTGAAGTTGAAATGAATATAAGGAGAAGTTCTACCTTAAAAAGTTCTCTTTATTCTGCAAGGATTGAGGGTAACCAATTAACTGAAGCTGATCTAGAGTCCCCGTCAAAGACTCAATCTAAGATTGAAATATTTAACATCTTAAAAGCATTAAATTTTATAAATAAGACTGCCGGTCGTGACATAACTATTAAAGATATTGCTGATATACATAAATTGGTTATGGATAAATTATCTCCTGAAGCCGGCGTTTTTAGAACTGAGCCAAGCGCAATATATAATGCTGCCGGAATTGCAATTTATCTTCCTCCCCCACCCCGCTATATTCAATCAAATCTCACAAAATTCATAGACTATATTAAAAACCCTAAAGAAAGATTTACACCTATTTTAGCCGTACTTGGACATTATATATTTGAAAAAATCCACCCATTTATAGACTGTAATGGAAGGGTTGGCCGAATTCTTCTTCAAAAAATATTAATCCAGGGTGGTTATGGTATGAAGGGTGTTATTAATTTTGAACAGAACCTGGATAATAACAGAAGTGGTTATTACCGCAGTCTTGAGGAACCTGAGAAGGAGGCAACAAATTATGTTGAATTTATGCTGGAGATATTGTCAGAAGCTTCTCTTGCCACCAAAGAACTATTACTAAGTAAAAAAGAACCCAATCCGGAGGATTTTCTAATGCCAAGGAGGGCAGAAATTTATAATATTATAAAAGACCATAGCCTCGTTAACTTTGACCAGATAAGAAGGAGATTTATGGCAGTAAATGAAAGAACCCTTAGATTTGACCTTAAAAGACTACAAGATGGTGGTTTTATAATCAAGCTTGGTACAACCAAGGGTGTATATTACAAACCGGCAAAGTCACCTTACAATTAGCTTTACATATATCTTGACAATTATTTTAAGTTATGTTATACTAAATTTATGAAACCTAGCTTCAATCCCAAATTTTCTTATACTCCCAAAATCATAAATACCTTATCTAAAATCGAAAGGCTTTATGGGCAGATTTTAGGTGAAAGCCTGATACCATCACTTGCTTTAAGACTAACAAAAGAAAACCAGGTATTGGCAACACACCACTCAACCAGTATCGAGGGTAATCCCCTGTCCCCTAAAGACGTTACCAACATTATTCTTGGAGATAGACTGCCTACAACTAAATCAGAATTGGAGGTAAAAAATTATTTTGCCACATTAAATAAAATCAATATCCTGGTAAATAAGCATGAACCAATAAGCCTTGCTCTTACCAAAAACTTGCATAAACTTTTAATGCAAGGGTTGGATGATAAAAGTTTAAATGATTTTAGAAACAGTTCAGTCTTTATAGGTCACAGGACAAAACTTGAACTTGTTGTTAAACACAATCCTCCTTTCCACAGCCGGGAGGAAATAGAAAAGGCGTTGTCAAAACTTTATTCTTGGGTAAATGAAAAAAGTGAGCTTCATCCTCTTATAAAAGCAGGAATTATGCATCACGAATTTGCCTTTATACATCCATTTTTTGACGGAAACGGAAGGCTAGCCAGAATTCTTACCGCCTACTTTTTGCTTCTTAATCAATACGACGTGGCTAAATACTTTATTCTTGATGATTATTATGATATTGATAGAAGTCAATACTCAGATATGCTTCATAGTGCGGACCGCAGAGATAATATAAAGTGGCTTGAATATTTTCTTGAAGGAATTGCATATTCACTTCAGGCTGCCGCTGCTAGAATAAATGATTTGAAGAGAAAAAATCTTGATGATATTGAAGCTGATAAAAGAGTATTGGTTACCAGACGGGAAGAAGAAGTTCTTGAGATTATTATTGATAAAAAGGCTGTTAAAACAAATGACATTCTTGATATTTTAGGAGTAACCAGACAGCAGGCACATGCACTTCTTGCTTCACTTGTAAAAAAGGGACTAGTACAAAAATTCGGTTCCACCAAGACAAGTTATTATAAACTCAAGGAAAAAAAGTGAAAGATTTATTATGGTCTGTAGATAAAAACATTAAAGTCTGGTGAAGCAATGTCTACCTGGACATTTCCTCCGGTGTTTGCAACAGCATTTGTTCTAGTAAAAATTCTTTCCTGCTTTTGTTCTACAACCAAGATGGATGGTCCGGATTCTTTAGGAGAACGTCTAAGCACTTTTTTATCTGGTGTTGGAGTCGGCTTAGTTATTGGTACAGGCTTTTCGGGCTGTATTGATGGATTAAATAAACCAGTTTCTCTAGCTAAAATAGATCCAGCAGTAATTGCAGAAGCTATTAATAACCCTCTTGTAAAAATTTTTATAGGAGAGCCTTCTTTATTTTTCATGATGTTGTTTATAGCACTTTTGTAAGCCTTGTCAAGGGATTATTCGGTAGCAGGAATAGTTGATCCTTCGGGTTCGGCGATTTCGACCATTACCCGTTTATTTTCTTTAACCGCAAGGATTTTAATTAAATTTCTGATACTTTGAATTGTTCTTCCCTCTTTTCCGATTACTTTACCCATGTCTTCTTTGGCTACATGAATGGTAAATATAACGGTGCTTTCGCCCTCCTCCTTCTTATCAACACGGAAGCTCTGTTTATTATCTATTAAAAATGGAATAATGTATTTTAAAAAGTCTTCCATTATCTTGCCTTTTTAATAAGACTTCTCACAGTATCGGAAGGTCTAGCTCCAACCGAAAGCCAGTATTGTATACGGTCGGCTTTAAAATTAATTTCAGCCGGATCACGGTGGGGATTATAATTGCCCAAAACTTCAACCTCTGAGCCCTGTCTCCTTTGACTCTCATCAATTGCTACCAAACGGTAGGTTGGCATTGATCTTTTTCCAAATCTTTTGAGTCTTAGTTTTACAGCCATTGGTTCAGTGATTCTATCATTTTGCCTCCCACTGTTCAAGTCCGACTCTTGCAGCGTCCTGTTCTGCTTCCTGTTTACTCTTCCCTTTCCCTTCTCCAAGTTTAACCTCACCAACTAAAACTCTTGAGTAAAAAGTTTTATTGTGATCAGGCCCTTCTTCTTTTATAACCTCGTAAGTAGGAGTAATCCGGAATTTTTCCTGCGCTTTTTCCTGGAGCATACTCTTATAGTCATTATAAGTGCCTATTGATAAGATTTCTGCGGTTTGGCTATAAAGGTATTTATCTAAAAACTTTTTGGCAATTACAATACCTTGATCTATAAATATAGCGCCCAAAACAGCTTCAAAAACATCAGCAAGTAGAGAGCTATTTGTTCTGCCTCCTCCCGCTTCTTCTCCTTTTGAAAGTCTTAGATAATCACCAAATTTAAGCTTTTTACCTATTTCTCCTAATGTTTTTGTATTGACAATTGCTGATCTTAAATTTGTCAATTTTCCCTCAGGAAAGTCTGTAAACCTTCTAAAAAGATAGTCAGAAACCAAAAGTTCCAGGACAGCGTCCCCCAAAAACTCCAGTCTTTCGTTAGATTGGATATTTTCCGGGCTTTCGTTAAGAAAAGATCTATGGGTGATAGCATCAAGCAACAACTTCTTATCTTTAAAGTTTATTCCGATGGTCTTTTCTAATTGCGTAGTATTATTCGACATTGTCTTCTATATATTCAATAATACCCAAAGGCGTATTAAGTCCACTAAGTTCTTCAATATCAAAAGTAATATGATACTTTTCCTCTAAACTGGCAATTATCTCAGCTTTCTCAAGTTTGGATGCATTCAAATCAGCAAATAAATTGTCATTAACATCAGTTGTATCCTTGCTAGCACCAATTTTTTCAGCAATTATAGTTAGTACATAATTTTGTATATCATTCATTTTTTTCTTTCTTAACAATTGTTGCCAGAACCCCGTTTATAAAGGATGGACTTTTATCATTTCCATAACTTTTGGCAATCTCAACTGCTTCATCAATTATAACTTTGATTGGTTCTCTTTTGTCAATATAGAGTTCATAAACTGAAAGACGGAGAATTGCCAAATCTATCTTTGCTATCTTACTAATATGCCATTGTGGGGCTGCCAGAGATATGGCTTGGTCAATAATATTCAAGTTTTTGATAATGTCTTTGGTTTTTGAGGATAATTTTTTTTGACTGGCAAAGCTTTGAGCAAAAAGCTCTTCCACGATTTTTATTCTTGCTAAATGTCTGGGGTCAGTGGGTTTTTTCATGAGAAGTAATTTTAGACCTTTTTCCCTTTGTAAAAGCCACAGTATCTGCAAGCCCGGTGAGCTGGAGTAACTTTTTTACAGGAAGGACATACTACGGTTTGAGTAGCAACCATAAGCCCGTTTCTTTGTCCGTTAAACCTTACTCTTCCTCTTCTTTTTGATAGTTTCCGCTTAGGAAGTGGTGCCATATATGTATTTTACCCTGTTTTAGCAATCCGTGCAAGTAGAATATTAATTTGGGAGAACTTTTAAATCCAAAAGGGAAGATAAGTTTTTTTTAATATTTTGATGATCTATAAGCTTGGGATCTTTATCTAATATATCCTGGGCAGATTTTCTTGCCTGCCGTAAAATACCACTATCAGAAAATGAAGCAAATTTAAGCTCACTAGCGCCGTGTTGTTTAATTCCAAATATGTCTCCTCCCCCTCTTATCCTAAGGTCAATCTCGGCAAGGGTAATACCAGAATAATTTGTTTCCATAGCTTTTAGTCTCTCAGATTTCATATCTGAGAATAGGAAACACCATGATTCTTTATTGTTTCTTCCAACCCTTCCCCTTAGCTGATGCAGCTGAGCAAGACCAAATCTTTCAGCATGCTCAACTACCATTATAGTTGCGTTTGGTATATCCATACCTACCTCTATAACTGTTGTTGATATTAAAATATCCAATTTTTTATCCTTAAAGCTTTTCATTATTTTCTGTTTCTGGTTAGGTTTTAGTTTTCCGTGTAAAAGTCCTACATTCAAATTTTTAAAAGGCCCTTTTTTGAGTTTCAAATACTCGCTAGTTGCAGCTTTAATCTCAGTCATCTTCTCAGATTCCTCAATTAAAGGATAAACTATAAAAGCCTGCTCTCTATCACCTGTTTTTTTACTGCCAAGTACTTGCTTTGCTATCCAGTCATAACCTTTGATATGTTTACTTTTATCAACAACAAATGTCTTTATCCTTTTTCTGCCTTTTGGCATTTGCACAATTGTTGACACATCAAGTTCTCCATATATGGTTAAGGCAATTGTTCTTGGTATGGGAGTTGCAGTCATTGTCAGAAGATGCGGATTGCCGGAGTTTAAAGAGAGGAAGCTTCGCTGTTGGACGCCAAATCGGTGTTGTTCATCAACCACAATTAAGGATATTGATTTTAGATAATTTTGGTCATGCAGTAGCGCATGAGTACCGACTAACACATCAGAATCTTGGGTATTTTGTTTAGTACTTGATGTTGTTAAACCAACCTTAATGTTAACTGGGGAAAATAGTTTTGTTAGCGTTTGATAATGTTGAGTAGCTAGAATTTCCGTAGGAGCCATAAATAGAGAGCGGGTACGATTTAAAGATGAAAGGTAAAGGGCAACAGCAGCAATCACAGTTTTACCTGATCCAACATCACCAGATAGTAGTCTATTCATTGGACGGTCGTTTCTTAAATCGGCTAGTATTTCCGATATTGCTCGCTTTTGATCATCTGTAAGATCAAATGGAAGGTTGGCAATAAATTGATTAATTTCAGTTAAATGACTGTTAACTTCTAACTTAGTCGATAACTTTTTGGATCTCCACAGTCTCTTTCTTATAATCGAAGCCAACTGGAGGTATAAAAGCTCATCAAATGCCAATCTCCCTCTGGCATTTTCAATATCGTTGATAGACTCCGGATGGTGAAGATTATTTAATGCTTTACTCAGATTCATCAGATTATTTTCTTGGATTACTTTTATAGGTATTGGGTCATCAAAGTTTTCAACGTTGTTTAAAACAAAGGCAATTTTTACCCTTAACCATTTTGAAGATATTCCTTCGGTCTGCGGATAGACAGCAACTATTCTTCCTGTATGAATTCCACCAACTGATCTTAAAACTTCATATTCAGGTTGGTCAAATGTTAATTTATTGCCAAATTTTTTAACCGTTCCTGATATTCCAACCATATTGCCAATAAACATATTCACAAGAAACGGCTGGTTGAAAAAAGTCAGTTGTACTTCTCCAGTTTCATCTTCTATAACAGCTCTTTGAATTGTCAGTCTTCTTCCTCTTATAAAATTGCTGGTTATAGTTTTAACTTTCCCTCTTATTGTTACAGTTTCACCTTCCTGAATCTGCCCTATTGCTGAGACTACTGAATAGTCAATATAACGAAGCGGTTTATGATAAAGAAGATCAGAAACCTTATAAATTCCAAGTCTTTCCAGCCTTTTTGCATAGGCTGGTCCTATGCCAGACACTTGGGTGATTCTATCAGTGATTTGCATACTCGTAGTATATTATACTGGAAATAATTATATGAATATTCAAGCCATTAAAACAGAAAAAGTCGTTGTTGGAAAACAGACGATTACAGATTTTTTGGACAAGTATATTAAAAAAATTGCTGAT
Organism: Candidatus Gottesmanbacteria bacterium; assembly: GCA_016182365.1. GTDB lineage: Bacteria > Patescibacteriota > Microgenomatia > JACOXO01 > JACOXO01 > JACOXO01. Next base: position 476 of record JACOXO010000019.1, on the reverse strand, counting down.
AGATCCATTCTTGTAATAACATCAAAAGTAGTTTCGATTATTGAAAAGAATGTAGCTCCTTTAAAAAACTCCAATAAATCCAAGCTAATCAAACAGGAGGCAGACTATTTTTTAGAAAAACCTACCCAGTATGGATTTATAATAACGATTAAAAATAACATTATTGTACCAACTTCAGGAATTGATGAATCGAATGGAAATAATATGTATATCCTTTGGCCCAAAAACCCGCAAAATAGTGCTAATACAATTAGAGAATATTTAGTAAAAAAATTTAAAAGAAAAAATATCGGTGTTATTATTACTGATAGTAAAACAACTCCACTTCGTTGGGGCACATCTGGAATATGTCTTGCTTTTAGCGGGTTTAAAGCTTTAAATAACTACATAGGAAAAAAAGATATTTTCGGAAGAAAACTGAAATTTACAAAGGCAAATATTTACGATGCACTGGCAGCAGCATCAGTTCTTGTTAT
>JACOXO010000041.1 GCA_016182365.1 Candidatus Gottesmanbacteria bacterium | reverse complement strand
ATAGAATCAAAAAAAGGAACCATTGAAAATTTAAATGGCCTCCATGAAGAACAGGTTGCATTTGTAAATCTAAGACCAAACACAACTCTTGATACTAACAATTTAAATCGTGAAGGAAAACAAGCGTTTAATTTAGATCTTTGGGCAGCGGTTGAACAATCTAAGGAGCTTGGTGTACCTGAAGATTTTGCAAGAGATGCCTCACTCATTCTCTACATGGCAACAGAAATGGTATTGGTTGAAAAAAATGGAAAACCCGCTCTTCCTGTTCAAATTCATAAATAAATTCCCAGTATAGTTTATAATACATCTATGGACAAACATTATAAGCCGGCTGAAGTTGAAGGTAAGATTTATTCTCTTTGGGAAAAGGGTGGATATTTTAGTGCGCCAAATGCTAAAAAACCATATACAATTATTATGCCTCCACCTAATGCTAACGCCTCACTGCATGCCGGCCATGCCATGTACACAATTGATGATATTTTAATTAGATTTAAACGCATGCAGGGCTTTTCTGCCTTATGGATACCCGGCACTGATCATGCTGGCTTTGAAACCCAGTTTGTCTATGAGAAATATTTAAAAAAACAGGGTAAATCAAGAATGGATTTTGACAGAAAAACTTTATATCAGGATATTTATGATTTTGTCAAAGAAAATTCCGGTTTAATCTTTAAACAGTTTACAAGATTAGGATTCTCAGCTGACTGGAAACGCAGCGTGTTTACACTTGAGGATAAAGTAATACAACAGGTATTTAAAACGTTTAAAAAAATGTATGACGAAGGTTATATCAAGAGGGATGAATATATAGTAAATTATTGTACATACTGCGGTACTTCTTTAGCTGATCTTGAAGTAGTCCATATTGAAAGAACCGATCCCCTATTTTATGTACGCTATCCAGTTAAAGGTAAAAAAGATTTTATTACTGTGGCAACTGTAAGGCCAGAACCGATTTTTGTTGATACACATCTGGCTGTGAATCCAAAAGATAAAAAAAGAAACCATCTTATTGGTCAAACTGTTCTTAATCCGTTAACGGATGCGGAAATGCAAATTATTGGAGATGAATATGTAGATCCTGAGTTTGGAACCGGAATTGTTAAACTGACTCCAGCTCATGATCCCAATGATTTTAAAGTTGCCAAAAAACATAACCTTCCAATAACTACGGCAATTGACTGGAACGGAAGGATTGTAAAAGAAGGCGGCAAATACGCAGGACTAAAGGTAAAACAGGCCCGTGAAGCGGTTGTTTTAGATCTTAAGGAAAAAGGATTAATTGAAAAAATTGATGAGAATTACCTCCACTCTCTGGCAACCTGTTATAAATGCGGCAGGGATTTGGAACCTCTGACAATCCCCAACTGGTTTATTAAAGTCGAAAAGCTGAAAGAAAAAGTAAAAAAAGCAACCACTGATAATAAAGTCAAATTTATCCCCCATAAATTTAAAAGCCATATGCTCTCCTGGCTTGAGATTATGCATGACTGGCCAATTTCACGCCAGATTGTCTGGGGTATCAGAATTCCAATCTGGTACGAAGTGGATCCTAAAGCTTCAAATATCTGGGTGTGGTTTATCGATAAAGATAAAAAACCCCATCAGGACAATCTTAGAAAGTTTCTTGATCAGGGTATTAAAATTGAGGAAATTGAGCAAGGTCTACAAAAAGTTCATGCGCTAACCGGTCCATCAGGTCCTAAATATGTCATTTCTGATAAAAAACCTACTGATGGCAAAATGTATTTGCCGGAAACTGATACCTTTGATACCTGGTTCTCATCAGGCCAATGGCCGCTTATAGTTTTAAACAAAGACGAGATGAAATCCCGTTATCCAACTGACGTCATGGGTACTTTATCTGATATTTTAAAACTCTGGGTCTCACGAATGATAATGTTTGGACTATATCTTGAGAGCGAAGTTCCTTTTAAAGAAGTGTTTTTATGGTCAATGGTTGCTGATAAATTTGGCAAAAAAATGAGCAAAAGCAAAGGCAATGTTGTCAATCCAATTGAGATGATTGATAAATACGGCGCGGATGCTTTGAGAATGTCCCTGGTTTACGGGATCCCTGCAGGAGGAAAAGTAATTTTATCAGATGATAAAGTTCGGGGAATGAGGAACTTTGCCAACAAGCTTTGGAATGTTGCCAGGTTTGTTGAGATGGAAAAAGAAAAGGTTAAGACTGAATCTTTGCACAAAGACGATAAATGGATTTTAGCTGAACTTAATACAACTATAAAAACTGTGACTGATTCTTTAGAAAAATATAAATTTAACGAAGCCTCAGAAACAATTTATGAATTCATCTGGCATAAATTTGCAGATATCTATATTGAGAAAACAAAATCCCGAAGAAAAGAAGCTCAACAAACACTTGAACACGTGCTAGATGAATCGTTAAAATTGTTACACCCATTTATGCCTTTTGTAACTGAGGAAATCTGGGGAAAATTGAATAAGGATAAACCTTTGATTATAACCTCCTGGCCAACTATTTAATTTATCCTTAGGCGATGCTATTGTTAAATAGTGATTTCTTTTTTAAAACAACTTCCTGTTAAACAAAAACTATATCTATTAACTATTCCTCTAATGTTTATTGGTACGGCAACAGCAGTTTATCTTGCCCAAAAACCGCAAGATATTAGAAACTATGCAGCTGAAAACATGTCAACAAATACACCTCCGGCATTAAGCCCTTTAGGTGAACAGAAAACTCTTGTAGTACTTTTTAATTTTCAAGATGACCCAAATAATAAGCCTTTTACAAAAGAAGAGGCATCTGCAGCAATACTTTCAAATACAGGTAGGTCTGTAAATACATATTATCAAGAAAATTCTTACGGACAAACATGGCTAACTGGCGAAGTTGTTGGTTGGTATACAATACCCTATGATAGTCAGCCAGGTTGCTATACAGCACCAGAAAATATTAACCCCATTCTTACCCAAAATGGTGTTAATTTAGATAGCTATCCAAGAAGAATTTATATACATCCATTTACAGAGAGCTGTGAGAGTCGTGATTCAGGAAGTACAGGGGGAAATCCATCCACCATAACGGCAGATGATTTAAACTTATATTCACTTGCACATGAATTCGGACATAATCTAACATTAGGACATGCAAACTCAGCCACTTGTGGTCTCAATAAAGTCATTGATGATTATAGTAATTGTACTTTTAGCACCTATGGGGATCCATTTGGGGTAATGGGTCATTCGTGGGAAGGATATCATCATAACGCATTTTTTAAATCTTGGTTAGGATGGATTCCTCCATCACGAATACTCGAAATAACAAGAAGTGGGGATTACACACTCGCCCCATTAGAGTTACCGTCTAATGGACATCAACTATTGAAAATTAGAAAACCAGATACCTTCCAATACTATACACTTGAATATCGTCAACCATATGGTTTTGATAATTCGTTACCCACAACAATATCTGAAGGTGTATTGATACATATAGCGTATTTTAGACCTTATGAACGTAATTTGATAACATATCAATCACCTGAAACTTATCTTTTAGACAACACACCTAATTCTCAACCAGGCTATAATGATGCATCTCTATCTGATGATAAAACATTTTATGACGAAATTAATAATATTAGAATAACCCAGCTTAGTCATACTAACAGTTCTGTGACTTTGAGAGTTGAGTTAGATGAAAACTCATGCACTCCTGAACTTCCTAAACTTGATGTTATTACTTTAATACAAACTGGTCTTCCAGGACAGACCTTAATATACGAAGTAACATTAACAAATAACGATCCACTTAATTGTTCTTCTACCACATTTGTCCTTGATAAAGATAATACTTATTTTTTTCCGGGATGGTCATATAATTTTTCGCCTCAATCTTTACAACTTCAGCCGCAAACGAGTCAATCAGTTACTTACTCCGTAATATCAAGTTATGATGCTGAAAATTTTACTTATCCAGCTGATATTAAAGTAACTGATGTCAATAATAGCTATCACGCAAAAACCGCCAAAGTTTCATATACTATTTTAAATAATATCTCCCCAACTATAACAACTTCAATAACGTCAACACAAATAAGTGGAGATGCCAATAGTGATAGCAGAGTAAACATTCTTGATTTTGAAATTTTAAGAGGACAATTCAATCAATCCGGATCAAATTTAACTGCTGATTTTAACAATGATAATAATGTAAATATATTGGATTTTGAAATTTTAAGAACTAATTTCGGAAAAACTGGTAACTAACACTAATCCTTCTTGACCTAACTAACATAACTAATCATAATAGAAATAAGGTGAAAATAACTGCTCGACTTTTTATTCTTGTAATTTTTATTAGTTTTATTTTTGCAAGACCTAGTTCTGTTTTATCACAAATCCCGCAACCAGATATTATTGTTTGTCCGGAGAATTCTAACGATTCAGCATGTCAATTTTTTGGTCCAGATGGTATTCAACAAGCAGTTGATAAGTCAACCTATGGTACCTTCATTTTGGTAAAACAAGGCACATACCTAATGAGAGATGAAGTCAGGATAATTGAAAAAGTTGTAAAGATTTTAGGAGAAGGAGAGAATAAAACTATTATTTCAGGAGAAAATTTACCTGAACGAACTGCTAGTATGTTCCAAATTGGTGGATCAACTGCAGTTATAGGTAATATGCAAATAACTAAAGGAGTAACCGGTATTGTTATATATAGCACATATGCTATTGATTCAAGAGCTCAATTATTTGGACTAAATATTAATAATAATAGAATTGGGATTGCAATAACTCAAGACGAACCGGAATTTGTAATTATACATAACAACCTAATTCATCACAATAGTGTTGGGATAGAAGTTGTCTTTGGAAAGAGTGTAACTATTCAAAATAATACCATAGATTCTAACCAAAATAGTATTTTTGCCGGTGAAGGTTCAGGAATATGGGTAAACAAACCTTTTACTGGAAAAGCATACATATATCAAAATATAATTACTAATAATTCTCACACCGGTGGTATATACTCTCAAGTCCCCTCTTCTCAGATTGAAAATTCATATAATCTTTTTTGGAATAATACAGTTGATTATCAAGGAATTAGTCAGGGTAAAAACGATGTTTATGAAGATCCAAAATTCGTATCAAATACTGATTATCATCTCCAGTCAACTTCACCAGCAAAGAATAAAGCGACTGATGGAACAGAACTTGGTGCCTATGGAGGCTGGGGTGCATGCAACTTAGATCCTAGTCTTTGCCCAATTAGCATTACCCCCATAACCGCTTCGCCAACAGCAACATTACAACCAATCCCTATTCAATTCGGTGGAGATGCAAATGGTGATAATAGAGTAAATATTCTTGACTTTGAGATTTTAAGAGGACAATTTAATACTAATGGCTCAAGCTTGAGTGCAGATTTTAATAATGATAACACAGTTAATATTCTTGATTTTAATATTTTAAGAGATAATTTTGGAGTTTCTAAACTACAAATATAAATATTATTCCTCGTCAGGAATAGCAGTTAGGATCATAAACAGGATGTAGCCTGCAAATATTGGCATAATAAGAGTAAATCTGTCAATCTCTCCCGGGATTACAATCATTACAATTCCAATTAAAATAAGAGCAATAACTCCGGGAACAACAAATGGTTTGTACCAGTTTTTATCAGCTTTTGCCACAGGGGTAAGTCTACAACTGATTGTTAATACTGTCAACTTCTTTATCAAGATTAGTTAAATCAGTACCTGTTATATCAGCTTCGATGCTATCCACTTCATCAGAATCAGATTGACTGCCTAAAGCTTCAATATCAGAATCAGCGCTTGAGCTTGCGATAGTTGGTTGAGGCAGAATTACTTCCTTAGTTTGAACCGGCTGTTCCTGTATTGTTTGACTGCCACCAATATAGCCTAAGTAATTTAAAAGAATATAAACAAGTACTCCTATGGTTATAAAAATGATTAAGATTAATATAATTACCAAACCAGCGTTACTTTTTTTCTTTGGAATTGGACTATCCTGACTTGGTTCTGGAGCAGGTTGCTCAATAGGTTCTGGAGCAATGGGTGGAGTTTTTGGCGGTTCGGTAGATGCAGCAGGCTGAAAATAATCTGCTGGTGGTTGAGGTTGAGTTGGTGGAACTTGAGCTGTCTCTGGCACAGGTGCAGTTTGCTGTGGTGCTTGCTGATTATTAGGCTTATTGTTATTTGGATCCATATATAAAATATGCTATATTTTAAAAATTATTCTAATACTCCCGATTGAGTTGCCGGATTTGTTTTTGGTTTTTCTCCCAAACCCTTCATCTGTCTTATAATATCCGTATAGGTACTCAGCACAGTTTTTAGATCTGTTTTTATAGATGCAATTGAAGTCCTAATCTCGACAAATGCAATTTTAGGATTATCCCCTGCTAAAATATCCTCAAGTTGAACAGTCAAGCTGGCAATATCTTCTTTTGACCCTGCCAAAGTTTCCTGGGCTTGGTTTAAATCATCTTGCAATGCAGATACCTCTACCCCGCTGGCTTCTAATTTAGTCAATCTGGATTGAATCCGGCTACCTAAAGTCTCCAATCTGGTAACAGCTGCGTTAAGTCTATTTATCATGGCATTAAACATTTGTCTTATACCATTAAACCTTGCCTGCTGGGCATTTGCACGAGCATCCTGTACCTGATCTCTAACTGTATTTCCAGCAGGTGAGGCTTGCTCTGTCTTAGCTAAGACCAATTGTGGAGAGATAATAAAAATAATAAGAAATAGTGGCAGTATTTTTTTCATTATTATTTGTATGCTAACAATTATAAGCTGTTGTTGTCAAGTTCTTAATTCAATTTAGTTCTTGAAACTGGACAAAGATTAGATAGAGGGCATTTTATGCAGTTTGGGCTTATTGATTTGCATATAGCCCTGCCATGATCAATTATTAAATAAGTATATTTAAACCAGTCTTTTTTTGGTACAATATTCATTAACTGCTTTTCGATTTTTACAGGATCAGCATCTTTCAAAAAATCTATTGTATCTAACATACCTACCATCATTTTTTTTCTTCCCCCAATAGTCTTTAAATCTACAAGTCTTAACCTTTGTGAGATTCTAAGTACATGGGTATCAACAGCAATCCCTTGATATATTTTATAGGCATTACCTAAAACTACGTTTGCTGTTTTTCTGGCAACCCCTCTAAGGGTTAATAAATCTCCAAAGGTATTTGGTACTTTCCCGTGATATTTATCTAAAATAATCTTGGCTGTTGCAATGATATTGCCGGCTTTGTTTTTATAAAAACCGGTGGAACGGATATCTGTTTCAAATTCCGATTGTGGTACTTTTGCGTAGTCCCTTACTGTTTTGTATTTTCTAAATAATTTATCAGTTACTTTATTGACTTGTTTATCTGTACATTGGGCTGACAAAATTACAGAAACTAAAAGCTCCCAGGGATTTGAATAATTTAAAACAATTTTTGCTTTAGGATAGGTTTTCTTAAGAATTTCAATTATTTTAATTGCTTTAGAAGTTGCAACACTTTCCATAATTAACTACAATCATACCATGAGCAAAAAATTCCCGCATATAACCCGATTTATCCCCGCATTAGCCTCGGTAGTCCTTTTAGCCTTATTTGGGGTAAATCTATACTTAAGAGTTTATAAACAGACCAGTCAATCGAAAGTGCTAGGCACAACTGAACTCAAAACCGATGCATCTGAATATGAAGACAAGCTCAAATACTGGCTGGGGGTACTCAGAGAAAATCCAGGCTACAGAGATGCCTATATCCAGGTCGCTTATTATCTTGAAAAGCTGGGAAGGTTTGAGGAGGCAAATAACATAATTAATAGTGCTAAAAGAATTGATATTATGTATAAATAGTAGCTTATTTAGTTGGCTTCTCGGTAGCTGGTTTAGCTGCTGCAGCTCCTGCCTTGCCGGCAGGCAGGTCAGCAGGTGCTGCTTTTGCTGGTTCAGCTGATTTTTCTGGAGTCTCTGCGCCTGGAATTGCCGTAGCCTCAGGCGCTGCTGCTGCGGCTGCTTTGGCTTGTGCTGCCGCTGCTTCTTCTTCTTTGGCTAGAGCTTCAGCTTCTTTAGATACTAGAGTACCAACTTTTACAACAGTTAAATTTTTGTCGCTTAGTATCTCAACTCCTGGTATCTTCTTTATATCTGCCACTTTAAGCTCTTGATCAAGTTGAGCTAGAGTTGAAACATCCAAGGTTAATTTTTCCGGTAAATCTGTTGGCAACGCCTCCGCCTCAACTTCGTTTAGAGTCTGAAGTAGTAAACCTATTTTTTGAACTACCGCAGGAGCATTCCCAGAAAGCACAACAGGGACTTTAGCTTTAATTTTCTCTTTAAGATTTACCTGAAAAAAGTCTGCATGAATTGGTTTTCCAAGCAAAGGATTCATCTGTACGTTTTTTATAAGTACTGGTCTAGTTTCTTTATCCAAAAGAAGTTCAACAATCTGGGTCTCCCCTGCTTTTTTATAAACTTTAGAGAAATCAATTAAATTAACAGAAACTGCCTGGGAAGTAACTTTTTTGCCGAATATGTTGCCGGGAACAATACCCTCTTTGCGAAGTTTTTTGACTTTTCTGCCAGTAATTGTCCTTTTTTGTGCTTTAAGCTGAATAGCTGTCATATTAAGAGTCTAATTGTACGAAGTTTACGCCCTCATGTCAACATATATTACTCCAGAAGTATATCTGTCAGGTAGTCGTTTTCAAGTTTAAACTCTTTTATAGTACTTCTCACTCCACCAATTACATCTGTGGTGTTATTAAATCCGGAAACAGAAACTCTTACAGGATATGATACAACTCCAGGCTGTTTTTGTACTAGAAGCTCCAGATTTTCCTGGCTTTCAACAGAAGGTAAATAATATTTTACAAGAACCTCGGTTGTTGATACGGCAGGAATTGTCATAGGAAATCCAAT
>JACOXO010000018.1 GCA_016182365.1 Candidatus Gottesmanbacteria bacterium | reverse complement strand
CTGGCAGCAGCATCAGTTCTTGTTATGGGTGAAGGAAATGAGCAAACACCACTTGCAGTAATTTCTGATATACCTTTTGTTCAATTCCAAAGAAGAAACCCGACAAAAAAAGAAATAAGAGATCTACATATTGATGTTAAAGCGGATCTATATTCTGAAATTTTGACATCAGTTAAATGGATTAAAGGGAAGAAAAAAGTTTAATAGAAAAAGTAAGGAATAATTGAGGTTAATATAAGAGCAATCATTGCAATTCCCATTATTATTGTAAAAATCTTTTTGTGTTTTCTAAATGCTTCCATTATTTAATTTTAAAAATATGTTTTTTACCTACCCTAACCATATCTTCAGTTTTTAATTTCATTTTTACATCATTAACAGCTAACCCATTTACATCGATTGCTTTCTGATAAACTAATTGTTTGATTGCAGAAATACTTAAACCTAAGTTTTTAATAATAACGTCTTTCAACAACTCACCGTTTCCAGAAACTACTTGGGCATTTTTTAAATCTGTTGTTGATCCCTGCTGATGTGCTTGTTCAAAAAAAGCCTGTGCAGCCTGGGCATCCTTTTCTGAGTTTAAAAGTTTAACAACTTCAAAAGCCAAAAGTTTTTTAAACTTCATAGGATTATCGCCATTTTTTATCTTGTCAGCAATTACATTAATATCTTCCATAGGAATTTCTGTTAAGCACTCTAAGCATTGGACAATAACTTCATCAGGAAATGACATGATTTTCCCATAAAGATCTTCTGGTTTATCAGTTAATGAAATTGCATTTCCTTCTGTTTTACCTATTTTTTTACCAAATTTGTCAGAAATTAAAACAGTTGATAAAACAAATTTATCTTTACCTTTCATCGCCTTCATTAGTTGTCTTCCTGCAAGCATGTTAAATGTCTGGTCAGAGCCTCCGATTTCCATATCTACATCCATTACAACACTGTCATATCCTTGTAAAAGAGGATACATAAACTCCCGTAAATTTAAAGGTATATTATTTTTATACCTTTCCTGGAATAGATCTCTTTCGTTCATTTGTTGGGCTGTAAAATGACCGGCGATATTTAGAACTTCACTAAGAGTTAGTTTGTTCAACCAGTCGCCGTTGTACATTATCCTTACGCCATTGGGTCCATCAAAATCCACAATTCTTTTTGCCTGCATTACATAATCTTTAGCATTTTTTCTCAGCTGCTCATTTGTTAAATACTTATCCCTGCTTCTGGTTTTTCCTGATGGGTCGCCAGCTTGGCCTGTTCCATCCCCAATAAGAAAAATAACTTCATGGCCTGCTTTTTGAAATTGTCTTAACTTCATAAGCCCCACCATATGACCAATATGAAGATTTATTCCTGTTGGGTCAAAACCCTGATATAATTTTAACTTTTTCCCGGATTTCAAAACTTTTTCTAAAGCTTCTCTTGACGGATAAACTTTATCAACGCCACGGTTTAATAATGTATCAGTACTATCCATATTGGTGAAAGTATATCATATCTATTGTAAAAGCTACTTCTATCTTTTAAAGTAAATCTATGGCCTTAAAACAAGGTTTTATTGTGGTATTAATAATAATTAGCATGATACTTGTCAACCCAAGTTATGCAGCAATCAGTAATTCGGCACTTTCAGGTTGGGGAACCAATGCGACTCAGAATATAACTCAGTATGCCCCCCTATCATATATTGATAGCGCTTCTCAAAGATTTTCATGGGCCTCAGTTGAACCACAGCAAGGTCAGTATAACTTTTCAGGCGTTGACAGCTTTATCGATCCATTAATTGCAGAAGGTAAAAAAGTAGCAGTGGGTATTATGTGGAAAGGAAGATATATAGGTCCTACTCAAAACAATGGTTGTGGTACCGCAAACACATCTTCCTGTATTGACGGAACTCCGGTATGGGTACTTTCTAGCTCATATGATCCGGTATCAAGTACTACCGATAGCCATCCAATGCTTAATTATTTAAACCCCAATGTACAGAACGCAATGAGACAAACTACGGCAGCCTTAGTTGACCATATTAAAACTAAATATGCAGATAATCCAAACATATCATTCTTAATCTGTAGCGGTATAGATTGTGAAGCTCAACCTGAAGACAGTGATAGTAACGGAAACAGAACTGACCAGGCATATATAAATAAATGGGGTGGAAACAATTCAGTAGCTGTATCAGCCTGGATTACATTTATACAGTTTCTAGTTAACATGGCTGATAATGAGATAAACGCCCAATATCCAAATAAAACTAGATATTTGGCAATATCTGCAAATTTTAAAGATGGAATTACGGAGAAAAATGCTTATGCAAATATTATTCAAGGAAAACCCAATACTTGGGGATTATATACTGCTGGAATAAGTACTGGTTATGATGGACCAAGATATTCCCAGCCCCACAGTACAACTGCAGATGAAATACTATCAAATAACGGAGACATTCAGGATATTCTAAGAAAATTTTGTCTAACCAGACCCTGCTTAGGAGAGCATGGAGATGCAGGTAGCCAGGATAGTGAAGAATGGAAGCATTGGTGGAGAGCAGCCAGTGCCTTGTGGCAGCGGGTTGATGGTTTTATGACCAGAGGTCCATGGATCCCTCTTTCTCAAAAAGCAAGACAATTTTTTAATACTTATGCCACAAAAACAGCTCTAACTACTCCCAGAGCCTGGGTTGCATTGCATGAAGATTATACTCCGCAGTCTTCCAATTTAAGGCAAAGAAACTTCACTTTTTACCTGGATCAGTTTGAAGGAGTAAATATTGATGGAAAAACGTCAACCACTTCTTCACTTTGGTCGGGTTTTAACAGTACAGCTCTTATTGGCGGTGATTATAGAGGTGCATTTGCCAGATCAACTTATCCGGGGAGAGTTATGGCCTTTAGGGCAATTGCCGATAATAATAGCAACTACTATATAACCGGTGGTCCTCACAACGTAATAATCACTATTACTTATTATGATCAAAGCAGCAATACTATTTCTCTATACTACAATTCTCCGAATGGAATAAAACAGGCATGGATTGTAACTAAAACAAATACAGCTAGATGGATAGATAAAACAGTTAATCTAGCAGATGCATTATTTAATAAAGGAATAAATGGAGCCGACTTTTATATTGATGATAACAATGATGGAGATGAAGTCTTACACTGGGCGTCAGTTGAAAAAATTACACAAATACCGCCATGGTAAAGTAAATATTTTAGATTTTGAAATTTTAAGATCTCAATTTAATCAAAATGGGATAAATTTAAGTGCTGATTTTAACAAAGATAATAAGATAAATATTCTTGATTTCGAAATTCTCCGCTTTAACTTCAATAAATAATTTGCATATTAAGCTTGAGTTTGGAATAATTGGAGATAATGATATCCCGTACGCCAAATAATTTTGATTACCGTTCCAATGGGAGAAGATTTAACATGAGGAAATTTACATTTTCAAAAGCAGCCATACTTAGGTACGCAACTTTAGCGATATTAATTTTATTAATTCTCGGATTTATCGCTACAGCTTTCCTTTTTGTCTGGTATGGCAGAGATCTTCCGAAACCTGACCAGATAAGGAGAACAAGCGGTCTATCTACAATTATCTACGATAGAAACGGCAAAGTTCTTTATGATATCTATAAAGATGAGAATAGAGTTCCTGTTGGCTTGAGTGAAGTTCCTGATCATCTTAAAAACGCAACAGTTGCAATTGAAGATAAGGATTTTTACAAACACAAAGGTTTTTCCATTCCCGGACTTCTCCGCGGACTGATTATAAGCCCACTTATAAAAGGAAGGACTGAAGGAGGTTCTACTCTAACCCAGCAACTTGTTAAAAATGCGCTATTATCCAACGAAAGAAGCGTTCCTAGGAAAATAAAGGAGTTTATTCTTTCTGTTGAAATTGAAAGGCGGTACTCAAAAGACGAAATTCTGCAAATGTATTTAAATGAAGTACCTTACGGAGGAACTGCAGCCGGAATTGAAGTTGCTTCACAAGACTATTTTGGTAAGAGGGCAAAAGATTTAACATTATCAGAATCTGCTGTACTTGCCGGAATCCCCCAGCGTCCCAGCTTCTATTCACCGTATACCGGAGATTCTAAAGCATATATTGCAAGGGGCGGGGATGTTTTAAGACGTATGAGGGAAGATGGGTATATAACCAAGGAAGAGGAAGAAGCGGCAAAAAAAGAGCTTCCCGGTCTTTCTTTCCAACCGCAAAGAAAAGACATATTGGCGCCCCATTTTGTAATGTATGTTCGGGAGCAGTTATTAGACAGGTTCGGAGAAAAAAGCATCGAAGAAGATGGTTTGAGGGTTTTTACAACCCTTGATTATGAATTACAGGAAAAATCGCAACAGGCAGTTTTTGAAGAAGTTGAAAAAGCTAAAGGTTTACAAGTTGGAAATGGAGCCGCGCTTGCTATGGATCCAAACACCGGTGAAATACTGGTAATGATAGGATCTAAAGATTACTTTGCAACTGATGAGGATGGAAATTATAATGTAACCACAGCTTTGAGACAGCCTGGAAGTACTTTAAAACCAATAACATACGCAGCAGCATTTAAAAAAGGGTTTACTCCCTCATCAATTATTATGGATGTGCCTACTAAATTTCCCGGAGGCGCTGGGGAGAAAGAGTATGAACCTAAAAACTATGATGGAAAATTTAGAGGACCTATACAGCTTCGCCAAGCTCTTGGTAATTCTATCAACATGTCAGCTGTAAAGTTATTATCTTATGTTGGTGTTGAAGATTTGCTATCAACTGCCTTTAATATGGGTTTAACAAGCCTTGCTCCAACTCAAGACAACGTCAACCGTTTTGGTTTATCTGTAACTCTAGGGGGAGGAGAAGTAACACTTCTGGAGCTTGTTAATGCATTCGGCGTATTCGCAACAAATGGACAATTTCATGAACCTGTATCAATATTAAAAGTTACCGATAGCAGCGGCAAAATACTTTATCAAGATAAACCTACAAAAGGAAAAACAGTATTAGGTGAGGATGTATCATTCTTAATTTCCAACATACTTTCCGATAATAATGCCAGAATTGATGTGTTTGGCCCCAATTCCTGGCTTAATATTGACGGAGTTGCAGTAAAAACAGGTACTACAGATGATAAAAAAGATAACTGGACAGTCGGCTATGTTCCCTCAATTGTTATTGGTGCTTGGGTTGGCAATAATGATAACACGCAAATGAGCCCTACACTTGCCTCGGGTGTTACTGGGGCCGCTCCAATATGGAACAGGATAATGCAGGAGGCTCTAAAAAAATATCCAAAAGAAGCGTTTAAAAAACCGGATAATATTGTTGAACTTGATATAGACGCGTATGGAGGCGGTCTCCCCAAAGAAGGCTACCCTATCAGAAAAGAATTTTATAAGAAAGGCACAGAGCCTACGACTCAAAGCGCAATTTATAAAAAAATTAAAATTTCAAAATCAACTGGAAAACTGGCAAACGAAGTCGAAGTAGCCAGTGGGAATTATGAAGAAAAAGAATTTATTGTTTTTGCTGAAAACGATCCCCTATCAACAGATGGTAGAAACAGATACCAAGAAGGAATTAACACCTGGCTGTCTACCCAGTCCGATTCTAAATTTCATCCACCAACAGATAATAGCGATGGGTCAAACAATAGTGTTGTTGTTGAGCTACATGAGCCGGATCAAGAGAAAAGATACGATACCAATGACATAACAATTCAGGCAAAGGGAGTTTCCCTAAACGGTATATCAAAACTGGAAATTGAAATTGATGGAGGACTTAAAAAAACCGTAAACGGAGATTCGATAAACGAGGTATTTAATATGACTACCGGCCCGCATACTGTTAAAATTACAGCTTTTGACAATCAAGGGAATAATGGATCTAGAGAAGTTAAAATTGGAGTAAAATCCGACTGGCAAACCACCCCCACCCCAACACTCTGATATAATATAGCGCATGACAGAGCGAAATATACAAAGAAGAGGTTTCTTAGTAGCTACTGGTTTAATTGCTGCATCGGCTGCATATTATACTCTAGCTAATGAAATAGGTTTAGCAGAATTACAATTGGCGTTTGAAGATTTTTCGCTAAGCCGGGAAGATGCCAAGTTAACCACAGAAATTATCCAGAGTACTCTAAATCCTACATTGATTAATAGCTCTTTTTGGGGGGATCGTCAATTAACTGAAAGACTGAATTCAGCTTCCGGTTTAGCCATTAGAAGGGGAAACCTAAGTTCGTTTAATTTTGCCATAGATGATTTAAAGATAGTAGATTATCCAGACTTAAATCGTCTTTACGATCCACAAGGCAATCCTGTCTCTTTTAGAATGTTAACCGGGATTAGTATGGAATTAATTGATGGAAAAGAAAACTTAGCTAACTTTGTTGTACTTAAACCAACGCATCCAAAGGAGATTCACCCAAATAATCTTCAGCGCCTAGCTCAATTATTATTTGATATTCCGGATAATTTAAACTGGACTAATTCAGTTGACAATTTTGGAATAAATGGTTCAGGCAATCTTCCCGGAAGAATTTTAAACCGTATAAACGTCTTTACTTTCGGAGAGGCTTCTATGAGCGTTTTAAGAAACAGATAGCCTTTATAAATTCCAGGTGTAGCCAAGAATTGTCAAACACCTCCACTCTTACGCCATAAGCTACCAGCCTGAAAAAAGGTAGCTTAACGAATCTATAACTTCAGTAATAAATTTCAAAATTCTTTTTTTTAAGCTTGTTTGTTTTTGTTTGCTCATAAAATTTATTATAACATAAATTAAGTTTTAATTTTTCCTTTAAATTTTTCTCCAATTAATTCAATTAACTTTTTTCTAAATGGATCTATTTCTTTTGATGACAGGGATTTATTGGGGTCCTGGAAATAGACTCTTACTGTTATCGAATTATTATAAGTTCCCACAATATCTATTTGATTAATAAGTTGATCAGATGATTTTATTTCTGAAAGCAAATATCCTATCAAAGGTATTTTTGCAAATTCAAAAGTAAAATCTTCAATAATTGCAGGATTATTCGAAATTTGTTTATAGTACTTCCCTACCCTTTTACTTATGAGCATTTTAAAATCCAATTCAAAGCCAAAAACGTTAGATTCTTTGGAAATCCAATCTGAAATTTGAGGATTAATTTTTCCTACAATTCCGTAATCTCCAACTTTTGCAGTTATTCCTTTTTGGAAAACCTGATGCTTATCTAATGGATTAAATTCTGGTAGAGGAATACTTAATATATTAAGTAGTTCTTCAATAATGCCTTTTACTTTGTAAAAAGAATTTCCAATATCATCAGTTTTTGGATATAAAAATATAGCGCCTACTTTTATCCTCTCATTAGGAAGTTTTCCTTTTTGAGTTTTTTCGTAAACTCTTCCAACTTCAAAAATTCCAAAATTGTTAAAGTATTTAGAATTCAATTCTGCAGCAAGTACAAGAGATTCAATTAAACTTCTTTTAAAATATGTTTTTTCAGGACTTGTAGGGTTAAGAAGTTTTATGTGCTTTTCCTTATCCTCACCAAGGAGTGAAATTGTTTCATTGCCTATTAAACTAGGAAGATGAACTTCGTAAAGTCCCAGTCCCATTAAAATATTTTTAATTTGATATTGCCCTTCGATGACAGGATTTTTAAATGGTGGAATAATATCTCCTTTAGGTAGTGTTGTTGGGATTTCATCATATCCATATATTCTTGCCACTTCTTCGGCGATATCAGCCTCCATTGATAAATCTCTTCTGTATGTGGGAATAGTTATTGTTAATAGTTTATCTTTAATCTCTGTTTTTAATTTGAGTCTTTCCAATAAATTCTTTATATCT
The DNA here is from genome assembly GCA_016182365.1 of Candidatus Gottesmanbacteria bacterium. GTDB lineage: Bacteria > Patescibacteriota > Microgenomatia > JACOXO01 > JACOXO01 > JACOXO01. Next base: position 55,962 of record JACOXO010000018.1, on the reverse strand, counting down.
TCCGGTTTTAAACTAAGACCTAGAATTGTGTTTAACCTGTCTGTTTCTACTTCAATTACCTTGGGATTTGGCAATCCGTAATGAATATCAAATAACTTTGATGCTACTTTTGCTCCAGCAAATTTCTCTAAAAGTTCAGCAGCCCTGACCAATCCTGCATAAGCCAAATTAGGATCAATGTTTTTTTCATATCTTGTTGAGCCATCTGTCCTAAGACCAACTTTTTTGGAAGTTATTCTTGTTGTTTTTCCATCAAAAGTTGCACTCTCCAATATTATTGTTTTAGTATCGCCATTTACTTCGCTGTCTTTACCACCCATCACACCACCCAATAGCAACACTTTTTTATCATCGGCGATAACTACCATAGTTTTATCAAGATTTCTTGCAACCGAGTCAAGAGTAACGATAGTCTCACCTTTGCTAGCTTTTCTAACCTCAATTTTATGGCCATCCACTTTATCATAATCATACGCGTGCAATGGTTGTCCCAGTTCTAGCATGACATAATTAGTTATATCTACAACATTGTTTATTGGCCGTATGCCGCAGGAAATAAGCCGTTTCTGTATGAATTCTGGTGAAGTTTTTACTTTTATAGTAGAAAGAACAATAGTGCAATATCTAGGAATATCTTCAGGGTTCTTCAGCGAAACTGATAAATTCAGGTTTTTATTAGGTTTTTTAATTTTAGTATTTGTAAGCTTGTGCAATGGATCGTTTAGTGGAGTGTTAAAATATGCAGCTATTTCTCTCGCCAGGCCTAATTGGGAAAAACAGTCAGGCCTGTGTGTTAGGGCCTTATTTTCAATTTCCAAAATCGTATCACTCCTTTTTTTCTCTATTTTCTCAACTTCTGATAAAGATAGAGTTATCTTATCAGCAATCTCCTTAGGAGATCTATTTAATTTAATAAAATCTGATAACCAATCTAGAGAAATAATCATATTCTAGAACTGCTTAAGAAAACGTATATCTCCACCTGTTAATAAGCGGATGTCATTAATTTTGTATTTAATCATTGCTAGTCTGGTTGGACCGGGACAGAATGCAAACCCGTTATATACTTTAGGGTCAATGCCGGCATTTTCCAATACTTTAGGATGAATCATTCCTGATCCTAGTATTTCTAACCAGCCAGATCCACCACAAGCAGTGCAACCTTTCATATTGCAATGCGGACAAGATGCGCTCATCTCAGCGCACGGTTCAACATAAGGAAAATAGCTAGCTCTAAACTTAAGCTGTGAATTTTGGCCCAGAACCGATCTCATAAGAAGTGTCAAAGTGCCTTTTAAATCTGAAAATGATATATTTTTACCAACAACAAAACCTTCAAAATGCCAGAACTGGCTAGCATGAGTTGCATCTTCCCTTTCACATCTATAAACCCATCCGGGAACTGCTACCTTAAAAGGAGGTTTTAATTTCTCCATTGTTCTTACTTGCATACTTGAAGTGTGAGTTCTAGGAAGAATAATATCATCAATCCAAAATGTATCTTGGAGATCACGGGCGGGGTGATTAGGAGGAATATTTAGGGCAGTAAAGTTATACCATTCTGTCTCAATTTCCCCTCCCTCCATTATTTGGTATCCTAATTTTTCAAATGCTTCTTTAAGTTCCCAAACGACTTGAGTTACCGGATGGATTCTTCCAAACTGAGGTTTAATAGATGGTGCTGTAACGTCAATTTCTTCGTTCTTGACGTCCTGTTCATACGCCTTTTTTGTTAAACTCTGTTTGCTATCCTCAAAAGCATTTTCTAAAATAATTTTGACCTCATTGGCAAGTTTTCCTATGGCTATTTTCTCCTCATCTTCTAAATGAGGAACCTTTTTAAACATCTCTGCAATTTTGCCTTTTTTGCCTAAATATTCGATTCTAATTTCTTCAAGCTCCAAAACAGTTGAAGCATTTGTGATAGATCCCAGCGATTCGTTTTTAAGATGAAGAAGTTCTTCACGTAGAGTCATAAGGAGATTATATCAGGCCTTAACTATTTGCACTAACTTTTTAAAGCTATTGTTGTCATTCACAACCAACTCATTAAGCATTTTTCTATTTAACGCTATATTTTTCTCTCTTAAGAGATCCATAAATTTGGAATATGAAATATTATTTAGTTTTGCAGCCTGTGAGATGTGGGTAATCCAAAGAGCTCTAAAATCTCTTTTTTTAAGTTTTCTTCCTGCGAAAGCGTATTCTCCTGCATGAAGAACAGCTTCATGAGCTCTCCTATATATCTTACTTCTTGATCCTCTATAGCCTTTAGCCATTGAAAGCATCTTCTTATGTTTTCTTTTAACGACAATTCCTCTTTTAACGCGCGCCATAATTTTAGATATTTATTAATTTAGTAATCTTTTTGGCGAACACTGGTGAGACTGTTGTTGCTACCTTAAATTTTCTCTTTTGTCTTTTGTTTTTATTTGAGCGAAGATGGCGACTGTTCTGGCGCCTTCGCATTAGTTTTCCTGTTTTGGTTAAGCGGAATCTGGATGTTATTGCTTTTTTTGTTTTCTGTTTCATCAATTCTCCTTTTTTTAACAGGTATTAAGCTAAGAGTTAAAAGCGGGCCTTCAAATTTTGCTTCTCTTTCAACTGTTGCTACGTCCTGTAGATGGGCAATTACTTTATTTAATAAATCAAAACCAAATGATTTTTTGCCTAGCTGTCTTCCGTGAAATCTAACAATAAATTTTACTCTGTCACCCTTGACAAAAAAATCGCGTGCTCGATTTTCTTTAATTTCAAGATCATGTTCTCCTATAAAAGGAGACAGCATAATTTGTTTCAAATCAACTGACCTTGCTTTTTTCTTACTCTCTCTTTCTCTTTTAGATTCAATATACTTAAATTTTTTAAAATCAATTATTTTACAAACAGGTGGTTTTGCAAGAGGCGCAATTTCAACTAAATCAAGACCAGCTTCTTTGGCTCTTCTTAAAGCCTCTGCCTTATTAAAAACACCAATCTGCTTCCCTTTTTCATCAAGAAGACGCACAGTTAGTGCTTGTATACCAAAATTAATCCTCCAGAATTTACCCCTTGGCTGATACGGCCTTCTTGAGAATCTTTGAAATGAACTCATCGATTGTTATTATTCCTTTGTCTTCCCCTTTAATATTTCTAAGGGAAAAACTAAAAGCCTCGTTTCTGGCTTCTCTGTCCCCAATTATACCTATATATGGGACTTTTTGCAACGTTGCATCTCTAATCCTAGCCTGCATACGCTCTGCCCTGTCATCAACATTCACCCTAACCCCATTTTTCAAAAGCTCATCTTGTATTTTCTTAACATAATCATTATGCCTTTCGGCTATAGGTATAAGAGTGATTTGTACTGGGGAGAGCCAGTCTGGAAAGTTGCCAGCACTGTGTTCTATTAATATCCCTATAAATCTTTCTAGTGATCCATAAATTACCCTATGAATAACAACAGGTGTTTTTAATGTTCCGTCGGCAGCTTGATAGGCAAGGCCAAAGCGCTTAGGAATTTGGAAATCCAGCTGAATCGTACCCATTTGCCACTCTCTTCCTAAAAAATCTTTCATCAAAATATCAATTTTAGGACCATAAAATGCTCCGTCACCAGCCAAAACTGTGTATTTTTTACCACTTTTATCAAGGATTGCCTTTAGTTCCTTTTCAGCACGATCCCAGACTTTTTTATCACCCATAAATTTTTCCGGTCTTGTCCCTAGCCTGTATGAATACTCCATGTTAAAGACAGAATAAAAAAGCTCAGTAATTTCAAATATCCGCATATACTCATCTTTTATCTGATTCTCACTTACGAAGATATGGGCATCATCCTGAGAAAATTCCCTTACTCTAAAAAGTCCATTTAATGTTCCGGATCTTTCATATCTGTGCAGTGTATCGGTATCAGATAACCTCAAAGGTAGTTCCCGATAGCTTCTAGACTTTTTGGCAAACACAACCATAGCATTTGGACAATTCATCGGTTTTAAACCATAAATTTCTTTTTCCGAAGTCTCAGATAAAAACATATTTTCCCGGTAGTGGTCCCAGTGTCCGGAAGTTTCATATAGTTCCCTTTTGTTAATAAGAGGCGTTTTTATCTCCTGATATCCTCTTTTGTTATGTTCTACTCTCCAAAAGTTGACAAGTTCATTTAAGACGATTACTCCATGAGGCAGCCAATAAGGCATACCCGGACTATAAGGGTCAAACATAAAAAGCTCAAGTTTTGGGCCTAATTTTTTATGATCCCTCTTTTTAGCTTCTTCAAGCTGCCAGAGATATTTATCCAGTTCTTCTTTTGTTGGAAATACTGTTCCATATATTCTTGTCAGCATTTTATTCTTCTCACTTCCTCTCCAATAGGCACCGGCAATTGAAAGCAATTTAAAATTACCTAAAACCTTATCAGGATTTTCAACATGGCCTCCTTTACAAAGATCCCAGTAGTCCCCGGATTTATAAAAGCTCAACTTTTGCCCATCTTTTGTGAATTCATCGATTAACTCTTCTTTAAATTCATTACCCGGGTATTCTTTTTTAGCATCTTGAGTCGATAACTCATGCCTTTCAAACCCTTTCCATGTAGGAAGAATCTGGCGCATTTTCTTTTCTATTTTGGGAAGGTCTTCATCATTTATCTTAACTTTGCCGAAATCAAAGTCAAAATAAAACCCATTTTCAATTGCTGGCCCTATCGTCCTTTTTGTATTTGGCCACAACTGCATAACAGCTGCAGCAAGCAAATGCGCACAAGAATGTCTTAAGTTATCCATAAAATACTTAGGTTAATGATAATACGCCTCTTATTCCAACGCAAGCGTATTATTTGCTTTTTGCTACAAATAAAGGCATTAACGGTTGACTTTGTGGTTCTATTTTCTCTGGTGCTTTAATTGATCCACATACTCCTCCTAATGCAAAACTTGTTACATACATTCCATCGTGAATTTCAGGTTCTGCACCAATGTCTACCGCGCTCATATCAACCCAAATAGGTGCTTCTTTTTTCATAAAATCACCACCTTTTTTGTCAACGATCTTTTATATCAAAATATATTGCAGGTATACCTTTAGCAAGTTTAGCATAAACATCTTGAGGGTCTATTAGCATTGGTACCTCAAAATACTTATCATTAGAAAGTGACCTTACCATAAACTGTGCAAGATTTGGATCGTTTGGATTTAATTTATATAATCTCGGGTCAAATTTCATATGATAACTTCCATCAGCTTCAATATTATATTCGACTCCACATAAACCTTTACCGTCGGGCTGCCAGAGACTCATACTAAGTGATCCTCCCATATCTAATACACTCAAGGCTGGAACAACTGATTCTTGATTTCTTGGTCGTGTATGTTGGTTGATTCTAAACGTATGTGGATAAAGATCATATGAAGTTTCTACTTCAAACTCATCTGTTCTAACAGTTCTTTTTAGACTTCTCTCAAAAGACCACTTTCCTAGTAAAAATTTTTTGAACCGCCTAAGCATTCTAGGATCAGTTTCCATTTCAGGAGTTATATAACTCGGTGAATTCTGTAAAATACTTATAACATTTGTACCGCTAGAAATTACAAGATCAATACTATCTTCAGTGGTTTGCCCCGGCGTATTTGAAACATAACTGATATGGGTTGGGTATGAACCTTTTTCTATGGGTTTATCAATTTTTAAAAGAATATATTCATTATTAGGATCGCCAGCAAAATATGTTCTGTCATGGTGCCATTTTCTATGATCAATGTTAGTTGCAGAAACTATCAATAAAGCTTGTTGTCTTTCGTAAGAAGCTTGTAGGATACTCATAAAATTCTGATTACTGTTATCGGATAAGCTTTCAGGATCTGTAATATTTGCAGATCGCAGTAAAGCAAGAAAGGTATCATAAGGAAAAATATCTCCACCTATTTCAAAGTTTGGTTTTTCTATTAACATATATATTTTGTGAAGGAATTATAGTAGAAAATAATAAAAATACAAATTTATAGAATGATTATTTGATATTTTGCGTCTCATATACTGTATATTGCCAACAAATATGAATTCTAAAAAATTGATGCTTGCGGTTGTCAAAGAGAAACCTGCTCCAGGAGTTGTAATAAAAAGAATCCCAGTCCCAATTCCCCAAAAAGGAGAAGTATTAATTAAAGTTCTTTATTCATCAATCTGCGGAACAGATATTGGAATCTATGACTGGAATGCCTGGGCTGCTTCATATATAAAACCTCCAATTGTAATCGGACATGAAGTTGTTGGAAAAGTCATAGAAATAAATAGCACCTCCCCAACTCATCTTAAAAAAGGAGATATTGTTTCATCAGAGACCCATATTTTTTGCAATAAATGTTATCAGTGTCTTATAAACAACCGTCACATTTGTGAAAACATGGAGCTTTTTGGAATAGGTAGGAATGGCGGATTCGCCGAATATGCAACAATTCCAATTAAAACCACCTGGAAAAATGACCCGGCAATTCCAATTGAAGCCATGAGTGTACAGGAACCATTGGGGAATGCAGTTCACGTTGTAACCAAGGCAAAAGTTACTGGTAAAAAAGTATTAGTTTTGGGTCTTGGCCCAACCGGACTCTGTGCTGGCGCAGTTGCTAAAGCTTACGGAGCAAAAGAAGTAGTAGGAATAAACAGGGGTGAGTTTAGAAGAAAACTTGCAAAGAAAATGGGTTTTGACAGAGTATTATCAGAGATTCCAAAAAGAGAATACAGTTCTTTTGACTGTGTTTTGGAAATGACCGGAAATAGTGAAGTCTTTACCGTTGGTCTGGAAGCCATTAGAATTGCCGGAGTATTTGTTGCATTTGGTATACCCAAAAAGGAAGTTATTTTAAATGTTGGTAAGTACCTTATTAATAAAGAAATAACAATTAAATCTGTATTTGGCCGAAGAATCTGGGAAACATGGTTTCAGACGACTGATTTATTGAAAAATAAAAAAGTAGATTTAACTAAAATTATTACCCATAGATTTAAATTATCCGAGTTTGATAAAGCAATGGAGATTATGAAATCCGGTAAAGCTGGTAAAATTCTTTTGAAACCATAATATAAAATTTACAATTACCAATTATCAATTATCAATGAATTATCAATGCTCCGATTATTAAATTGTAAAATTTAAAAATTTATTGAAAATTGGAACTTGAAAATTGAAAATTATGAGACAAAACTTTATTGAGACCACCTTAACTTCGATGAAGCAGAAGGGATTATATAATAATATAAAGACAGTGGATTCCGAGCAGGGAGCATATTTAAACATTAATGGAAAAAAATATTTAAATCTTTGTTCAAATAATTATGTAGGTCTGGCCTCAGACCCTAGACTTAAAAAAGCAGCAATCAGGGCAATTGAAAAATACGGTGTTGGTACAGCCTCAGTAAGATCTTTAATTGGTACAAATTCCTTGCATATAGAACTTGAGGAAAAACTGGCAAGATTTAAAAAAGCCGAGGGCTGCTTACTTTTAACTGGTGGATACCTTGCCAACATGGCTGCAATACAAACACTAATTGGAAAAGAAGATATCGTAATATCAGACGAATTAAACCACGCTTCAATAATTGATGCTGTAAGACTTTCAGGATGCAAAAACAAGTTTATTTATAAACATGCTGATGTAAAGGATTTAAGAAGACAAATTCCCGAGATCTTAAAGTTTAAAAAAAGAACCATACTTATAGTTACCGATGGAGTATTTTCCATGGATGGAGATCTTGCACCTCTTCCAGATCTTGTGAAAGTTGCAAAAGAAATCGGAGCATATTTAATGGTTGATGATGCCCATGGAGAAGGAGTATTGGGTAAAAACGGCAGAGGCATAGTTGACCATTTTCATCTTCATGGGAAAGTAGATATTGAAGTAGGAACCTTATCCAAAGCATTCGGAGTAATGGGAGGATTTATAACCGGAAATAAAGAACTTGTTGAATATTACAGGCAAAAAGCAAGACAATTTTTGTTTACCAATGCCCTTTCAATTCCGGACACTGCGGCTTTAATTGCAGCTGTTGATATACTGGCAAAAAGTGACCGTGAACTTAAAAGACTTTGGGATAATACCAAATATCTAAAAGATGAGTTGCAAAAGTTAGATTTTGATATTGGCAAAAGTGAAACCCCAATTACTCCCCTTATGATAGGAGATGAAAATACTGCAAAGCAGTATTCTATGGAATTATTTAAAGAAGGAGTAATGGCAACACCAATCAAATTCCCAATGGTGCCACTAGGAACTGCAAGATTAAGGCTTATGCCTTCAGCAACTCACACTAAAAAAGACTTAGATCTTGGAATTAAGAAAATAGAGAAAATTGGGAAAAAGTTAAAAGTAATTTAGCCCTTCTAAGTTATCGACTCAAGTTTTGGTTTTAAATTGATTTTCGAGGATGTTATATTGTGGAAAACCGATTTTAAATAATTCTTGAGTTATATCCTTGGCAAACGGAGTAGTGTCAGGATGGAAATAATGTGAATAAAGTCTCTTCAACTGTCTAGAAATTACTCTTCTATTTTCTTCTGGAACAATTTCAAGGAATGTATTTAAGTTTTTAGTGAAAACAGCTTGTATATTAGTAATACTTCTAATGTCATATTTTATTTCTGGAAAGGTATCGATAATACTTTCAGGTGTTGCATCCAAACTTTGAGTTAGCTCGTTTAAATGTTTTTGTTTTTCAGCTTCACTTGCATATGCCTGATTTTCTGCTATTTTGAAGATTACTTGCCGATAATAAGGATAAAATAAAGGGTTTATGGCTGATAATTCAAAACCGTGGGTTTGGAAAACTTCCTTTAAACTTTCGCTAACTATCAAAGCTTCTGAGGTTCTTGGAGGAGCCTTTTTTTGCTTAGCTTTAAGAGCGTCTAAGATAGACTTGGTAAAGCTCAAATCAGCTAGATATTGCTCTTTCTCTAATGGTAAATTGTTAAGTCTTTCATGAATTTCTGTAAGTTGTCTTTTTAGTACTTCTTCTATCGCTCTAAAGGTATCTTCACCACGATTGTCTAATTCTTTTTCAATCCAATTTAAATATAAATCATAAGTGTTAGCTTCAGCCTCTTTAAGTAGATTTGGATTTGATGGGTATAGTTCCAACTTGAGTCTTCTAAAATCTTCTTCCTGATAAGGTTTAACTCTTTCTTGCATTACAGCATACAACGCATACTCATCAAATCCTTCAAGTTGACGACCAAGATTTATTTCTTGAAACTGAGTGATGACAGCAACAGGTACTTTACCAGAACGTATCCCAAATGGATTTCCTTTTGATGCTTTAATTTCTCCTTCATGGTAAAATCCATCAAATTTCACATCTGCGTCTGCGATAATAATACCTCTTTTTAGTTTTATATCACCGCTTTCAATATCTCCAATATATTGTCTATTTGGGTTATACTCTTCTATTACTCCGGCAAATAAGAGAACAACATCTCTTTTTTCTGGTGATCTTTTATTATATCTATCCTCCCCAGGAAGTTTATATCTCATCAGCACTAGTTTCCCCTTTTCTACTCTTTTAATTTGTTCAAGTATTCCTGTATTCTCTGGAAATTCTTGGTATTTATGCTTTTGAATTAACCTTGAATAGACTACCGCATCACATGGAATCTGATATTCGTTAAATGTTACACCCATTAAACCATTAAATAAATTTGGAGGTAATAAAGCTTCTATCTCTTTTTTAGCTTGAGCTGGTTGATCAAGATAATTTCCTTCGGCAGGATTTGCATGAGAAACTACAAGTTTATCTCTGTTCATAACTGTGTGGGCGGAAAGGGACTTGTCCCGCACAAATATTTATTACAAATTCTAATGATTGCGGGATCCCGCTTCGCGGGAAACCCAATACCAGCTTAGTGACCACTGGTGGACTCGGACCACCGACCTTTTCGATGTCAACGAAACGCTCTTGCCAACTGAGCTAAGTGGTCGCACTATGGCAGGCGGATGTCAACGAAACGCTCTTGCCAACCTAAGCTACCGCCCCAAAGTCCCTAAATTGTACCAAAATCAAGCATATAGAGCAATATTCCTAATAACCTTAAATCCACACTAGCATAAATAAGGTTAAAATTTAAACTCCAAAAAATTCTCTAAATTCAAGGTCATTCTCTATACTTTCAGCAATAATAATTTGTACTTCGCTTCCAATTCCTAAATAATACTTTAAAAACTCCATTTCCTTCTCGCATGGAAAAGCATGCAAATAAACGCTTTCCTGAAGTTGATAAAAACCAGCAAGTTTTAAATAAGACCGAAATTTATCACGCAAAACTCTCCTACCACCCAAAACGTCATAAAATACTAAACGCCATTTACCGTCCCAATGTGCTGGTTTCTCAACATTAAGATTATCAATTCCGAATTTAAGAATTCTTCTTCGTCCAGCTTCAGATATTTTTACTTCTGCGTAACCATCATGATTGCCTACTTCAATTAATTTTTGTTTTTCTAGTTTTCTTAATGTTCGTTTTAAATAATAAGTATTAAAAATCTTCCACTGGTTCCAATCAGATTTTTCATAAAAAAATCCTTTAAAATGACGTGCAGTATTTGGTGCTGCGATTATTGTTGCTAACACAACCCCTTTTCCCAAAAGTAGAAGTATTCTTTTTAGTTTTTCATTTCTTAGCCTTAAATACTCTTGTTTTTGTTCTTTTAGAAGAATGTTTACAAGTTTTTCAAAGGGTATTTGATTATCCATAAATTAACCTAACTTCCACACTAGCATAAATAAGGTTAATTTTGAAGTGGATAAGTACTCTGTTTATAAATCGTATATAATACATCCTGACTATATGAGAAAAATACCGGCGACCATGGCTTCTCAGCATCCTGATCACGCTTCCAAACCCTTCTGGCATCCCAAAGAATTCATAAGCTCAAGAAGTGAAATTACCGAACTAGTTCTTACTTATAAAGAACTTGGTGTTGATGAATATAAATGGGACTGGGAGGGAAAATTTGTCGACGAGAGCGTTGTTGAACATTTGTTAAGTGAGCACTTCGATTTCTTTAAAAAAGCTCCCCTGGGGAAAGAGAAATTTTTAACATTCAGACTCCCCAACCCTAAAGTGGAAACTGAGTTTAGATTAACAAGGGCATTCATGGTGATTTTAGGCTCTTCCGCCCTTGCTAAAAAAGTTAAACTCCACTCCCCTCCTCTTTTTGAAGTAATTCTACCCATGACTGAATCAGCATCAGAAATGATATCTGTACAGGAAGCATTTGTTGAGTTAACTACATTAAAACATCCACTACACAAACTGGATAATGACAGCTTAAAACATTTAGAAATAATTCCTCTTTTTGAACAGGTGGACACAATTATTCATTCAGATAATATTTTAAGAGATTATCTAACTTTATCTAAACTTCAATTTGGAAAAAAGCCAAAATATTTAAGACCTTATGTGGCAAGAAGCGATCCAGCTCTCAACTCCGGAATTGTACCTACTGTACTTGCCATTAAAATCGCCTTATCAAGATATTTAGATTTTGAAAAAGAGTCAGGAATTAAACTTTATCCAATCATCGGTTCTGCCTCTTTACCATTTAGGGGAGGATTATCGCCACGTACGGCTTATGAATTTATGGATTTATACACTGGAATAAGAACCGTGCTTTTACAAAGCGCATTCAGGTATGATTTTAAAAAAGAAGATGTAATAAAAGCCATAAATTTAATAAACACACAACTTCACACTCGTAATACGGTAAAAATTACCAGAAAAGATGAATTAATATTAAGACAACTTATTCCGATTTTTGAATTGTATTACAGAAAAACAATTGAAGGTATTGCCGATAACATTAATTATATTGCCAAATTTGTACCTCAAAGACGGGAGAGAGTCCAGCATGTTGGACTTTTTGGTTATTCAAGAGGTTTGGGTAGAGTAAAACTGCCAAGAGCAATTTCCTTTACAGCCTCCCTATATTCTTTAGGTGTCCCACCGGAGCTTATTGGTACAGGCAGAGCATTGTTGGCAATTAAAAAAATTGGAAGCCTTAGTATTTTGGAAAAATATTATCCCCAGTTAATTTCAGATTTAACAAAAGCTGGAAAATATTTAAACAAAAATAATCTCAAAAAACTATCTTCCACTTCTTCTTATTGGCAGGAAATTCAAACTGATATTGCCGATATTGAAAGGATTTTCAAAATAGAACTGAGACCACAGGCCCAAGAAGAAAAAGAGCATCATAAATTATCTGAAAAGCTAATGCATTTTTACACAAACACTAAAATAATACCCCATTTAATTGAAAATTCTGCTATTATGAGAAAAAGCTTAGGGTAATATGGAAAACACACAACTTACGCCAGAACAATCTTTACTTCAAGGTTATGCATTAAACTATAATCGTGTTCTTTACAAACACGATAGTCCAGATCAAAGCAGGGTTAGTATGACACAAAGAATTAAAAATTATCTGATTGGCGGTATACCTATTCCAAATATTCTAGACATAGGCTCTGGTCCACAATCAATAGAGAAGCAGTTATTAGATATGCGTCGTATTAAGTATCCTACCCGCTATAATTTCTTTTCTCTGGATAAAGCAAGAATTGCCAAAGCAAGACTTCTGGCAAAAAAATATAAAGTTGATCATGTTCCGGCAGATGGTACTATTTTGCCTTTTCCCGATTCTAAATTTGGACTTGTATTTAGTAATCACGCAATTGACTTTATGCCCAGGGTTGCAATCAATGAAGCTTATAGAGTCCTTGCAAACTATGGAATTGCAATTTTTTATTTGCATCATCCTTCAATGATTCCCGAAGACCTCAATCAAGCAGACAATAAAGATGTTCGTGGTTATTGGTCATACCTGAAGGAGAATAATTTATTATTTTCATCTAGAGAACAAATAAATAAAACATTACAGAATGCTGGTTTTACTGACATTACTGTTTCAATAAATCGTGACGAGCTAGAAGGTGAACAATGGTGGGAGGTTATTGCTAAAACTCCACCTGTTAATTCAGATTCTTTATGAGAATATTAATTCCTTTTTTAAGCCTATTCTCGTCTTCAGTTAATGATATCCTTATGTAATTTGGGTATGGACCAAAAGCTGTACCTGGGACAAAAGCTACCCCTTTATCAATTAGTTCTAAACATAATTTTTCACTGGGCCTTCCTATATTTGCAAAAATATAGAATCCGGCATTTGGTTTAACAAATGTAACATTATTATCTGTTAAAATTTTGCCTATTACCTCTACCCTTTTTTTATAAACAGATGCTACTTTTCTTGGAAAACTTTTATTTGTTTTAAGAAGATGGTAAGCACCGTCTTGAATAAATAGGGGGACGTTACTTATTGTTATCTGCATAAACTTAGTTAAGGCTGAAACTATAGTAGAGTTTGCTAACATATACCCTATTCTAAACCCAGTCATACAGAATTTTTTTGAAAAGCTGTGAATCTCAATAGTATTTTCTAAGTCCACCTTATTTTTTATTTCATAGAAAGTTAAGTCCTGATATGCACAGTCTTTAATTATTTTTATTCTATTTCTTTTACATATTTTTAAGATAGAAGCATAATCAAATAAAGTACTTGTGGGGTTATTTGGATTGGTAATAATAATTGATCCTCTAACCACTTTCTCTAAATCAGAAATATTTATTTGCCAGTTATTTTTTTCAGTGGTTTTTAGGTAATGGATATTATTAATGCCCAAATCTTTAAACATTAGTGAAAATGCACTCCAGGCCGGAAGAGGAATTATTATTTTTCCTTTCGTCTTTGATAATAATTTAAGAGTGGCAAAAATCAAAAACTTAGATCCCGGACCTATTAAAACATTTTCTGGTTTTATTCCATGCTCTTTTGCCAAAAGTTCTCTTAAATTTGGATCACCACTAGCAGAACCATAAGTAGTGCGACCTGATTTTAAAGACTTCTCAATTGCCTTAAACAATTCTTTAGGAGGACTTTGTTCCGGTTCACCTACATTAAGTTTAATAACATCTTTTCCCGATGCCCTTGCTTTTCCTGCTTTTTCAAAAATGTCATATAAAATTTGCGGGTTCATAACTTTAATTATATCAGTCCAGTCTTACTTTTTTGTTTGTTTAGGTTTTATTGGCTGAAGTTGTAAATCCGTCCTACATCCTTTTGATTTGCGCCGCTCCTCCCACAATGAAAATAGTATTAGTTCATTGTGATATGGGTGCATTGGAATATTATCCACAACATCCTGAAAAGCTTCAAATTCAACTGCCGGAATACTTGGTATTGTATGAGCATCTAAATGATTATTTAAAACACTGTTATTTGTTGCATTACCTTCGGGTAATAATGGTTGTTCACCTTCAACTGACATATTTTACTCCTTATTAATTTTTGATACTTAATCTTCTTGACTAATTCCCCCTTTGTCATAGTAACCTAAAATGTCTAAACTATCTGCGACCATCCCTAGACTCTCAATGGCTACTCCAGTTCTTGTCATATCATTTCCGGTTTCAAAATCCAGATAGAATAAATATTCAAACGGGCTACCGATCAAAGGCCTAGATTCAATTTTTGTTAAATTAAGTCCCTCTCTGGCAAAAGCAGCGATTGCTCGTGATAAAGAACCCGGTTCATGTTTTAAGGTAAATCTGATTGAAGCTTTTTGACCAAATAACTGTTTTTCTCTTCCAACTACTAAAAATCTGGTTATATTATTTGGATTATCTTCAATGTTTTCTCTTAATACATGAAGTCTATAAAGTCTGGCCGCAGTTTTACTTGCAATTGCTCCGTCATAAATTGTGCCTTGTTTCGCAACGACTTCCGCATAGCCTGCGGTATCAAATTCGACAGATTGTTGAATATGTGGATTATCCCTAAAGAATCGTATACATTGTTCTAATGCTTTAAAGTGAGACCCAACTTTTTTTAGGATCGCTATCCTTTCTTGTTGATCAAGCGGTGGTTGATTAGTTACTAAAAGATTATGCTTAATTCTTAAAGATACCTCACCTACTACTGCTAGACCAGACTCTCCTAAAAGATCGTAATTTTGATATATGCTTCCTGCAACTGTATTTTCTATGGGTAAAATTGCATATGTGCAATTACTTCTGCTAACTGCTTCCATCATTCGTTCGAAGCTTTCGTAAGGTACAGTTAATACATTCCCATCAAAATATCTTCTTCCGGCAATATCACTGAATGCTCCATGCATGCCTTGGAATCCGGCTTTTTCTTTTTCTGTCATAAAACTCACCTCCTTTCATAAGAAAGACTTAACGAATTCTTAGAGTTTAGTCTTTCTATGTCCCGCTTCGCGGGACAAAATTACGTTATTTACCACATAATCCCGCTGAGCGGGATGTGGGAAAGTAAAACTCGCAATCGCGTTAACTTTCCCATCAAAAAACCTCCCGTTTGGGAGGTTGTTAGTTGTTTATTTTTCTACTTTTTACTTCTTAAACAAAACAATCCCCCCAAACTTGAGGTCTGTAAAGTAAAACCAAAAATAAAATGTTTGGAACGATTGTTTACTCATAAAAATATATTATATCAGAATTGTCAAACTTAGTTATTTAAGAGAGGCAATAGTATCGATTTCAATAAGTGCCCCTTTGGGTAAGCTGGATACTTCAACAGTTGATCTTGCAGGTTTATGTCCTTCAAAGAAGGACTCGTAAAGCTCATTTACCTTTGCAAAATCAGAAATGTTTTTAATGAATACAGTTGTTTTCAATACCTTTGTTTTATCGGTCCCAGCAGCTTCTAAAATTTCTGTTATGTTGGAAAAAATTTGTTTTGCCTGGTTTTCAATTCCTTCAACTAAATTATTTGTTTTGGGATTAACACCAATTTGACCAGAAAGGAAAACAAAATCCCCAGATACTATTGCCTGTGAATAGGGGCCTACTACTTTTGGTGCTTTATTAGTATCTATGTATTTCATATTAAGTAACTATATAACGGGTCGCTACTTTCCAGTTTAGTATATCTTATTCCCTCTTTATTCATTTTATCAAGCAGTCTTTTAAGATCTTTTTTCCTCTGAAGTTCAATTCCGATTAATGCAGGCCCTCTTTCTTTAGATGTTTTTTTCATATACTCAAACCTTACAATGTCATCAGTCGGTCCAAGCACTTTATTTACAAATTTCTTAAGCTGACCGGGCTTTTGGGCAAATTCAATTAAGAAATAATGTTTCAGTCCCAGATAAACAAGGCTTCTCTCCATTATTTCTGGATATCTTAAAATATCATTGTTTCCACCACTTATAATACAGACCACATGCTTTCCTTTAATCTCCCCTTTTATCTCCTCAAGTGCAGCAACCGACAAAGCTCCAGCAGGCTCAGTGACTATTCCTTCATTTTGATAAAGCTCAATCATAGTTGTTGATACTTTACCCTCGGCAACTAGAATAGATTTAAAAACCTTAGTTATTGCTATTTCAAAAGGGATTTTACCTAATGTTTTAACTGCAGTGCCATCTACAAAAGTGTCTACTTTATTGAGATCCACGATCTTTTTATTTTTTAATGCTTCAAATAACGTTGGAGCGCCTTCTGCTTCTACAGCAATTATTTTAACTTTACTGTCTTTAGCCTTTAAATAACTTGATACTCCGCTTATTAAACCGCCTCCGCCAACAGGACATAATACATAATCGAGGCTAGCAGTTTTTTGATCATATATTTCTTTGCCAACAGTCCCCTGCCCGGCAATAGTTCTTAAGTCGTCAAAAGGATGTACAAAAACCATATGGTTTTTCTTACAAAATTCCTTAGCAGCGTGACTTGCCTCGTCATATGTTTGACCGACTAATTTAATAGTTATAAATCTCCCGCCAAAATGCTTAACCTTATTTATTTTTTGCAAAGGTGTTATTGATGGCATGAAGATTACTGATCTAATTTTAAGAAGTGAAGAACTTAAAGCCACTCCCTGGGCATGATTTCCTGCACTGGCACAAACTACACCGCTCTTTTTTTCATCAAGGGTTAGCGTACTCATCAGATTATATGCTCCTCTTATCTTGTATGATCTGACGTCCTGCAGGTCTTCCCTTTTAAGATAAACATGAGCTTTATATTGATTAGATAGCCTTTTATTGTATTGAAGCGGAGTTTTCTTAACCACTCCTTTAAGTCTAAGGCTCGCCTCATCAATAGATTCAATAGTTAAATCTGTTTTCATATTATGCTATTGGTTTGCCTGGTTTTCTTTTTGACGCTCTAGCAGCCGCCTCTCTCGGATCAGTCTCAAAATGAGTCTCAATCATTGCTCTTGAGAATACTTTGACTGTACCTATGATAGGATCAACTTCGCCGTATGCTTGAAATACATCTTGAGCTACCTGAGTTCCTCTTATATCTCCCAATGGTTTAGTCCAATCTCGCTTTTGTTGTTCAGCTGTTCTTCGAATTGCTGTTTGATATTCCTTCATAAATATCACCGCCTTTAAAAATGTAATTGTTTACCGTTAGTACTAGGTTTGTTTGGTTGTGGTTCTGGACGTTCTGCTACTCTAGCATACACAACAACATACGGGTCTTGTTTTAAGGTTTCCACTTTTCCGATTAGGACCATTTTCCCATACATTGCTTGTATGTGTTCTTGCGGACTAGTACCATTTAGCGCATCTTTATGTATACTAAACATAGCACCTCCATTTATTCTCATAGCCATTATGTCTGCAGCACTTGCTCCTTTACCATTTTCCATAAGATTTCTCCTTTTAATCTATCCTCCTTCGCTCATGTTCGTCTCGTGGGCTACGTCCCCGCAGACGAATATTCGCTTCGAAGGATTATGCTGTAGTATTTGCTTGCTTGTAGCTCGCAAACTACAGCATAAAAAAACCTCCTGTTTAGGAGGTTTGTAATTTTTTAATAATTTGGTTTCTAGTTTACATTCCTCCCAACACGTCAATTCCTCCAATAAGGAGGACATTAATGACGTTAATAAGAAGGTTTTGTCTATTCATAGTTTTTAAACTAACAATCATTATATTCCACAACTGCTTATTTTGTCAAACGGTATACCGTCCATTTTTATACAATTTTATCTATAAATTGGATAAGTCAGTACGGAAGGGTGATACAGTAAAAGAAAAAGAGGGGGGATTTACATAATGATTTTCAGATATCATTGTTTCGACCCAACCAATAAGAGGTTTTGTTAACGCTCTAAATTCCTCAGTATGACAATCTTTGGGTAGAGAATTTCTATATGCTTCTAATGTTGTCGTGCTGTCCCACTGGGAGACTGTAAAATTATTAGCCTGCAATGACTTGTGAACTACAGCTGGAACAGTAAGGCTTCTTAATCCCTGTTCGTCTATCATAAATGACCATTTAGGACCACCTGGACTGTTTGGTTCTTGAAAGATAGTAAATTCGAATACAGGTGGTATTACGCCTTGATCCCTTCCGCGTTTAGTTATCATTATTGTAGCGCCATCTCCTAAATCGATACCCTTATCATCTTCATTTCCAAAGCTACGAGGTGTTGATTGGAATCTATCTTTAAAGCGTAGATATTCTAAATCAGGAGAAGGCATATTTTTATATTATCCGGTTTGGGTTGCAACTGTTCTTTCACCAGATAATCCAAAACTGGTACCTTTTTTCTTATACATACCCCAATAACCTCTGGCTTTTTTCTTTGAATTAGACATTCTAAGCCACAATCTGGAATCCTCAAGTCTTTCCCTAATAAGCTTTAAAACTCTTCTGATTCTTTCCAGATACGCTACATGATAAACACCTGGTTTAACAGGAACTTCCATGACAGCTTTTTCTACTTCATAATCTACGTCTTTCATGGTCTTAATTATTGCCAAAAGTTCCGCTCTAATTGCCTGGACTTCCTGTATAGTTTGTCTTTGTTCTAGTGTAAATACGGTAAATTCCTGGCGAGTTTCATAAGCACCTCGTTTAGGAGGACCTTTTCTTTCTACCTCCTCAGGAGGTGCCATTTTCTCAAAAGAAGCACCAGTTTCAGATGAGTATGAATCAGTCTCGGCACCCCAGAACTGCTTCCAAGCAGCCTGAGCTCCGCCCTTAACCAGGTCATTTTTAACAGAAGATTTCGCTCCAGCTGAAAGACTTCGAAGTTGCTCGAATAATGAGTCGCTTGTTAATTGTGATTGCTTTTTCTTTGTAGATTGAGTCTGCGGCATGGCGGCATTATACTATAGGTTTCGTGAGGCTGTCAAGCGTTTTTTGACGCCTAAGTATCATACTAATATAATATCTTTGAGCTCCAAGATTAGCCCTTTCTTTTTCATCTTTTACAGCATTAATAGCCTCATCTATCTCTTTATCAGAAATAACAACTTTTTCCAAATCAGCTATTGATTCGAGTATAAACTCAAGCTTTAGTGTCTCCTCAGCTTCTCTTGCGTATTGAGCCCGAAGTTGCTCTGATGTTATACCTTTAGACATTAAGTATTGTTCAACAGTCATGCCCAATGTGCGTACTTGGTCAACAAGCTCAGACAACTTTTTATTAGCCTGATTCTCAACTAGCATATCAGGAATTTCAACTTGAGCTGAATTTAAAAGTACCCTTAGTACTTGTGACAGTTCAACACCCTTTTTTTCTTCCTCTTCTTGCTTTTTAATATCTTTTCCAGGTACCCAGATTTTTTTAGTTGCTTTAAGTTTTGCTATCTCCTCTTTATATTTACCCAAAACTACCGGCGGCTGTTCACAAGTTAAAGCCTCAAACTGCCAGTCTTCATTTTCTTTGGCTTTAGTTATGGTAATTCTTGGAGATACGATTGGTTTTAAATCGTGCTGCTTTACACTATCGGCATAAGTTTTGGGAACAATATGTTGGATTACTTCCTGGTAAACTTTTGTTTTGTCAATTTTATCCTCAACTAATTTTCTTGGAGCCTTACCTTTTCTAAATCCGGAAACTTCGGCAGTTGCGATAACCTCTTCCATCACATGTTCATAGGTATTCTTAACTTCATTCCAGGGAAGAGTTATGGTTATTTTTATGGTACTTTTAGGTAATCTTTCTACAGCTGATGTCATATAAAGCTTAATTATAGCATATTATGCGTTTAATATCGGATTCTCGTTTTCTGCTAAAGTTGTAATTACAGCTACTGTATCCAGAGTTTTAAATAATCGCTTAGATAAAGATTTTTGCTTTTTAGCTACTCGATTATCCAAATCCTCTTCTTGCTCTGTGTCAAATGGTAAAAACACATTCGATTGACGGTTTTTAACTGAGGTTGGTGTACCCGCTCCTGTAAATAGACTATAGTATGCTGAATATTTAATTACCGATCCATCATAGTTTTCGGGATTTGCATATAAAATAACACTAAGTGTTGCTGCTGAACCTTCCTGATCAGGTGGTAGATTCCTTATCAATCTAATTTCAGAAAGCGTATCGGGAAATTCCGATGTTTGGAGAATATCTAAATAATTAACTTCAGTGTCTTGTTCTAAGAAACTGCCTTTTCGAAGTCTAGCAAAGTTTGCCTGACTTACAGTAGTGGTTATAGTAGAACCTTCATTTACAGTAGTAACAGACAGTTTTGATTCATCAGAATTTATTGCTAATAAAGATTGACCATTGTTAGAGCCGGTAATTCTAAACTCGGTTGAGTAACCGCGTTTAGTTTTCGCTCTTTTATCATCCTGATAAAAACCAACAAACATCCTCTTTGCTCCTTTTTCGTCTTTTGAATACCTAAATTTTATATAATAATCACCGCCTAAATCGACTTCTTCTATTAAACCAGTTGTATCAACAGCTTGAGATGGTGTTCTGTTCAGAATATCAGTACCCAATACAATCAATTTATCAAATATAACTGAATATGCTTTAACCAAGGCAACATCCGCAACCCCATCTGTAAAAGCTTCACGAGGAATTTCAACTGGTTTTTTCAGTTGTTTTATAGCATCTTCTGCTGAGACTACATTTTTTAATAATTCAATTGTACTCACTAGAAAATGTATTGTAGGAGTAATATGGTGAAAGTCAAGTTAAAATACTATTTTTTGTAGTATTTTTTGCCTTTTAACTTATCAGGAAGGAGACTTTCCTTGGTGTACATTTCATAATCTTTTCCGTAGTTTAAATCTTTCATCAACTTTGTAGGAGCGTTCCTGATATTTAAAGGAACCGCTAAATTTCCATATTTTTTAACATCAGCAACAGCTGAGAAATAGGCGTCATATGATCTCCTATCTTTTTTAGCCGATGACAGATAAACTACTCCATGAGCAAGATTTATTGCACATTCTGGATAACCGATTGTATCGCAAGCTCTAAACACTTCGTTGGCAACAACCAAAGCAGTTGGGACAGCCATTCCTATATCTTCACTGGCAAATATAACCATTCTTCTTGCAATAAATAATGGATCTTCCCCTGCCTCAACCATTCTGGCAAGGTAATATAATGCTGCATTAACGTCTGATGATCTCATAGATTTGATAAAGGCTGAAATTGTGTTGTAGTGCTCCTCCCCTTTCTTGTCATACTCGAGCATTTTTTTCTGAAGAGCAGTTTCAATATCCTGCATGGTAAGTTTTCTTCTATTTCCCACCAAACTAGAAGCAATATCAAGAGTTGT
Organism: Candidatus Gottesmanbacteria bacterium; assembly: GCA_016182365.1. Taxonomy (GTDB): domain Bacteria; phylum Patescibacteriota; class Microgenomatia; order JACOXO01; family JACOXO01; genus JACOXO01. Next base: position 34,370 of record JACOXO010000018.1, on the reverse strand, counting down.
AATAATTATTCTTCCATCGCCATTTGAGCTTTGTATTAAGAACTTAAGAGCATTTTTATCAACATTTTTTTTCAATTTTTTCAATGCAATTTTTGCAATTTGTGACAATTCCTTATTCTGGTGCTTATAAAACACAACAACTTTACTTCTGGATAATAGAGGGCTTATAACTTCAAATGAAGGATTTTCCGTAGTTGATGCAATTAAAATAATGTCCCCGTTTTCCACATAAGGAAGGAATATTGCCTGTTGGGATTTATTAAATCTGTGGATTTCATCTATAAATAAAATTGTTTTCCTGCCATAAAGTTTTAAAACTTCCTGGGCTTTTTTTACCACGTCTTTAATCATTTCAAGTTTTGTAGCTACAGCTGAGAATTCCACAAAATCTGAATCAGATTGAGTTGCGATAAGTCTTGCCAGAGTGGTTTTGCCAGATCCAGGCGGACCCCAAAAAATTAACGAAGGAATTTTTCCTGATTCTAAAAGTTTTGTGATTAACCCATTCTCACCTACCAAATGCGGCTGGCCGACAAACTCATTAAACTTAGAAGGACGGAGCTGTTCTGCCAGAGGTCTAGGATCCATAATAATCTTATTCTATCCGAATAAAAGACGAAGATCAATAGTAAACTAATAAAATAAATATTTATATTCTTGTAATTTTTGCTGTATTCGATATAATTTATACTATGCAAGATAGCCCAGAAAATCTTCCTATATTACCTCCAAATAAGTCTGATTTTAGTGAAACAAATAAATTCCTTGATAATGAGAGATTGTTAGCAAGAACATTCTTTCAAGATTATTTTACTAATATGAAAAGTAGAGAATATAGATCAGCACTTAGTGAAGTTAATTCATTAAGAAAAGATTATCCTGGACTTTTTGAAGAAGTTGCTGAAGTATTAAAGAAAGGTAGTAGAGATAGTAAAAAAGAAGTAGAACCTGGACCTACAGAAGCTGGAAAACAGAATGCAAAAATTTATATGGAGGCTGTGCTATCTAAGAGATGGGACAGAAAAAAGGGGAAATATCAGTACAGAGAAGCTTTAAGACGTGTAAATAGGTTAAGTCTTTTATATCCAGGTTTATGGGAGGGAATTATTAAAGCCAAAGAACAAGAAATACTAAATCGCCCTCCGAAGTAAATTACTCATATCTTAGTGCTTCGATTGGGCTAAGGCGGGAGGCTTTAATTGCCGGTGCGATACCAAATATCACACCTACCAGAGCTGATACCCCGAATGCTAGTAGTATTGACCATAAAGTTACTGATGCTGGGAAAAATTGAGATATTCCTAATGTTCCTAAAGAACCTAGTATTACTCCAATAAGTCCTCCGCCAACTGATAGTATCACTGCTTCAATTAAGAATTGTGTTCTTATAACCTTAGGTGTAGCACCAACTGCTTTTCTAAGGCCAATTTCTCTTGTCCTTTCTGTTACTGATACAAGCATAATATTCATAATTCCAATTCCACCAACAAGTAAAGAAATTGCCGCAATACCTCCTAATCCTAAAGTTAATACTCCTAATATTGAAGTGATTGTTGATAACAACTCCCTTTGGTCAACAACAGAAAAGTCATCATCATTTTTAATTCTTCCTAAAATCTCGGTCATTTCCTCCTGGGCAGAAGTTATATCACTTGTATCTTCAACTTCTGCGTAGGCATAACTTATTCCTCCCGGCTCAAATTGTTTATCAAAAGCATCAATCGGGATAATAATTTGGTCATCCTGATCAGAACCTGCTGCTGCGCCTTTTTCTGATAAAACGCCTACAACAGTATAAGTTGTACCATCAACTCTAATTTTTTTATCAATAGGTTCAATAGTCCCAAATATTTCTTCAACAACTGTTGTTCCTAAAACAGCAACTCTTCTGCCTCCGATTACCTGAGATTTGTTAAAAAACTTACCTGATGTTACAGGAGATTTTCTTAAGTGTTCGTAATCTTGTGTCGTTCCCACAACAAAGGTGTTGTAAGTTTCCCGTCCATAACTTACATCAGCTGTCTTGGATACGATAGGTAAAAAACTCTTAACCCTTCTGGTCCGAGCCTCTAAATAATTAATATCATCCAGTGTCAACTTTTCTGATCCGCCCCCTGGAGGTCCACCTTCTCTTGAGTCTCTAAACTGAAATTTTCCCGGCATGACAAAAAGTAGATTTGTTCCCATCTCTTCAAACTGATTGATAATATAATTTTGCAAGCCCTGGCCAATTGAAACCAGAAGAATAACTGAGGTAACTCCTATAATCACCCCAAGCATGGTTAAGAATGAACGTATTTTATTACGTTTCAGTGATTTTAGTGCAATTAAGAGCGATTCTAAAAACTTATTCATATATTTTTGACGATGGATAATAGATAATAGAAGATTGTTGTAGAAAATAGAATATAGAAAATTGATAAGTCTATTTTCTATTCTCAAGCTTCAACCACTATTTTCTATTTTCAATCATCTATAGTCATTATTATTTTTAATTATCTCCCCATCTTTAATATGAACTATTCTTTTTGCAAATTTTGCGATTGTCAGTTCATGAGTAATTAAAATTATTGTTTTTCCTTCTTTATTCAACTGTTTAAATAATTTCATAATTTCAACGCTGGATTTGGAATCCAAATTGCCAGTTGGTTCATCGGCAAGTATTATTTTTGGATTTGTAACCATAGCTCTTGCTATTGCTACCCTTTGCTGCTGTCCTCCTGAAAGCTGGCTTGGTAAATGACAAAGCCTGTTTGAAAGATCTACTTTAACCAGCATTTGCTGGGCCAGAGATTTTCTAAGTGAAGATGGAGTCGAACCATATAAAAGAGGTAGAATTACATTATCTATTGACGTGGTTTTAGGGAGAAGATTAAACTGCTGAAACACAAAACCAATAGTTTGGTTTCTGAGGAAAGCTAGTTCTTCGTCGTTCATCTTCCCAATATCTTTACCATCTATCATTACGGAACCTGATGTTGGAGTGTCCAAAGCTCCAATAAGATGCATTAAAGTTGATTTACCCGATCCTGATGGGCCCATAATGGCTATAAACTCTTTTTCCTTGATGGTTAAATTAATCTTATTTACCGCTCTAACCTCAACACCATCAAGTTTATAGATTTTGGAGACGTTTAGAATTGCGATCATGGATTGATTATAATGACTTCTCCCAAATTTACTCCACTGACAATCTCAACCTCAGCTTCCCCTTCTATACCTGTTTCTACCTTTCGTTTTAGCCTCTTTTCATTTTCCAGAACATAAACAAAACTACCTTCATCTTCCTCAACAATTGCATTAAAAGGTATAACAATAATATCTGTTTTTTCTGAGGTAATAATTTGCGCATCCCCATTCATACCTGGTCTAAACATTAAATTTTGGCTATAAGGAAGATTAATATCAACTAAAAATGTAGTTCCACCCGATGAAGAGGTTACAGCTTCAAAAGAAATTTTTGAAACAGTGCCAGCAAAAGTTTCACTAGGATAACTGTCTAAGGAAACTTCAACATTTTGACCAATTGTTACATTGCTAACATCAACCTCATCTACCTCAGCCTGAAAAACTATTGAGTTGGGGTCAACAACAACAAAAGCTGTTGCTGGTGTAATATTAACTCCAGCAACAGGCGTATCAAGATGTGTGACAACTCCAGAGATTGGAGTAGATAGTCGTGATAATTGCAAAGACAGGTCTCGAAGTTCTACATCCAAAACAGCTTTATCAAGATTATACTGATTATTTTGTAGAATACGGCTGATTGTTGCAGTAACTGGTTCGTTGGCATACGTATCGTATTTTGCTTCGTCAAATTTATTCCGTTCTATTGAATAGTCACGAAGGGCTTTAGTAAGCTGTTTATGTACTTCTCTCTGGTCCAAAGTTGCAATGACCTGCCATGATTTTACAGTATCACCTTCTGATACGCCAAGCCAGGAAAGAACCCCTCCTGTTTGAAAATGAAGATCAGCGTATTTTTGTGCGTTAATAGTGCCTGAGGCTGAAATATAACTGGTTAAAGAAGAACTTTCTATGGTTTTTGTTTCGTATTGGGGAGCTTTTTGCCTGTTTTGATAGAAATAGGATCCTCCGCCTAAAAAAATAAGGATAAGAAGGATAATAATATTGCGTTTACTAAAAAACTTCCTCATAAAAAATAAGAGCGCCATTATAACCTTTTTTGGATATATTGACCAGTATTGAGAATACTACATGGGGATGGTATAATAATACTCACGATATGATGAGAGACGCTTTGATTTTTTTGAAACAAGGATCCGAGCTTGCTAACAGGAATATAAAACTTTATATTCCTATATTTATTTTGTCTGTTGTTTCCCAATTAAATAGTTTATCACTCATTAAGAACTCTACTTTTGCAAACTTTGCATTAGCATTCATAATTATTTTATTGCTTGGAACATATAGTCTTTCAATTTGGTTGTTTTTTAACGATATTCTTGAAAAAAAGCAAATATCGGTTAATTATGCCATTAAGTCGATAACTAAATTACTATTGCGATTCTCAATAGCTTTTATAGTCCTTGTAGTATTAATATTTGTATTGTTAGTCTTTCTTGGAACAATATTAATCCTGTCAAAAGTGCTTATTTTAGATCCTCAAACTGTTAGTTATAAATCTTTTCCTGTTTATATAAACTTATTTATTAGTTTAATATCCCCTTTGTTTATATACACCGGGATATTCTTTGCAATAAGAAATAAATTTTTTATTTTTGCAATGATCAAAAGTGCACAATTTGCCATGAAAAACTTAAAAATGAGCTATCTTTTAACACCCTATTTTATTATCATCGGCATTCTTAACATTTATGTAATAAGTCCATCAAATAGTATGATACTAGGAATTTTATACATAACATTGTACAGCTATGTGGGGTTTGTTATAACGGCAACCTATCTTCTATTCTTCCGAAGCAAAAATAAATAAGTAATTATATTCAGTTAAAACAGTGATATTGAAGATAATTTTCATCCTTCAACAGGTTTTGGTCATAAGAAGTAGCAGGAGCAATTTTTTTTGATTTTTCGCTATCAGTAACCAATAACCTTTTCTCAACCTTAAACTCTGCAAAAGTTTTAACCTCAACCAGTTCCGACACAAAATCTTCAAATTTTGCAAAAAGCTCAACAGGAGTGACAGCAATTCCAGTTAATGGTTCATAGATTATAAATCGTAACTTTGGTTTGCTGGTATCGTCAGGTAAATTACCTAGATAACTTGACTGATCGGGACCAGCCCAGAAAGGAAGATATTTATATTTACTTTTACCATAATTTTCATAAAGATATGCCCAGGTAGTATTAATAAAAAGCGGGTTGGTTAAAGTACAGATGCTAAAAGGCTCACCTTTGGCTTCTTGGTAAGTATAGTCTAATATTTGTTTTTCAATGCCGTAGGTCATAGATTTCTGTATGGAAAATATGTAAGCTCCGTCTTTGGCATGTATTAGATTAAAACGTAGATTAACAAGAATAAGTATCGCCAAAAGTATCAAAGCAAGTGACGACTTCTTTTTTTCCTCCCAAATATAATTTAATGTATATGCTGTTAACAGAATAAAACATATAGCTACACCCACAAAGCTAAACTCAGAGCCTAGCGCTCCAGATGAAAAAGCAAACAAAGGTATTACAGAAAAAAGCCACAAGATCAAAAATTTAAGTGGATTTTTCTCCCTCTTGCCTTTCTGATTTTTAAATACAACGTAAAAAATAAATACAGCTGCGAAAAAAGCAAATACACTGTTTAAGGGAAAAATAGTATGATAAGCAACACTAATAAATCGATCTATGTATTTAATCAAAAAATCTGTCACCGAACTATAAACGTTGCTTTGAGATGAAAAAAAATGTCCCAATGCGTGGATTGTTTGAAAACCGAATTTAATTTCAGCAATTATCAGTGGTAAATCAATCACAATCGAAATAATAATTCCTAAAATAATATATTTAACTGATATTTTTGGATGATAGATAAGAAAAATAACAATTGGAACTAAAAAAAGATATAATAAAAAGAGCTGAAAATGCAGACTTAAAGATATCCCAAACATTGCCAGTAAAAAGCCCCGCCTATTTCCAGTAGTCCAAATCCACAACCCAATAAACGATAACAAAACAGTTAAAACTGCCAACGAAGGATTGGATAACCATTTTCCGTATTGCACCATTTCAAACGAAACAGCATATAATACACTGCTTATTACAGCAGTTTGTAAATTGCCAAAAAATTTGTTTGCTGCCCAAAAAATCAAAAATATTCCTAAAGCATTAAATACTGCAATCAAACTAGCAGCAGCTACAGGATCTTGAAATAAAGCATATGGAATAGCCAAAAGATAATAATAACCCACACCGTGATGCACTCCGGGAATGTCAGTTTCAGGACCTACAATTTTAAAATCCTTTTGGGTAAAAATTTGTGTTGATCGGTACGCGTCCCTGGCCTGATCATAGGTAAAAATAAGTCCATCATTGAGTTTATATAGCCTAAGAGTTAATCCAACTAGAAATATCAGGAATAAAAAAATATGGATCCGTCGTTTTTTTAAAGTAGCTGATCGTTTCATGCTTTTTCTGTCAATTGTGTGCCGGGGAGAGGAATCGGACCTCCAAGAGTATTGCTACCCACAGAGTTCTAAGCCCTGCGCGTCTACCAATTTCGCCACCCCGGCATTGCTCTATTTTACCATGAGTTCAAGGAAAAAGTCTTAGAGGTTGAAAGTTAACTTTTCAGTTTCCGGACTTGACTTCTCTATTTTTTCCATAAAATAAGTTACTCTTGAAGCCCAAGTAGGTGAAGCGGCGTAGTACTTGCCTATTTGGTAGGGATCTTTTGCTCCCCATTTTTGAGCATACTTTACGTTAAGTGATTCTGAGATAGTTGAGATGGCATCTTCCCAACTTTCAAAGCTATATTTTCCATTATTCCATCCCCAGCCGTTATAGGAATTAGCCGGAATTGTTTTTCCAAATGTAGATTCAACACCTGCTATTGAAGCAACGAGTCTCCAGTCCAGGTTGTTAGAATAAGCCTCATCAACAAAAACTGAAGTGTATGCTGCTAAAGGAGAATTATACTTATTTAAAAAATTTTCCAGCACTCTAATTCTTCTGGCTTTTTCCAGGTCAACATAATCCACTTTTAGATTAATTTGTGCCGAATCTGAGTAGGTTTTTTGTGGGAAAGCAAGAACTATCAGTGAAAATAATATAGTAAAAACTATATAGTTTCTCATAGAAAAATCCTAAAGCCTGGATTTTGGTCCAAACCTTAGGATCTGAGTAGAAATATAGCATATCCTATAGGTTTTGTCAAGAATATACGAAAATTGACCGTAATGAACCCCTTCGTAGACGAAAGTTGAGCGTAGTTACCTCATTTGTTCCATAAAGTGATTCACTGAACTAGCCCAGGAACCGTTGCTTGTGGGTGTATACTTAGATTGTATCTCCTCAGCGCTTAAAAGACCTTTATCATTATATTGAGCCCGCAAGGTCTTGGCAACTGTCTCTATAGCCTGATCGTATGACTTAAACTTTGTTACCTTATCTCCATATATGCCAAAACCCCAGCAATTGTATGAATCTTCAGGTATTTTCTTGCATAGGTTTGATTCCTGCATAGCTATAGCCGGAAGTAGCCTGAAGTCAAGGTTATAAGTATCGGCAGTCTGGACAAAAAAGTCTGAGTAATCTACCAGATCCGAGTTATACTTTTTGAAGAATTTACGAAGTATCTCTGGCCTTGCATCCCCGGTTTTAAAAATCGAGGTAAACGTGCCTAAAACTTCAGGTACAGAGGCGTATAAATGATACTCGTTAACTCCAATTGCATTATTTTGTCTTGCTAGAGTTTCCTGCTGGGCAAGCATGGAGTTAGATAGCCTTAAAAGCGTAAAAGTAGTAGCGGTTAAAAGAATTACCGCCAAAGGAATCCAAACGGTAAATATAACTACAGGTTTTCTGACAATTCTCACTATAGTTTATAGTGGGCTATTTTTAAACACTTGTCAAGGTCAATATTCACCTCGGAGGAGCCCATCCGGTCACCTCCGAGGTGGCCCAAAGGGACTCCTCGGATGGTGGCTAAGAATTATGGTTTTTTCTTTCATTTTCAATAGTTGAGCTGTCGCCATGGCCTGGAAGAATAGTTGTATTTTTGGGTAATGACAGGATTCTTTTAATACTTTTGTCTAAATCACCCTTTTTACTATAAGAGAAGTCAGTTCTCCCTACCCCGCCTTGGGAGAACAATGTGTCTCCTGTAAATATTGCATCACTATTTACAAGGCAAATGCTTCCCGGAGTATGGCCCGGGGTTTCTAGAACCTTAAACTCTAACCTACCTACGTTTACAATATGCCCTTCTTTTAAATGCATGGTAGGTTTAGGTGGTGGCCCCGGGTCAATTGACAAAAAATGTTTAGCGCTACCGGCCATCCTGGTAATTAAAAAATCGTCTCTACTGCTTGCCAGAAATGGAATTTTTAATGAGAGCTGCAAATCCAAAACTCCCATGATATGGTCAAAATGTCCGTGTGTGGCAATAATTACCTGTGGTAGAAGCTTTTCTCTTATAATCACCTCTTTTAAATACTCAGGCACATCACCGGGATCGATAATCATCGTTTTTTTAGTTGATTTTTCAGCAACAAGATAACAGTTTGCAGCCATTTGGCCTACAGGGATTTTAATTATTTCAAAACTGGTGTTGGATTTTGGCATGTCTATTATTGTAACATTTCAAAATACCTAACGTTTAAACTTTTATATTGACTTGCATCACATAAGATCCTGAGTTATAATCCTATAACTTTTGATGTAAGGCTATTTTTTCTAATTTAGCCAATTCTAAAATGACAACAATTTCGATTATAGTTCCTGTTAAAAACGAGGAAAAGAATATACAAGTTCTTCTCGACAGGATTGATAAAACGTTTAAAAAAACACACTACTCTTACCGTGTGATTTTTATCGATGACAGGTCGTTAGACAATACACAAAAAGAAATAGACAGACTTTCCAGACAGTACCCTATAAAATTTTTTATAAAGCAAGGAAAACTAGGAAAAGCTTTTTCAATTCTTGAGGGAGTTGAAAAAGTTGATACGGATTATTTTGTAATGCTGGATGCGGATCTTCAATATGCACCGGAAACTATTCCACTCATGATCGAAAAAGTAGAGAAAGATCCTTTAGTTGGGGTGGTTGTTGCCAACAGAAAAGTCTACAAAAGCTCTTTCTTTAGAAGATTTGCCTCCCGGGCTAATAAATTAATATTCGGTTCTCTTTTATTTGGGTTACACACAGATATCCAGTCAGGTTTAAAACTGGTTAAAACTGAGATTGTTTCCCATGTCAATAAAACAACGGTATATCCCTGGGCCTTGGATATTCCCCTTCTTTATACTGCAGTACAGTTGGGTTTTAAAATTGACTCGGTTGATATTACATTTGAGAGAAGAAAAAACGGCAATTCGAAAATAAGCTTTTTAAGAACTTCATATGAAATAGCCAAAGGAGCTATAAAATTAAGGCTGAAACGAAGTAAAATATATTTTCTCAAACCCGAAAAGAGCAATTCAATGATGGGTGCTGGAGTTGCATTCAATAAAAAACGGTTTATAACCCATACAACTTTAGCAACTTATGAAAGCGCAATTTCTACTCTAGTTTTGTGGCAAAAGATTTTAATTGCCTTTGTAATTGGATTATTAACCTACGGAATAATAAAAGAGGCAAAAGGAACTGCGATAGTAACAATTGCAATTCTTTCTGTAATTTACTTTATTGACGTATTTTTTAATTTTTATCTTGTATTGAAAAGCCTGCATTTTCCTCCGGAGATAAATGTAGATGAGGAAGAGTTAAAAAAACTTGATGAAAGAAAACTCCCCATGTATTCAATTCTCTGCCCTTTATACAGGGAAGCTCATGTTTTGCCTCAGTTTGTTAATTCAATATCAAAGCTAAGTTACCCGAAAAACAAGCTTGATGTTTTGTTGCTTTTGGAAGAAGACGATAGGGAGACAAAAGAAGCGGCAAAAAAGATGAATCTTCCTTCGTATGTAAGAGTTGTTATTGTGCCGGATTCGCAGCCTAAAACCAAGCCAAAGGCGTGTAATTACGGTCTGACCAAGGCCCGTGGAGAATATATTGTTATTTTTGATGCCGAGGATATCCCAGATCCAATGCAGCTTAAAATTGCCATAGCAGCGTTTAATAAATCTTCTTCAACGGTGGTATGTCTGCAGGCAAAGTTAAACTATTACAATCCGCACCACAACCTGTTAACCCGCTTGTTTACAGCAGAATATTCTTTATGGTTTGACCTGATTCTTACTGGTCTTCAGTCAATTGATACTGCTATACCATTGGGTGGAACAAGCAATCACTTCAGAAAAAAAGACCTTGTTTCCCTGTTAGGCTGGGATCCTTTTAACGTTACCGAAGATTGTGACCTCGGAGCCAGGCTTTTTAAAAAAGGGTATAAGACTGCAGTTATTAACTCAACCACCCTTGAGGAGGCAAACAGCAAGCTTGGTAATTGGATAAGACAAAGATCCAGATGGATAAAAGGATATATACAGACTTACCTTGTCCATATGCGCTCACCTGTTTTGTTTGTAAAAGAGCAGGGAATTCATGCTCTTATCTTTCAACTGGTTGTTGGAGGAAAAATTGCATTTATGGTTATAAACCCGATTCTTTGGTTAGCTACAATTTCCTACTTTGCTTTATATGCTTACGTTGGACCAACAATTGAATCTTTATACCCTGCTCCTGTTTTTTATATCGCAGCAGTATCACTTCTTTTTGGGAATTTTCTTTGTCTTTATTACTACATGATTGGTGTTGCCAAAAGAGAACAGTGGGCCCTTATGAAATATATATTTCTTGTGCCATTTTACTGGTTGATGGTATCAATTGCAGCAATTGTGGCATTTGTCCAGCTTATCTTTAAACCTCATTATTGGGAAAAAACACATCATGGTTTTCATCTTAAAAAAACACTCGAGCCAGCCTCGCCTGACATAATTAATATGGCGAGTCTAGGCGGACCAGCTGACCTTCCTTCTTTTCCTGAAAAGAAATTTGCGGTTGCCGGAATTTTTAGCGGAGCATTCTTTATTGGAGCTTCCCTTTTTGCCTCATTTATGAACTTTTTGTATAACGCATATTTGGCAAGGTCAATAACTGTTGAAGATTTTGCTGTTATTGGACTTTTATCAAATCTTTTTTTCTTATCTCAGATTCCTCTGGGTGCTTTAGGTACTACTGTTACTCATCAAAGCGCATATTTTAAAGGGAAGTTTAAACAAAGTATTAAGTCTTTTTGGATTGCAACTCTTGACAGATATGTGATATTTTCACTGGTTTTAACAGCTGTCTGGTTAATACTGACGCCATATTTATCAGCATATTTTAATATTCCTACTCCTATTCCTTTTCTTGTTATTGCCCCTATATGGTTTCTGGGTGTTGCTAGTAGCGTTAATAATGCCTACCTTTCCGGAAACATGCGGTTTATTATTCTTGGATTTATTATTATTGCCGAATCTATTAGCAAATTTGCTTTTTCCTGGGCAGGTGTTTATTTGAACTCCTCAGAATTAATGTACGCCGCAACTCCTCTCTCATTGTTTATATCAAGCGTTTTAGGGTTTGTAGTAATTTCGATAACAAAATCAGAAAGAGTTATTCTTGAAAAGAAACAATTAACTAGTCTTCCTAAAAAGTTTTTTGCAACTTCAGCTTTGTCCCGTATATCAATGGTAACATTCTTAAGCCTGGATTTGCTTCTTGCTAATCATTATCTACCGGCGCAACAAGCTGGGTATTATGCATTGCTTTCATTAGTCGGCAAGATGATTTTCTTTTTTGGCAGCCAGTTTTCCCAATTTATAATGCCAGTTGTATCTGCTTTTGAAGGCGCAAAGAAAAGTTCAAAACAAATATTTTCAAGACTTTTTATCGCTACAACCATATCAAGTCTAATTGCATTTATTGGAGTAGGGCTATTAGGTAATTTAACTGTTCCTATCCTTTTGGGAAACCGGGCATTTCTTATAACCCAATATCTTCCTCTTTACTCCTACGCAATAATGGTATTCACAATTGGTCAGACGTTAGTTTCCTATAGGCAAGCAAAACGGGAATATACGCTTTCAATTGCAGCCTTTGTGTTCTCAATATTTCAAGTAGTTGGTATCTATATGTTTCACCAGGATACCGGTGCAATAGTCTGGGTGATTGGGGTTGTATCTACTGTCTTTTTGATTTCAATGATAATTATTAATGCATTTTACGAGAGATTCTCATTTTTCGGGGAAAATTTAGTTGACTTATTCACTCCTTCTATAAGACAGGATCAGAATGGATTGTTAAGAATACTAATATTTAACTGGAGGGATACCAGGCATGCTTGGGCAGGAGGGGCTGAAAACTATATCCATGAAATAGCAAAAAGATGGGTAAAATCCGGTCATAAAGTCACAGTATTTTGCGGAAATGACCAAAAATCACCTAGAAACCAGGTAATTGACGGAGTGCAGATGGTAAGACGAGGTGGATTTTATGCAGTATACATTTGGGCATTTCTTTACTACGTCCTTAAGTTTAAAGGTAACTTTGATGTTGTAATTGACAGCGAAAACGGTATCCCATTCTTCACACCTATTTATGTGAAAGTGCCTAAGTTTTTACTTATTCACCATATTCATCAGGATGTTTTTAGAAAACATTTAAAGTTTCCACTGTCTCAACTGGCCAGGTTTCTAGAAGGGAAATTAATGCCCTGGATCTATAAAAATCAAAACATTATAACAATTTCAGACTCAACTAAAAATGAAATAGTTAAACTTAATACCTGGAAATCAGAGAGTATTCAAATAGTTTCACCTGGCGTTGAATCCAGTTTGTTTAAATTGGAAACTAAAACTTCTCATCCTTCGTTTGTTTATTTGGGAAGACTAAAGTCTTACAAAAATCTGGATATATTAGTATCAGCATTCGCAACCTTATTAATTGATAAACCTAATGCAAAACTGGCTATAGCCGGTGAGGGAGAAACTAGTGATGAATTAAAAAAACAAGTTAAACAAATGAATCTTAACCAAAGCGTAATATTTACCGGGAAAATAAAAGATAGTGAGAAATCAAAACTTCTTGCAAAAGCCTGGGTGTTTGTACACCCTTCCATGATAGAAGGCTGGGGAATTACTGTTATTGAAGCCAATGCCTCAGGTACTCCGGTTATTGCCGCAAACGTTGCCGGCCTTAGAGATTCAGTTATTCATAACAAGACAGGAATTCTTGTGTCGGCAAGAAACGCACAGGCACTGGCAAACGCTATGAAAACTCTGGCATCAAACCCGGCATTTAGGATAAAGCTATCGAAGCAGGCTGTTATTTGGTCAAATCAATTCTCCTGGGATAAAAGCGCAGATAAATTTTTAAAAATAATTATTTCTGAACTTTCACAAAAACGGTTTGTAACATTTAATCCAAAACTAGCATATGAAAAATAAAAAGCCGACTGTAACAGTGGGTATACCCGCCTATAACGAGGAAAAAAATATCGGAAGGCTACTAAAAAGTATAAATGTACAAAAACATACATATTTTACTCTCGAAAATATAATTGTACTAAGTGATGGTAGTACAGATAAAACTGTATCGGTTGCCAAAAATATCTCTAGAGGTTTATCAAAAGTAAAAATTATAACTGGACATAGCCGTAAGGGTAAAGCAGCTAGGCTTAACGAGATTTATGAGTTAAACAATAGTGATATTCTAATTACTTTAGACGCAGATGTATTTTTAGCTACACCTAGTGAGTTGGATAAAGTATTACGTCTTTTTGTTAAGTATCCAAAATTACTAATATGTAGTCTAAGAAATATCCCTGTAAACCAAAAAGGGTTTATAGGAAAAATAAGTAATGCCTCATTTTTCTTATGGCAGGAGGCAGCAAAAGTGTATAAAAATGGATCGAATATTCATACAGTTTTAGGGTCTTCGACAGCTTTTAGAAAAGAACTGGCTGATGCTTTTAGATATCCTTACGGAATAATCGCTGATCAAGGATATTTATATATTAAAGCCAATAAAATGAGGAAAAACTCCTATAAGTATATAGACAATGCAAATGTTTACTTTAAAGCTGTAAGCAATTTAAAAGATTATTTATCTCAGGGGACACGAGCAATACACTCTGACAAAAATAATATCGTTGAAACTTTTGGAAAAGGAGCTATATTGTATTATAAAATACCGTTTAGATATAAATTTGCTGCTGTTGTTAAAAGGCTATTAATTGATCCTGTTTTTACTTCGTTGGCTATTATTCTGGCAATTTTTATACGCCTGTTTCCAAAACCAGCAAATACTAAAGCCGGACTATGGGAGATAGCCGTGTCATCAAAGTAATAATTTATTAAATATTTATGAAAAATTATAAACTCACAATAGGTATTCCAACGTATTATGGAGGACAGTCACTTGTAAAAACAGTAAAAAACATTTTGGCATCAAAAGAAGTGCCAGCTTTCAGACTGATTGTTACCGTTGATGGTAACCCATTAGAGACTAAAATTTATAAGCAACTTAAAGACTTAGGTGTTGAAGTTTTAAATAACAAAGACAGAAAAGGACAGGTTGGAAGAATTAAACAATTAATTAAAATAACCAAAAGCGGTTACTTAATACTGACCCAGGATGATGTCATATATGAAAGTACAACAGTAAAAAAGATGCTTAATACCCTGGAAAATGACAAAAAAATTACTATGGCTGCAGCAAAAGTATTGCCGGTAAAATCCAATTCCCTTCTTGAATCTGTTTTGGAGGTTGGTGTTGATTTAAATTATAGAATAGGTAATAGCTGGAATTATGGAAGCAATTATTTACTGGCAAGCGGACGCTGTCTTGCTTTCAAGACAGACTTTATTAAAAAATTTACTGTTCCTGAGCAAGTTATAAACTCAGATGCTTATCTTTATTTTGAAAATAAAAGACATGGAGGGATATTTAAGTTTATAGAAAATGCAAAAGTTTATATAAAAAGCCCGCAAACATTAAAAGAACATATTAAGCAAAGTAAAAAATTCCAGTATTCACAGCAGGAAATCTCCCAGATATCTAAAGATTTAAATCTTGAGAATGAATACCATATACCTACAGAATTAATTATCAAAAGTTATTTGGAAGAGTTTTTGCTAAATCCTTTTTACAGCTTCCTCTATTTTGCAGACTTTATTTATACAAGAACACAAATGAAAAATATGTACGCTAATAAATCCCGTTTCTGGGAGACAGACAAGAGTACAAAACAAATTTAGTCAGAATATGAAAAAACCAACAGTAACTATCGGCATCCCAGCATATAACGAGGAAGGTAATATTAAAAAATTGCTGAAATCTTTGCTGCAGCAAAAAGCAACAAACTTTAAACTGGAAAAAATATTAGTAATTTCCGACGGTTCAACAGATAAAACAAATGAGATTGTCAGATCAGTAAAAAGCAAAATAATTATATTAGTAGTTAATAAAAAACGTTTAGGGCTAAATGGGACTCAAAATAAAATATTTAATAGAATTAACAGTGATATTGCTGTCTTATTCGACGCAGACATTCTACCAAAAAACAATGATTGTGTTGAAAAACTAATATCACCAATTTTAAACGATCCACAAGTAGGATTAACTAGTGGAAAATTATATGCAGTAAGAGCAATGGATACAGTTATTGGCAGAATTCTCGCTAATGCTCACGAGATGAAGCGTAAAATTTCTGAGAGTCTGCCAAATTCTAATAACGTATATCTTTGTGCTGGTAGAATGAGAGCTTTTTCAAAATATTTATACAAAAAATTAAAATGGCCCGATGATATTCCGGAAGATGCATATTCTTACTTTTATTGTAAAAGTAGAGGATTTCGTTTTATATATGTATCAAAAGCAATTTGTTATTTTCATCCGCCCACCATATTATCTGACCATATAAAGCAAAACAACCGTTTTATTACTGGTAAAAAGGCATTAAAGAAGTACTTTGATAACTATTTATTAAGGCGGGAGTATAAAATACCATTTTTAGTAGTTTTTATTTATTGTTTAGCTTTTTTGTTAAAAAGGCCTTTTTCTATATTAGCCTATTTCATCTTAATGTTCTATATAAGTTTCTTTAAGAATTTAAGAGTTGACCATCAATCCCGCTATGATATTGCAGTTAGTTCAAAACGAATAGAGATTGATTTAATAACTTAAAATTGCATGTATAAAAAACAAGTAAGAGAAGATCATTATAGTTTTAAAACATACCTTCCGTTGGAGAGGTGGATTTCCTATTACCATCAAATTCAAAATATTATGAAAATTAAGTACTCCATAAACAAGAGGAACCTAAAAATACTGGTAATTGGAGTTGGAGACAATATTGTCCCTAAAGCATTAAGTGAATTAGGACTTTCAGTTAAAACATTAGATTTAGACAAGTCACTCAAACCCGATTATATCCAAGTATTACCTCAAATAAATATTAGTGAAAAATTTGACTTTATTCTATGTTCTCAAGTACTGGAGCATGTTGAATTTGCAGATGCTGAAAAATCTATACAAAAGTTTTCCGGAATTTGTAATTATTTAATAGTTTCTGTACCGAATAGATCCATCAGTTTTTCAATCTCAATTAAACTTTGGTTTTTTGATGCTAAGAAGTTAATGCTGTCCGTTATGAATCCATTTAGATTTCAAGTGAAAAAAGATGGGCAGCATTATTGGGAAATTGGTGACGGTATACATACAAAGAATTCAGTTATTGATATTGCAGATAGTAGTGGTTTTGATTGTCAAAATGAATACCGAATTAATGAATTTCCTTACCATCATTTTTTTGTCTTTAAAAAAATATGAAAAAGAAATTACCAACAGTTACAGTTGCAGTTAGCGCCTATAACGAGGAGAAAAATATAGGATTATTTTTGAAGTCAGTTTTGTCACAAAATGAAATCGGTTTTATATTAAAAATGATTTGTATATATTCTGATGGATCAACAGATAGAACTGTAAAAATAGCTAGGTCAATTAATGATAAAAGAATAAAAGTGTTTGTATTTACAAAGAGAGAAGGAAAACCACATAGGCTAAATCAAATTTACCGTAAAGTAGATACAGATTTTTTAATTCAATCGGATAGTGATGTTATTTTTGCACACCGTTTTGTTATTCAGCAAATAATCCAGCCATTTATAAAAGATAAAAAAGTTGCGCTTGTTGGAGGAAACCGCATACCTCAAAAGTCAAGGACATTAGTTGAACATATACATATACACGGATTTAATATCTGGAGTAAAGTAAGGAATAGAATTAAAAAAAATAGTATTCATAATCATCATGGATCAATTTCTGCTTTAAAAAAAAATTTGAGCCTTAAGCTACATATACCTGAAGAAGTGAATGGAACAGATGATTATATTTTTTTAATGAATAAAAAGTTAGGATTCACTTTCAAATATATTCCAAGTGCTACTGTATTTTTTAAAAGCCCACAGACACTGAAGGATTATTTTAAACAACAAAGAAGGTTCTTATCCGCAAAGTATAAAATGGCTTCTATTTTTGGACCTCAGGTATATTTGGAATACAATATTAACAAAAAGACTAAATGGCCTATTTTATTAGAGGAAATTTTTAAAAAACCAGTATTAACTATTCTATATTTAATACTTGAAACAGGAGTTAGATTATCAACGAGTGTAAATAAATATTCTCAACATAGGTATTGGGATATTGCAGTTTCAACTAAATAATATGAGAAACTTGACAAAAAACACTAAATATGGTTTTAGGCAGAGGATAATTAAAGCGGTTAGAAGTTTGAAACATAAGAATTATATAAAGGCGAGGTTTAATAGTTCACAATACACTTTTATAAAACAATTAAGTTTAAATGTTTCTTCTAAATCACACGTTGGGTTATACAAAGACAATAGAGGAAGAAAAGTTGTTATCAGGACTATAGATGTTAATTACAGAGGAATTGAGTATTTTCAACAGTTAACAGAAGCTAATATACTGCGATGGTTTTCAAAACACAAACTAAGTATTTACGGATATAAAATAAGTTTGCCAAAATTTTACGGTATTATAGTTACTGATAAGCAAATTTCCCTAATCCGTGAATACGTGGAGGGTAAACCGCTTGAGAAATTTTCAAAAAATGAAAAAATTAGAATATTAAATACTTGCCTTGAGTATTTTAATCAATGTTCCAAAAAATTAAGAAAAAAAGATATAGTAATATTTCCAGATTCAAACAAAATCTTCACTTTTTTTGTTCTCCCATTTTACCTTTTTAAAGTAATCATAAGAGACAGTAAGCTCGTCCCTTTACTTCTTAATTATTTATATATTTTTTACAAATACTTTTTCAGCTGGCAGGTTATTAAAAATAATAATACTGTGGTTAGTCACCGGGACCTTCACCAGAAAAATATTTTAGTAAGCAAAAATAAAATATATATTATAGACCCGGAAGTGTGTGTTATAGCACCGAAGGAAACGGACCTTTCAATTATATCTAAATTTTATTTTAATGATATTGGAACTCAAAAAATTATTAAATTCCTATCAAAACATTTAAAGACAAAATCCCAAATTTCAAACTTTATTATACTTTCAATATTCTATTCTATTTACTTAATGGCAAATGAAAGTAAAAAGTCAGTATTATATAAACAGACCAGAAATTACTTATTTTTATTTATATCTGAAATTAAACCTGAAGTAAAGAATTTTGAGTTAAGCTTAAAGCACATGTCTTTAACTAAAAAGTTTATTAGAGTATGAAAAAAATATTAGGAACGGCTTTTTTAATAGCCTTTGTTATTGCTATTCTTGTGATGTCAGTTAAAGGAAATAAAGGTTATCCTAATTCGTCTGAGCTAGTTTCTTTATCATGGACTGATGATGGCCCTTTAGAATTATCACCAGAACGGGGAAGATTTGCTCTTACCTATTCGTTAGTAGAAAATAATTCTGTTTTTTTTGATATTGATTTAGCTCGTTTTGCAACACCGGATTTAGGATACTATAAAGGCAATTATGTTTCATTATTTGCTCCGGGTGTGTCTATTATTACTCTTCCCGGTTATTATCTTGGAAGTTACTTTAATTTATCCCAGGTAGGTGTTTATTTATCAATTGCACTTTTTGGTCTATTGAATGTAATTATTATTAGAACGTTAAGTGCAAGATTAGGCGCATCCTCTAATGCCGGGTGGTTAGCTGGTTTTACATTTCTTTTTGCAACACCGGCATTTGTGTATTCCGGTTCATTGTTTCAGCATCAGATATCAACATTTTTAATACTGTTAAGTTCTTTTATTGTTCTATACAGTAAGAAGTTATGGCAGTTATTATTCGTATGGTTCTTAATCGGTATCGCATTTGTTGTTGACTACCCAAATTTAATTATGATGTTCCCCGTTTCATTATTTGCTGTAATTAAACTTATTGACGTATGGTCAAAAGACAGCAAAACATATGTTAAGTTTAAGGTTCTTGGCATTACTACTCTGTTTGGGGCATTAATACCATTATTATTTCTTTTATGGTTTAATAACGAATCGTATGGGAATCCATTAACATTATCCGGAGTAGTGACTCGGGTTCAGGAAATTACACCTCAGGGGGAACCAGTTGATAGAAACGTGATAGTAACCAGCGTTGATGATACAACACCTGCAAATAAATCAGCAACGGGATTTTTCAGGACAAGAAATACTTTAAATGGATTATATATACATTTTTTTAGTCCTGATCGCGGTATTTTATTCTACACCCCCGTGATTCTTTTAGGTATTTTGGGCGTACCAAGTCTTACCAAAAGAAATAAGAATGCGTCAATTTTACTAATTTCAATTTTAACTCTTAACATTACCCTTTACTCTCTTTGGGGCGATCCTTGGGGAGGATGGGCATTTGGTTCTCGTTATTTAGTCCCATCATATGCTGTATTATCAATATTTCTAGCTATTGCGTTAAGTAACTTTAGAAAAAATCTAATTTTTATTATATTATTTATAGTTCTATACATTTACTCTGTTGGTGTTAACACTCTTGGAGTACTGACTTCAAGCAGAAACCCGCCTTTTGTGGAAATAGCTAATTTAGAGTTGTTATCTGGTAAAAAGGAAAAATACTCATACGATAGAAATTTAGAGTTTTTAGAAGCAAACAAGACAAAATCTTTCTTTTACAATACTTATTTAAATAGGTTAATTTCTGCACAGGAGTATTACCTTTATATTTATTTATCGATAGTAATTGTTACAGGCACCTTGCTAACCGGGTTGTTGCTTGAGAAAAATAAATAAAAAATTTATGCTAGAAATTACTTTGTCAGTCAAAAATAAATATATTGATAAATCAAAAGAGTTTTTGGATAAATATATCCTATTAATTCTTATAGGAGCACTAACTGCGATATCAATTGTGTATTTTGTAACCTACTTAAATAACGGGTTGGGCCTTGCATACAATGACGCACGGTCCCATTTGGATATTGGAAGGCGTGTTGTTGAAGGGTTAAAACCAGGGCTAGCTCAACTTGGAAGCGTTTGGCTTCCCCTTCCCCATCTTCTTATGGTTCCTACAATCTGGAATGACTATTTTTGGCACAGCGGTCTTTCAGGAGCTTTACAATCTATGATCTCATTTGTGGCAACAGCAATAATCATTCACTTTTTCTTAAAAGAAATGGGTGTTTCTATATTCGGACGTCTGGTTGGAGTTATGGTTTTTGTTGCCAATTTAAATATTTTATATTTACAGTCAATTGCAATGACCGAACTATTACTTATTGCAACTATGACAGCTGGAGTTTATGAGCTTTATTTATGGCACAAAAACGGGCAGATTTTAAACATAATTAAATCTTCATTTTGGATAATGATGGCAAGTCTCATTCGCTACGAAGGATGGTTCCTTATGCTTTATGCTGGAGTTTTGATTATCATTGAGGTATTCAAACGTAAAGGTTTTAAGTCTGCCGAGGGAACAGCAGTTTTTTATGCAACCCTTGCGGCATTTGGGGTATTTTTATGGTTTCTTTGGAATCTTCTGATTTTTAAAGATCCACTATATTTTATATTAGGACCTTTCTCGGCAAAAGCACAGCAGGATCAACTTGAGGCTGCAGGGGTGCTGATTACTAAAAGCAATTTATTATTATCTATAAAAATTTATCTATATGCCCTTTTTTACAACTCCTATACAATACCTGCGATTCTAGCTTTATTCGGAGCAATTCTTTATTGGACAGACAAAAAAATTAAACCTGGTTTAAAAATAGCGATAACTGCATTATTTGCACCACTGATGTTTAATATTTTGGCACTTTATTTAGGTCATTCCGTTCTTTTTATACAAGGTATATCTGGTACGTCCTGGTTTAACGTCCGTTACGGCATCATGATGATGCCATCAATTTCCATATTTATTGGCTACCTGGTTAGCAGAATTAAAGATTTTAGATGGGTTATTGTAGGTATTTTACTATTTATAACTTATTTTGCATTTTCAAATTATGATGCTGTAACAATTGATGATGCCAGGGTCGGGTCAAGCCAGAAAAACGTATCAGAAGTGTCGGGATATTTAGCACAAAATTCAGCTAACGAAAAAGGGTTTATTCTTGTTTCAGCAGCCTCCCATGATGCTATTATCTTCTCCTCTGGTTTACCTATGAAGCGTTTTATTCACGAAGGAACCGGAGCTTATTGGGAATCAGCAACAACTTCGCCAGACAGTTGGGCGCGTTGGATTATTATGAGAACAAATGATGATAATGATCTTGTTTGGAGATCTGTTTCCAGAGTACCGGCTTTTGATAATTACATACTTGTTGCTTCTTATCCTTTTGCTGATATATACGAGATAAAACAGGAACTAATTGGGCAACTTCATACAGAACCGGTTTTAGGAAAGCAGAAATAAATAAAACTTGAATAATATCATACTATAGGGTATAATTAGATCCTTACTTAAATTATGTACGATATTATTCTTAGTAAACTGGAAGAGAGAAAAAACAATCCTTTGGAGGTTGTAGTTTCCGGTATGGGTTTTGTCAGCTTTGGCTTTATCTCTGCTTTGCAGAATATGACAGGTATCCGCGTTCCCCTTGTAATTTCACGAAGGCCTGAGGATGCTAAAAAACTTCTTTCCCAAAAAGGTTTTAAAGTTAAACTTTCTGATAATCCTTCTCAAATCAAGGATTTTTCTAAAAAAGGCTATATATCAATATCTTCTGATATTGATTTAGTTTCAACATATGAAAACGATCTTGTTTGTGAGATGACAGGGACTGTTTCTTATGCAGCAGAGGTTGCGCTTCGAGCCATGGATGCTGATAAGCATTTAATAACCATGAATCCTGAGTTGCAGGCAACTCTTGGTTCTGAACTGAAAGTAATTGCTGATAAGAAAAAACTGGTTATAACTGACATTATCGGCGATCAGCCAGGAAGTATTGCTAGACTTATAACTCAAGCCCGCCTAATGGGTTTTAAAATTCTTGTTGCCGGGAATATGAAGAGGTACATGAATAAGCACGCAACAGTTGTTGAAATGACTCCCTGGGCAAAGGATAAAGGTCTTGCTCCCCGCCAGACAGTATCTTTTACTGACGGAACAAAACAGTCAATTGAGATGAACCTGGTTGCAAATTATTTTGATATGGATATTCTGGAATTCGGTATGCGCGGGCCGCAGGTTGAGGAGGTACACGAAGGTTTAAAACTTTTTGATTTTAATAAAATTCCTGATAAAGGTATTGTTGATTATGTTATTGGAAAAAAACTTTTTCCGGGAGTTTTTGTCATTGTTGAACACCCAGATACTAACCAGAAATTATACCTTCGCTATTTAGGTATGGGAGATGGTCCAAGATATATTCTTTTTGAACCCTACCACTTGATTCATCTTGAAGTCCCTGGAACTATTGCAAAAGTTGCTTTTTTTGGACAGGAAACAATTAATAACAGAGTGCAGAACACAAGATCAATTGCGGTTGCTAAATTTAATTTAACTAAAGGTTCAAAAATAGACGGAATTGGTGGAGATACAGTGTACGGAGTTATTGACAGAGCTGAAAATTCAGAAGACTATTTGCCTATTGGTCTTAGTGAAGGAGCGATTGTAAAACATACTCTTCATCAGGACCAGCCAATTAAAATTTCTGATGTAGAACTTCCAGTAAACTCTGCAACAATATTATCTGGTTTAATAAAACCTCAAAAGAAAACACCAGCTTTTCCTTTTGATTTCAGATTTGCACATTTATTGTAATATATAATATAATGACTTCAATAATTCCCCTACTTAGACGCCTGTTAATTTTATTTATCATTCTATCTGCTATTTTTTTTATCATTCAGTTGCGGGTGAAAAGTTATACTAATAAAAGAAACCCATTCTGGAAAGTACAATCTATAGATGCAATGAAATATACGCGAGACATTGCAAGAGAAAAAATTGATGACCCTTCTTTTGATGATGTTATCAAAAAACAGATTAATCAAATTGCAGATACCGGAGCAACCCATATTGCAATTGCAACACCCTATGATGATGAATTTATCCCTTATCTTGCCAGGTGGATAGATTATGCCAGAAAAAAAGGTCTTAAAATCTGGTTTAGAGGTAACTTTTCCGGATGGGAGGGATGGTTTAGCTATCCTAAAATCACAAGAGAAGAACATATAGAGAAAACTAAAAAGTTTATCCTAACCCAGCGTGAACTATTTAAAGATGGTGATGTGTTTACTAGCTGTCCCGAATGTGAAAACGGCGGGCCAGGTGATCCCCGCAGAGTTGGAGATATCGAGGGATATAGACAATTCTTGATTACGGAACATAATGCTATGGTTGACACTTTTAAAGCTATAAATAAGGATGTTGATATAAGAATGAATTCCTCAAATGGTGACGTTATCAAACTTATTATGGATGAGAATACTACTGATCAACTCGGTGGAATAATTTCTGTTGACCATTATGTAAAAACCCCCCGAGAGTTAAATGAAGATATAAATAATTATGCCTTAATTACAGGTGGACAGGTAGTTTTGGGTGAATGGGGAGTTCCTATTCCTGATATTCATCAGGGAATGTCAGAAGACGATCAAGCTCAATGGATTGACGAGGCTCTAAAACTTTTGATAAAGAACCCTAATCTTTATGGATTAAACTATTGGGTAAACGTCGGCGGATCAACCCGCCTGTGGAATGATGATGGGAGAGCCAGAGCTGCAGTTGACGTTTTGACAAAATACTACAATGTAAAATCTGCCTCAATTAGATTTTTGGATGGTGTGAGAAGACCAGTCGTAGGAGCCTCCTTTGACTATGACGGCACAAGATATATAACTGATAAGGAAGGTTTTGCACATATACGAAGTTTTGATGATGAGTTTATACTTCCTGTAGAAATTGACGGTTATAAACTGCAGAATGTACTTGTAAATCTTAATACTTCTCCATTTAATGTAATCCTAAGAAAATAGTTTCGTATTTTATTTGCCTTAACCTCAACTTCTTGATATAATCCCATAGTTAATAATATTAGGCCTAATATGAAATTTTTGAAGATCATTTTATTCTTTATTTTAATTTTTGTCAGCTCTTCCCTACCCTCTTATGCTGCGATTCAAATGCCTAAGTTTCCTGTTTGTTCAAATCCACAAGGGGAACTAAAAGTGGAATATCCCAGTGGTACACACGGTATACCAGGCGACAGTAATGCCTACACAGGTACTGATAAAGTCTATAATCTTTCAGCTGATAGGCTTATTCAATGCTTTTGTCCTGAAAATGGAAATGGTATACAGACAAACTGGTTAAGAATAAATGAAATATCAGATGATGATTTAAATTATTACAAAAATTTAGGCTGGATTTATATACCTGACGGTAGTGTTTGGGGACTTGAAAATGGGCCCTATCTTGCATATAACACCTCTTATTCTTGTGGTAATGGAGGAATAGGTGGACCAGAACCTGGAGATATCGGGCCTGCTGGTATTTCAACAACCAATGTTTTAAGTTTAGCAGGAACCGGAGACTCAGCCAGATTATTTAGTCTAGGAATTGCTGGCCTTTTATTTATGCTTTTAGGAGTCAACACAAGATCTCATGAAACCAAGTAAGTTTTTCCTCATCCTTGGCATTTTTTTCCTATCATTGTTCTCTTGGGAGCTTTATCTTAGAAATAGGTCATCCCGTCTTGCTTTCGCTTCAGCGCCATCTCAATCTTCAAGCATTAATATGGACACCCCTGTGATTATAAAAATCAACTCAGTAGGTATAGAACTTCCTGTTATACCAGCTTCTTTTGACGGAAAAAACTGGCCAACAACAACTAAAGGCGCTAGTTTTATCCCAGAAAGTAATGTGTTTTATGCCCATAACTGGAGCAATTTATTCGGGCCACTTGCTAAGGTAAAGCCTGGTGATAGTATTGAAATTATAACTAAAGATGGTAAAACATATACATATACTGTTGCATTTACCCAAGAAATAGAACCGAATCAGACATACATATTAAACCAGACCATTGATTCCCGGTTAACGTTGTATACATGTATAGGCTTTCTCGACTCAAAACGATTTGTTGTTACAGCATTTATTGACTAAATGAAAGACGTATTAGACGGTTTAACTTATTCAGATATATTCAATAATCCTAGTTTAGAACAGTTACAAGATAGTATACAGGAAGTGTATATAGAACTAAGTAATAGAATAAATGAATTACCAGAGTTTCTAGCTGGTGAACACTTTATTCATAAAGAAAAAGGGTCTACTTTATTTATTACAAAATTTGCTATTGGGGCAGATTCATATAAGATATCTAGGACATCTGATAATTCAGTTTTTTCTGTTGTAAGAGTGAGGAAAGCTTTAATGGAAAGAGCCAACTTTGTGCAAATCGGTCAATTAAGTCGTATTTTCTGGGGACGAAATTTTAAAACCCAAAAAGATAATCCAGAAGCCATTAAGCGAATTATCTCCTTTACAAATTCAATTGTCTCAGGTCTAATGTTTACAGATGGTGGAGGAATTTAATAACACTCACCACAACATTCATCTTTTTCTTTTTGTGCTGTTGCCGAGATTTCAATTAGGAGTTTTTCATCAACCAAGCTGTTAATACCAACAAGAGTGCAGGTAGGATTAATAGAGTAGAAATATTTTTTAAAGACTTTATCAAAATCTTTTAAATTTTTCAAATCAACTAGATAAACCGTAGTTTCAACTATATCATTTAACGAAAAGTTCTCATTTTCTAAAACACTTTTAATTTTCTTTATAATAAACTTTGTTTGACCACCAACTGTATTGCCAATAATTTCACCCTTCTCATTCTGGCTTGTTGTACCTGAAATATAAATTGTATTCCTTACCCTAACTGCTCTTGAGTAGCCAACAAATTTTTCAGAAGGCGTATTTGTAGATATATTTTTCCTCATAAATATGATTATACATGTTATGATAACGGGAATGACAAAATCTTTTTCTTGATTATGAAAAAAATTAGAAAGGTAGTAATAGTTAGTATAATTATAATGATCTTAATTCCTATCACTACTTACATATACTTTTATATTAAATATAAATATGTTTGCCCACAAAATGAACAAAAAATTAATCAGGAATTTTATGAAGAAATCGCTAAAACTCCAGGAATTGTAGTTGAGAAATTCAGTACGTTCGACTGCGATGGCTGGGCTGACCTAAACATTAATAATAAAGGAAGTGCATCTATTTTTTATAGTGGTAAAGGGAAAATATCTATTAAAGGCGTCCCAGGGTACTCTACTAGTTTTACCTGTTACAATATTGACACAGATGGTAGACCTACAAGATACGTAGCTGATCTTACACTACAATTAACTGAGGAAAGCCCATATAAAAGATGGTTCCCGTTTAAAATCGAGTCTCTTGAAGATCTTGCAGTTAACTATGATCAAATGATAGATTCTTTAGAAAAATTACCTAAGAATCCAGAAATGGTTCAGTTTAAAGACAGTTGGGGTGATAGGCAGATTGTAAAAAATCCAAATCCCGATTATCGCTTATACACTAAATTACCGAGTGGTTGGCCATTTCTTCCTCAGATATTAACCACAGAAGTTGCTTGTGATTTATACACCATTTCTTCTAACGCTGGGATGAACTAATTTTCTAGCCGAGGTTAAAAGATCAGTTTGAGTTTTTACCTGTGGCTGTAATACATGTCTTTCTAATACGTTGCCAGCCTTACTTTTTACAGTATGAAATGCTGCTTCTATTGTGACTCTTACATCAGGTTCAACCGATAATTCTAATTGTTGCTGACCATCTTCGACAATATCTACGATTTCTCTAGCTGGAAGTTGTTCTAATCGGGTTTTGTAATCTGCTTGTAAATCTATATTACCGGTATTACCATTTATAAAAGTTAAAAATGTATTACTTTCAGGACCTTTGCTCATATTTATATAATAATTAATACTAATAAGAATATTACCATCTTGGTCAAGGGTGTGGTAGGGGTTACTTGGATTGAGGTTAACTGCGAATTTAGCTATAATAACAATAAGGGTCTGTAGCTCAACTGGTAGAGCATTCCCGACTTAGTCGGGAGTGGTTGTGGGTAATCTATGTTTCTATATATTCTTAAGAATAAGGACACGAACGTTTATTATATAGGGATTACTAATAATATTAAGAGAAGATTAGAAGAACATAATGGAAAACACAATCATTATACAGGTAAAATACCGGGTATATGGAAATTAATATTCAGCAAAGAATATAACAATTCTCATGATGCAAGAAAAGAAGAAACTCGATTAAAGAAGGCAAAAAATAAAAGATATTTAGAGTGGTATATAGATAACAATAAGGGTCTGTAGCTCAACTGGTAGAGCATCTCCCTCTTAAGGAGGTGGTTGTGGGTTCGAGTCCCATCAGACTCACATTGGTAGAGCATTCCCGACTTAGTCGGGAGTGGTTGTGGGTTCGAGTCTCTCCGAGCTCACATCAGCTTTTGCAGGCGGGGCATCTTCCTATTAAGTAGGTGGATGTGGGTTCGAGTCCCCTTGGCTTTTGTTTAATTAAAGAAGGACATGACAAATTTTATATAACCTTTTATATTTAAACTGTAAGTTAGTTTAAAGCTAACATCCAGTGCATATATGTAAAAAAGTGGAGGTAAAAGCTGCTATTTTCTTTTATGGGATATGCAAGTATTAATTTATGAACCCGAGTTAGAAGGCGTTTGAAACAAAGTTCATCGGGATCACAATGAACAAGAATAAATTCGATATATGTTTAATAATTCATGGTTGTCCTGCCTCTGCTGATAGGATTATTCCCAAAAAAGATCGGTGGATGAATTGGCTGGAAACGGAATTAAAAATACTTGGTTATAAAGCATATGCTCTTGATATGCCAACTCCTTGGAATCCTATTTATTCAAAGTGGAAAAGTGAGTTTGAAAAGTATCCGATTACAGAAAACTCTGTTCTCGTAGGTCATAGTTGTGGGGCGGCTTTCTTAGTCCGTTATTTATTAGAAAGCGGCAAAAAAGTTAAAAAATTAGTACTTGTTGCACCAGTCAAAATTCCTGAGACAGAAAACGATACAAGGAAGGGTTTATATGAATTCAGCTTTAAAACCAAAAGTTATTAAATTAGAAAATAAAGGTCATTTTCTTATTTTCACTATGGGAACAAATCAATTCCCTGAGTTATTAACTGAGGTAGTTAAATAATGCTAATTGTGAATCTGGAAAGTTGCCAAAATAGATGAAAGCGTTTCATTTATTTTTCTTGCTTCTGCAAGATCCATTTCGCCAGGTTTAGAATCATCGCCTACAGTTTCAGTTTTAATATAAGTTCCGTCGGCAGAAAACTCGTATCTTTTTTTAGATTCACTCCCATCTTGTATATCTAAATAAGTCACTACAGTGTTAGGTTTACGAGTAATTCTAGTTACTATAAGCTTGTCTTCAGACTGAAATGAATTTTCCATGGTGTCCTCGTCACTATTTCTAATTACCTTGATTGAATTTCCATTAGGGTTGAATGATACATGCGTTTTTTTATTTTCCGGGTAGAGAAGAGATACCAGACTTATTATATGATCCTGATAAGAACAAATAGAAACTACTTCATTTTTTAAAGCGTTTATGTGTCTTAGATTTTCTACTGAGACTACCATTGATTATATTATATCAGTCTATTTCAAGGATTATTAATAAAACCGTTTTGCCAGACGTTAAAATCGCTCATCCCTACACCATTACCATCAAAATCTGCAGTTGGAGTTGCAGGTTGATAAATAAACTCAGTTTTCCAAATTATAAAATCATCCAGATTAATCAAATTATCACAATTCGCATCACCATTTGTTAACTTTATGCAAGATTGAGGAGTAACAGTTGGCGTATCCAGAGGTATTGGAGTAAAAGTAGGAGCAGTTGTTGGTATAGGGGTATCTGTAGGAATTAGGGTCGGAATAGGTGTCAGAGTCGCAGAAGGAGCAGGAGTATTGGTAGGTATAGGAATTGGAGTAAGCGTCGGAGTAGGAGTTAATGTAGGTGTTGATGTTGGTGTTGGGATTGGAGTATTTGTTGGTGTAGGTGTTGGTTTTGCAGCATATACATCTGATATTTTTATTATAAATATAATAAGTAGAAGTATAGTTGTGATTTTAAACGTAACCGTAAGATACCATTTATTACTCATAAATGAGTTCCTAATAAAAATATAACACATTAAGAGATATTTACTCAAATAACTGCTGGAGTTCTTTCTGGTTGGCAGGAGTTATAAGATCCTGAATAAACTGCTCATTTACACTGTCTTTTGCTGCAAACTGGCTAAAAAATAGATTAAATAACCAAATATTTAAAAGGAGTGATGTTGCTGTTATGACAAGAGATAAAAATGCAGCTTTACGGTTTCCATAACTGGAGTCTGCGATAAAAAAATATTTAATAAAATAATAGACACCAATAGGCGGTACAAAAAAACTTAAGATATAGGCTTTGAGATAACCGCTTCGGGCTTTAAGCGAAGCTTCCTGCTCGTTTATTGTCAACAAAGCCTGATAAGCCTGTGGATTTTTTACTGACTCCATAAAATAATTATATCACTTGCAATGATTATACATTCAGGTATAATAAATTAAATGAAACAAACTCTTAAAACCTCCACAATGGCAATGGTTGCCGTTTGAGTCGGAGGTTTATTTATACTTTTTAAACCTCCGCAAGGAGGTTTTTTGATGGTTACTTAATGAGCGAAGCGAATTTAGAAACCATCAATCCCGCTCCGCGGGATTTACTATGAAACCAACAATTACAATAACGACTGATTTTGGCGACAGTTTTGCAGCAGCACAGCTTAAAGCTGTGCTTGCTTCGGAGAACTTTGACGGTCAGGTCATTGAGAACCATGATGTAACCGACTTTTCCATCACAGAAGGTGCTTTTCAGATACTTACCTTGACTAAATTCTCTCCTGTTAACACTGTACATATTGGTGTTATTGATCCTGGGGTTGGAAGCCAAAGATCCGGGATAGTCATACGATCTAATAAGTTTTGGTTTGTAGGACCTGACAATGGTCTTTTGTATCCAGCAGCTATAAACGACGGGATTAAGAAAATATGGAAGATAAACGAGAACAAAGTAAATTCACGTATTTCAACAACATTCCACGGGAGAGACGTGTTTATAAAAGCAGGTATTTATCTGGCTCAGAGAAAATTACCCGAGGATTTTGGTTCATCTTTGATAGATGCGAATAAAATTACAAAATTATCCTTTATCCAGGGGCAAGTTGTTCATACAGACAGCTATGGGAACTTAAAAATTTATGCAAAGAATGGTTTTAAAGAGGGAAAATCGCTGACTTTTTCAAAAAACTCTGAAAAAATTGCAACTGTCCGGGTTGTAAGAACTTTCGCCGATGTAGCTAAAGGAGAACCTCTTGCTTTATTGGGAAGCAGTGGAACTCTTGAGCTTGCTGTTAATTTAGGCAACGCAGCTAAACATTATTCCATAAAAACAGGAGATATATTAGATTTAGAGTTACACTGATTGTTTTAGCTCAACTGTACCTGATAAACCAAGCCTCAGATCAGTTTTTTCCTCTAGGACAATTTTAACAGGATAAATTCCATCTTTTGAAGGTGTAATGCCGATTGCAGCAACCCTGCCTTTATAGACTTTATCTTTAAAAGCTTTTAATGAAATTTCGGCATAATCATCGACCTTAAGGTCATTTAAATTCTCCTCCTTAACTTCTGCATCAAAATAATATGAATCAGGATTTAAAACAGTTATTACGAAATTCGTTGGGGCAATATTTACTCCCGGTGCTATCGGGTCCATTTCAACTACAATTCCATTAATTGGAGAATAAAGATTAGTCGCCTCAAGATTGGTCTTTGCAATCTCAACATTTTTAACTGATATATCTAACTCACTTTGAATTTTTATTCTTTCAAAATCCCCTATTCCCTTTTTCTGCTTCTCCTCAAACTCTGCCCTTTGAGAATCATAATATTTCAAAGACCTGTCCAAATACGCCTGAAGTTCTTTCTGATTTAAAGAAGCCAGAAGTTCTCCTTTTTTAACTGATTTGCCGGTAGTTGTGTTGACAGAGGAAACCGTACCACTTATAGAAAACTTTAACTTTATAACCTGATCCGAAGCAATTTTTCCACTAAGGTTCATAGGACTATATTAGAACGTTATTTATTTATTATCAAATGGTATAATTGTATGAAATTATCATACAAATAAAATGATGGAGAGATTAGCTGGTGAAAGGTTTGTATCACCAGAAATTAAAAATGTCGCCCGCCATGAGTTGCAGCATGCCGTTGTAGCTATGTTTGAAGGAATAAATATTAAGGAAGTCAGTGTAATTCCCACCTCAGAATATAGAGGTGTTACCCGTTTCTACGCAGGAAGTGTAGAGAATAATACTTTAGGATTTTTGTCGGCTTTGATGGCAAGCAGGGTTTCGGAGCCGACACGTTATACTCCCCAGGGTTTAGCCGGTGATAACTACCAGGCACAAGTTTTAACCTATTTAATTGGCGGCGACCAGTCAACACTTTTTGCAGCAGAAATGAGAGCTAAATTTATTCTTGCTCATTTTGGATATGATCTGTTAGATAAGTGCGCTGAAATTTTAGCTTCTGTTGGCAGTGTTGATAAAAATGGTTTAATCCAGATCATACAAACAGCAAAAAATGAGCTTAAACTTGAACGGGACCTGCCTTTTGAAATTGAAAAACTGAAAAATGAAGAACCTGAAGACTCACAATATAATATTTCTATTATAGAAAAAACCGACAATACAGTTAGAATTATAAAAGAATATAGATGTTGTGATGGGATAAATGCCCACGTACCTGGTTGTCTAAATTCTCCCGATACATTAAAAATTAAGGAACCATCAACTTCAAGCCAGTCTCTGGATCATACTGTTTTTCAATTCGATTCCCAAGAACATTTAAACTGATTTCACATGTCCCCGACACTCTTCCTTCAACAAAATGGCCTCCAACTACACTCATATCAGGATTTGATAATGAAGCATGAGCATGAACTAGCGGTTTTCCATCATACCAGGAAATATTACCGGTCATGTTCACCAGTTCCATCTCAGAATTAAACTTCTTACTGGAATATTTCTTCTTAGCAACGTTATAATGAGCAAGTTCAACCTGATCCAATGCCCCAATTGCCGTAAATGATGCAGATTTTAGTTTCTCCCTTATTGCAAGCTTCTCAAGAGATTTGATAACATACTCACCTCTTTTCAGCCTTAATATGTATGTATTCTTATCTTTTAGGATAATCATGAATGTTATTTATTATACTCTTACCTTACCAACCGTTTTTTCCAAGCATTAATTACAAAATCAGGGGCATCTTTAAATCAATTTTCATCTGCCTATTTTTAATATAGACACAAAAACTCCAAGGATCTGCAAAAAAAACTTCACCCATATTTAATGAAATATATTGGTTTTCAGAAACTTTTATAGGAAGTTTTTCTTTCATAAATGTTGTGCGCCTGGAGGGAATCGCCCCGCATTTTGCGGGGTCCCGCAATCCTTAAGATTATAAATTTGTTGCGGGAAACCTCCATTGCGCGCCTGGCAGGAGTTGAACCTGCAACTTCATCGTCCGAAGCGATGCGCTCTATCCAGTTGAGCCACAGGCGCCTAAGTGAATTATATCATGGTACAATCCATATTATGACCAAAAATATCCGTAATTTTGCTATTGTAGCACATGTTGATCATGGCAAATCCACTCTTGCCGATAGGCTTTTGGAGATGACCGGAACTATAGCAAAAAGTGACATGACTGAGCAGGTATTGGATAGCAATCCTATTGAAAAAGAGCGGGGAATTACTATAAAACTGGCCCCAGTACGGATGAAATGGAAAGAGTATATTTTGAATTTGATAGATACCCCTGGGCATGTTGATTTTTCCTATGAAGTATCCCGCTCCCTTGCAGCCTGCGAAGGGGTAATCCTGGTAGTTGACGCAACTCAGGGCGTACAGGCTCAGACTCTGGCCTATATGCAGCAGGTTGTTAAAAGAAATTTAAAAGTGATTCCAGTTATAAATAAAATAGATCTTCCAATTGCCAATATCAAGGAAGCTAAAGAACAGATGAAAATGGCTTTTGGATTTAAGGATGAGGAATTTGTGGAGATATCAGGTAAAACCGGAAAGAATGTAGATTTACTGCTGACTAAGATTATAAACAGGATTCCACCTCCTGGGGAAAACGATAACAGGCCTTTAAGAATGCTGGTTTTTTCATCATACTTTGACCATCACAGAGGTGTAATTTGTTTTGTTAAAGTTGTTGACGGTTCATATATTTATACTCCTCTTTCGAAACTTAAATTTATGGCTTCTAAGAATATAATTACTCCTGTAGAGGTTGGCTATTTTTCTCCCAAAATTAAACGGGCTGACCAGCTTTTAACAGGTGAAGTAGGTTATGTGGCAACCGGTCTTAAAGATATTCACCATGCTAAAGTTGGTGATACCTTAACTGATTTGGAGTCTAAAAATATCCACCCTCTTCCTGGGTATAAAGAGCCTAAACCAATGGTGTTTATGGGACTTTTCCCGGTTGAGAGCGATAAATTTGCAGAGTTTAGGGAGGCAGTTGAAAAACTGAATTTGCAGGATGGCGCTTTTAGCTTCCGCCCTTTAAATTCGCCAGCCTTAGGACACGG